>JBKPSU010000162.1:0-20523 GCA_046735135.1 Actinomycetota bacterium
GTCGGCACCAAGACCATCGCCGCCTACCGCACGAATTTCGACATCGACTGGTCGCGCCCGACCGACGTGGCCGTCGTCGAACAGGCCCGCTCGCTTGCGGCGCAGGGCAGGGATCTGCGAGTCGACAGCCCGGTTTTGATCGCGTTCGGCGTGCACGAGGCGGCCGAGCACGGGCTGCCGATACAGGTACACGTCGGGTTCGGCGACCGCGACCTCGACCTGAACCGCACCGACCCGCTGCTGATGCTGCCGCTGCTGCGCTCGATGACGCCGGTCCCTGTGCTGCTGTTGCACTGCTACCCGTTCCACCGCCAGGCCGGCTACCTGGCTCAGGCGTTCGATCACGTGAATTTCGATGTCGGCCTTGCCATCAACTATCTGGGCAGCCGCTCGACGGCGTTGGTGGCCGAGTCGCTCGACACTGCGCCGTTCGCCAAACAGCTGTACTCGTCGGACGCGTTCGGGCCGCCGGAACTGCACCTCCTCGGTGCGGTGCTGTGGCGGCGCGCCATGGGCCTGGTACTCGGCGAGTGGGTGCGCGCGGGCGAATGCGGCGAAGCCGACGCGGTCGCCATCGTCGACATGATCGGCGTCCGCAACGCCGCGCGCGTTTACGGCCTGTAGGTCAGCACCGTCAGCATCGCGGATTCGGGCCCTTGGCGACGGCCAGCTTGAGCACCGAGTCGTCCACCTTGGCCTGCGACAGCTCGCTTGCCGCCAGCGCCTTCTCCAGCCGGTCCAGCACGTCGGGCACCTCGTCCGTGGTGACCCACAGGGCGACGTCGGCGCCTGCCTGCAGCCCGCGAAGCACCGCGTCGGCGACGCTGTAGCGCTGGTTGATGGCGCCCATGCTGGACAGGTCGTCGGTGAACACCAGCCCGTTGAACGGCGGCCCGCCGTAATTGCCCGAGCGCAACAGCGCGTAGGCGTCGGGGCTCAGGCTGGCCGGGTCGCTGCCGGTGAGGCCGGGCACCTGCAGGTGGCCGACCATGACCGCGACCGGCTGCTGTGTGGTCAGCGTGCGGTACGGCACCAGGTCGTTGGCCTCGAGGTCGGGCAGCGGCGGAGTGACGACGCCACCCTCGTGGGAGTCGCCGGAGCCGTGGCCGTGCCCCGGGAAGTGCTTGAGCACCGGCAGCACACCCGCGTCACGCAGCCCCTGCGCATACGCGCCCGCGAAGTCGGTCACCTGGGCCGGATCGGATCCAAACGAGCGATCGCCGATCACCTCGTCGTCGGATTCCGTCGTGACGTCGGCGACCGGCGCGAAGTCGATCGTGATGCCAAGGTTCCGCATCGCCTGGCCGCGCTGCAGCGCGATGTCGTGCACCTCGGCCGGCGTCTTCGTCTGCGCCAGCACCCGAGGTGACGGCTGCTTCCCGATCAGGCTGGACAGCCGGGACACCCGACCGCCCTCCTCGTCGGTGCTGATGGCCAGTGGCAGCGGGCCCGCCGACGCGACGACGTTGGCCAGCGGTGCGCCCATCATCGACAGGTCGGTCCAGCTGCCGACCATGATGCCGCCGACGTGGTGCGTGTCGACGACGGCCTTGGCGTCGGCCGCGTCCTTCACGCCGACCATCAGCAGCTGCGCCAGCTTGTCCCGCGTCGACATTTCGGCCAGCACAGCCGGGCCTGCACCGCACGCAGGCTGCGCGGCGCCTGGCAGCGGGCGGTTCAGCGAAGTGTTGGACGGACTGTGGGTAGGCGAAGCGGCGGGCTTTTCGGTGGTGGGCGAGCAGGCCAGCAGTAAGCCGGTCAACGCCGCGAGCGCACCGAGTACGCGGGGCAGGGCCATGAAGTCGCATGTTACGTTGGCGGCATGGACCGGTTCTTGGTGCCCGCCGCGGCCAGCGTCGTCGTCGGTCTGTTGCTGGGTGCGGCCGCGATCTTCGGCATCACGCTGATGATCCAGCAGGACAGCAAGCCGCCGCTGCAGGCGGGAGATCCGGCATCGTCAGTGCTGAACCGGGTCGAGTACGGCGACCGCAGCTAGCCTGACCACCACCGATTCACCGGCGCTCGCTACGCCGCTCTCTCGCCGCTGGCTGTGGCTGGTCGCGGCGGTATCGCTGATCCTGACCTTCGCCCAGTCGCCGGGCAAAATCTCCCCCGACACCAAACTCGACCTCACGGCCAACCCTCTGCGGTTCCTCGCGCGAGCGGCCAATCTGTGGAACAGCGAGCTTCCGTTCGGGCAGGCGCAGAACCAGGCGTACGGCTACCTGTTCCCGCACGGCGCCTTCTTCCTGCTCGGCGACACGCTCGGGCTTCCGGGGTGGATGACCCAGCGGCTGTGGTGGGCGCTGCTGCTCACGGTCGGCTTCTGGGGCCTGCTGCGAGTGGCCGAAGCGCTCGGCATCGGTTCGCCGGGCTCGCGGGTCATCGCGGCCGCGGCTTTCGCGCTGTCACCGCGCGTGCTGACCACGATCGGCGCGATCTCCTCGGAGACGCTGCCGATGATGCTCGCGCCCTGGGTGCTGCTGCCGGTCATCGTGGCGCTGCGCGGCTCCGGGTCGGTGCGCGTGCTTGCGGCCCGGTCGGCGCTGGCGCTCGCATGCATGGGCGCGGTCAACGCCGTCGCCACCCTGACCGGCTGTCTGGCCGCACTGATCTGGTGGGCATGCCATCGGCCCAACCGGCTGTGGTTGCGCTTCACCGCATGGTGGTTCCTGTGCGCTGCACTTGCCGTCGCGTGGTGGGTCGTCGCCCTCGTGATGTTGGGCCGGGTCAGTCCGCCGTTCCTCGACTTCATCGAATCATCCGGTGTCACAACGCAATGGACGTCGCTGACCGAGGTGCTGCGGGGCACAGACAGCTGGACCCCGTTCGTCGCGCCGAACGCGACGGCGGGCGCATCGCTGATCACCGGGACGGTCGCCGTGCTCGCCACCACGATCGTCGCGGCGGCAGGCGTTGCCGGGCTGGCGATGCGCACGATGCCTGCCCGCGGCAGGCTGGTGTCGATGCTGCTGGTTGGCATCGTCCTGTTGGCCGTGGGCTACTCAGGCGGCCTGGGATCGCCTCTGGCACATGAGGTTCAGACGTTCCTCGACGCGGCGGGCACACCGCTGCGCAACGTCCACAAGCTCGAGCCGGTGATCCGGCTGCCGCTGGTGCTCGGCCTCGCGCATCTGCTCGGCCGCATTCCACTGCCGGGCTGTACGCCGCGCAAGGAGTGGATGCACGCCTTCGCCCACCCGGAGCACGACAAGCGGGTCGCCATCGGGATCGTCGTGCTGGTTGCGCTTGCCGCGAGCAGCTCGCTGGCGTGGACGGGCCGGCTGACGCCGCCGGGCGCGTTCGACGCGATCCCGCCGTACTGGCACCAGACGGCCGACTGGCTTGACGCGCACAATGCGGGTTCACCGACGGGGCGGGTGCTGGTGGTGCCGGGTGCGCCGTTCGCCACCCAGGTGTGGGGCACCAGCCACGACGAGCCGCTGCAGGTGCTCGGCAACAGCCCGTGGGGTGTCCGCGACTCGATTCCGCTCACGCCGCCGCAGACGATCCGTGCACTCGATTCGGTGCAGCGGCTGCTGGCCGCAGGACGGCCGTCCGCCGGACTGGCGGATACGCTTGTCCGGCAGGGTATTTCATATGTCGTGGTCCGCAACGATCTCGACCCCGAGTCGTCGCGGTCGGCGCGGCCTGTGCTGGTGCACAAGGCGATCGAGGGGTCCGGCGGACTGACCAAGGTCGCGGAATTCGGCGAACAGGTCGGACCGGGCACGCTTGCCGGCTTCATCACCGACAGCGGGCTTCGGCCGAAATATCCGGCGGTGCAGATCTACCGGGTTGCCGCAGGTACCGCGGCGGCCGTGCCGTATCTCACCGACACCGACGCCATGGCCCGCGTCGACGGCGGCCCCGAGGCGCTACTGCGGCTCGACGAGCGGCGCAGGTTGCTGAACCAGCCGCCGCTTGGGCCGATCCTGCTGACGGCCGACGCGCAGCGCGCGGGACTGCCGACGCCCGTCGTCACCGTCACCGACACACCGCTCGCGCGCGAAACCGACTACGGCCGCGTCGATGATCATTCGTCGGCGATCCGCGCGGACGGCGACGCGCGGCACACCTTCAACCGGGTGCCCGACTACCCGGCGGGCGACAGCCACATGGTGCATGGTGCGTGGACCGGCGGCCGCGTCACGGTGTCGAGTTCGGCCGCGGACTCCACCGCGCTTCCCAACGTCGCACCGGCGAGCGGACCGACCGCCGCCATCGACAGCGACGCGTCGACCTCATGGGTGTCCAACGCCCTGCAGGCGGCCGTCGGGCAGTGGCTGCAGGTCGACTTCGATCACCCCGTTACCAATGCCACCATCACCGTCACGCCGAGCGCGACGGCCGTCGGCGCGCAGGTGCGACGGATCGAGATCTCCACCGTCAACGGGACGAGCACCCTGCGGTTCGACGAGCCGGGCAAGCCGATCACCGCGGCGCTGCCCTACGGCGAAACCCCATGGGTGCGAATCACCGCGGTGGGCACCGACGACGGGTCACCCGGCGTGCAGTTCGGCATCACCGACTTCGACGTCACGCAGTACGACGCATCGGGCTTCGCGCATCCCATCGAACTCCGGCACACCGTGGCCGTGCCCGGCCCGCCAGCGGATTCGGCTGTCGCACAATGGGACCTGGGTTCTGAATTACTCGGTAGGTCGGGCTGCGCCGACGGCCCCGACGGGGTGCACTGCGCGGCGGCGATGGCGTTGTCGCCCGAGGAGCCGGTCAATCTCAGCCGCACACTGACCGTTCCCGAACCCGTGTCGGTGACCCCGACGGTGTGGGTGCGGCCACGACAGGGGCCCAACCTCGCCGACCTGGTCAGCCAACCGGGGACCACCAGCGCCTCCGGCGACTCCGACCCGATCGACGTGCTCGGCTCCGCCTACGCCGCTACCGACGGCGACCCGCGCACCTCGTGGACCGCGCCACAGCGTGTGGTGCAGTACCACACGCCCCCCAACCTGACGCTGAAGCTGCCTGCCCCGGCGGAGGTGGCCGCGCTGCGGGTGACGCCAAGCACGTCGACATTGCCCGCGCACCCGAAACTGGTTGCGGTCGATCTCGGCGACGGTCCGCAGGTGCGCCCGATGACCGGCTACGGCGGGGCGCAGACGATCGACCTCCGTCCTCACACCACCGACACCATCAAGGTGTCGCTGCTGGACTGGGACGATGTCATCGACCGCACCGCACTGGGCTTCGACCAGCTGAAGCCGCCCGGCCTCGGCGAGATCGCGGCGCTGGACCGGCAGGGTAGGCCGATCGCCGCCGCAGACGCCGCGCGCAACAGGGCGCGGGTTGTCGCGCTGCCGTGTGGCCGCGGCCCGATCGTCGCCGTCGCGGGCCAGTTCGTGCAGACATCGATCGACACCACCGTCGGCGCACTGCTGGACGGCGACCCGATTCCCGCCAAGCCCTGCCAGGCCGGCCCGATCGCGCTGCCCGCGGGCCAGCAGGAGCTGATAATCAGCCCCGGCGCGGCCTTCGTCGTCGACGGTGTGCAGCTCGTCGGTCCCCTGGGGCGCGAATTGATCACCGCCCCAACGGATCCCGTCAAGATCGGCACGTGGCGTTCCGACCACCGCGAGGTGGACGTCCCTGCGTCTCAGGCTCCGCGGATCCTGGTGGTGCCAGAGAGCATCAACCCGGGCTGGACGGCGCGCACCCGCGACGGCACCCGGTTGACGCCCGTCACCGTCAACGGATGGCAGCAGGGCTGGGTCGTACCGCCCGGCACGTCCGGCACCGTCACCCTGCACTTCGGATCCAACGCCGTCTACCGCGCTGGGATCGCGGGCGGGTTGGCCCTTCTGCCGATACTGCTGCTGTTGGCGCTGGTGCCTGCGCGCCGCCCACCCCGGCCTGCAGACCCGGCACGGCCGTGGCAGCCGGGCACCGTGGCGACATCGGTTGCGGTCGTCGCGGTCGGCGCGGTCGTTTCCGGCGTCGCGGGCGTCATCGTGGTCGGCGCGGCGCTCGGCGTTCGCTACGTGCTGCGCAACCGGACAGGCCTGCTCGACGGGATAACCGTCGGCGTCAGCGCAGGCGGCCTGATCCTGGCGGGCACCGTCTTGTCGCAGAACCCGTGGCGGTCGGTGGACGGCTACGCCGGGCACTCCCCGAGCGTCCAACTGCTTGCCCTGATCTCCGTCGGTGCACTGGCGGCTTCTATTTGTCCAACAATCGGCTCTCCACCAGATCGGCGCCCCGACTGACGCCTCCGGCGCCCGCGATCTGGCCTGTACGGGAACGCTTCGCCATGTCCGAGACGGCGATCATCGACGTCGAGACCGCCGCGGAGAGCGCTCGAACCGGAGATATGGACGCCGCCGTCGACATGGCGGCACAGGTGCTCCACGCTACGGACCGCAGCGGAGGAGCGATGTACCGAGGCGCCGCGGGCACCGTTCTGGTCACCTCGCTGCTGGCGCGCAATGCCGAAGGCGACCGGACGAGGGCGCAGACGGCGGTCGAGAGGTTAGCGAGCGTCGCGACGGACAACGGCTCCGTCATGCATGAGCTCCCTCTGCTCCGGCTGCGGGCATTGCTGGCGGCTGCGGGCGGCGATCACGACTCATACCGCGGGTTCGTGGACCGGTATCGGTCGAGGGCCCATGCGCGCGGTCTCGAAGGCCACATCGCGATCGCCGGTGCGATGACTTGACAGTCAGGCACAACTCGCTGGTCTAGCATCGGCCGAGTGCCGCAACTGAATACCGCACGCGGAGCCATCAACACCGCCGACCTCGGCGTCACGCTGATGCACGAGCACGTCTTCGTGCTGTCCCCAGAGGTACATGACAACCATCCCGAGGTGTGGGGCGACGAGGCCACCCGCGAGGCCGACGCGATCAGCCGGCTCAACGAGCTGAAGTCGCGCGGCGTCGACAGCATCGTCGACCTGACCGTGATCGGGCTGGGCCGATACATCGCCCGCATCGCACGCATCGCCGCGGCCACCGACATCAACATCGTGGTCGCCACCGGGCTCTACACCTACAATGACGTGCCGCTGTACTTCTCCCTGCGTGGTCCGGGAACGCTGCTCGACGGCCCGGAGATCATGACCGAGATGTTCGTCGGCGACATCAGAGACGGCATCGCGGACACCGGCGTCAAGGCGGCAATCCTCAAGTGCGCCACCGACGAACCGGGTGTGACGCCCGGCGTGGAGCGGGTGCTGCGGGCGGTCGCGCGTGCGCACCGCGAAACGGGCGTGCCGATCACGACGCACACCCATGCCGCCACCCGGCGGGGCCTCGAGCAGCAGAAGATCTTCGAAGAAGAGGGTGTCGACCTGACCCGTGTGGTGATCGGGCATTCCGGCGACACCACCGATATCGGCTATCTCGAGGAGTTGATCGCCAACGGCTCCTACATCGGCATGGATCGCTTCGGCCTCGACGTCTTCCTGTCGACCGAGGAGCGGGTGAACACGGTCGCGACGATGTGTGAGCGCGGGCACGCCGACAAGATGGTGCTGTCGCACGACGCGTCGTGCCTCCTCGATTGGCTGCCGGAAGAAGTCGTGCCCGTAGCCATGCCGAACTGGCATTACCTGCACATCCACAACGACGTGCTGCCCGCATTGAAGGGACGCGGCGTCACCGACGAACAGATCCACACCATGCTGGTGGACAACCCCCGCAAGATCTTCTCCGTGCAAGGTGGTTACTGAGATGGGTGAACAGACACCACCGATCGGTACTCAGGTCTCGCGGCTGGCCGCACAGGATCCCGACGCACCCGCGGTGACCTGTTCCGGGCGCACGCTCACCCGACGGGAACTCGACCTGTCGACGAACCGGCTGGCGCGTGACTTCGCCGAGCGTGGCGTCGGCGTCGGCGACTACGTGACGATCCTGCTGCCGAACTCGATCGAGTGGGTGCAGGCCGTGCTGGCCGCGTGGAAGGTCGGCGCGACACCGCAGCCGCTGTCGGCGCGGCTGCCCGACGCCGAACTCGAGGGGTTGCTGGATCTGCGCTCGCAGGCCCTGATCGTCGGCCGGGACGATCCGCGAGGTAAGACACCAAGTCTCGCAGCGGATTACACCCCCGACCCCGCCTTGTCGGACGCCCCGCTGCCCGAGGTGGTGTCGCCGGTGTGGAAGTCGATGGGGTCCGGCGGCAGTACCGGCCGACCCAAGCTGATCGAAGCCGGCGGCGACAGCCGGTTTCCGCCCGCAGCGGGCTACCCGCTCGGCGCCCAGGACGGCGATGTCAACCTGCTCTCGGTGCCGCTGTCCCACAACACCGGCTTCACCACATTCGCCGTCGGTCTGGTGCAGGGTCACCACCTGGTGCTGATGCCGCGCTTCGAGCCGCACGGGTTCCTGCGGCTGGTGACCGAGCACGGGGTGACCTTCCTGGCGACCGTGCCGACGATCATGCAGCGGCTGCTGCCGGTTTATCGCGCCGACCCGGACGCCTACGACCTGTCGTCGATCCGCAGGCTCTGGCATCTCGCTTCAGCGTGCCCGCCGGCGATCAAGCAGGCGTGGATCGACCTGCTCGGGCCCGAGAAGATCTGGGAACTGTACGGCGGCACCGAACTTCAGGCGCTGACGTTCATCTCGGGTGATCAGTGGCTGACCCATCGCGGGTCGGTGGGCGTCGTCGTCGCCGGCGAGATGAAGGTGCTCGACGACGACGGCAACGAGTGCCCGCCCGGCGTCAGCGGCGAGATCTACATGCGCAGGACGCCGGGCAGCGCACCGACCTACCGCTACATCGGGTCGACGGCGAAGAGCCGCGACGGCTGGGACTCGCTCGGCGACCTCGGCTATTTCGACGCCGACGGCTTCCTCTATCTCAACGACCGCCGGGTCGACATGTTCAACGTAGGCGGCCGCAACGTCTACCCCGCCGAGATCGAGTCGGCGTTGTGCGCCCACCCGGATGTGTTGTCGTGCTTGGTGGTTGGTGTACCCGACGACGATCTCGGTCAGGTGCCCTACGCGATAGTCCAGGCCGACGGACTCGACGAAGCGGCTGTCCTGGCCTTCCTCGCGGAGCGGATTGCGGGCTACAAGGTGCCACGCACTGTCGAGTTCACCGACACACCGTTGCGCGACGACGCAGGCAAGGCCCGCCGGTCCGCGGTGCGCGACGAAATCATCGCGCGGCTGGCGCGGGCTCGGTAACCGCATCCCCCTTGCCTTCGGCGGGGAGGTGCCCCCAGTCCAGCGGCGGAGCATGGTGCGCAGGGCTGCTGCGGCGATACTCCCAGCGCCGCAACGCAACCCGGCACGGTGACTCGATAAGCGCGTAGCTGACCGCTGCGATCGCGAAGCCGAAAATCACCGTCAGCACCAGCACGATCGGCATGTGCCCATTGAAGGCGAACTCGCCGATGATGGGGAACACCATCCACAACGCCGCAAGGTGCCAGATGAACAGGCCGTAGGACCAGCGGCCCAGCGTCACCATCGTGGTGTTGCCGAGGATCCGGTGCGGGGTGTCGGGCGCGTCCAGCACCAGCGGCGCCAGCAATGCGCCCGCCAGCACCGCGCCCGTCGCGATCTTGACGACGAACTGTTGTGACGCGCCCGGGGTGAGCCCCTCAGGACCCGCGAGTGGCGACGCGGCGATCAGGTATGCGGACACCGCGACCGCAGCGACCGGGATCCGCTTCCGCGCCAACCGATGTGGCCATCCCACCGGCATCACGGTCAGCTCGGCCAGCAGCATGCCCGCCACGAACCATGAAATAAAGGCCGGTGGCCAGTTGGCCGCGCTCACCCCGAAAGGAAGGTGGATGGGGAGCAGGGTCCAGCCCAGGCTCAGCACCCCCGCGGCGGCGAGCACCGGGATTCGTGCCCGCACAGGAAGCCTGCGCGCCAACAGGGCCAGCACCGGCAACGCGAGATAGAAGGAGACCTCGACCGACAGGCTCCACATCTGCGTCAGCCCCGGCGTCAGCGTCAACGGCACGTAGATCTGGGTCAGCGTCAGGTTGGCGATCCAGACGGTGACATCGGCCCTGACGTCGGGCAGCAACGCCAGGATCGCCACGACGGCGACAAGGTAGGCGGGCATGATGCGGACCAAGCGTGACCGAAGGTAGTGCGCCGTCGGCGGTGACTCCCGCAGGCCGCGGGCGGCCGCGGCATGACCGCGCCACAGCAGGAAGCCCGACAGCGCGAAGAACACCGCGACAGCAAGGTCGAAGCGGCCGAACAGTCTGCCCACCAGACCGCTGCTGTGCCCGGTCTGAAAGGCGACGTGAGTGAACACCACACCCATCGCCGCGCAGGCTCGCATTCCCTCGACCGCGGGCAGGAAGGCGCGCGTTCCGCCGACGCCTTCGGGTGTATGCACAGCGCCCAGTGTGCCGGGCGGATACGTTTCACCTGAAGAGGGGTAGTCAAGCAGCCACAGTCGGGCCGTAACGATCGCCCGGCGCGGAAGCCGTCCTGGTAGTCGGTGGCCTTAGTTTGTGCTGTTAGGGTCGCTGGGCATCGGGTGCCCAAACCGAAGGAGGAACGGTTTGAACCGCGCAGTGGCGTTGCGTATCGCGGCATGCGGGATCATCGGGCTGGGAGCAGCCTTGCTGATCGCCGCGCTGCTGCTGACGACGTATACCAAGGGCAAGATCTCGAAGATCCCCTTGAACCTGGACGCCACGCTGGTGAGCGAGGGAACGGGTACGGCATTCGATCCGGCGTCACTTTCCGCCCCAAAGTTCGAAATTGGCAAGAACGTTCCGGTGGCGCAGCAACAACAAGTCAGTGTGGAAGCGCCGTCCAACGCCCAGGTCGTCACCCTCCAGGTCGGCACGACGCTGCGGCGCACCGACAAGCAGAAGGACAACGGGCTGCTGCTGGCCCTCGTCGACACCGTCACCCTCGACCGCAAGACCGCGATGGCGGTCTCCAGCGAGAGCAATCCCGGTGGCGCCGTGCAGAAGCCGCGAACCATCGAGGACGACCAGCCGCCGACCAACGTCGCGCTGCCCCACGACGGTCTTGCATACCGCTTCCCGTTCGACACCGAGAAGAAGACGTATCCGTTCTTCGATCCGATCGCGCAGAAGGCATATGACGCCAACTACGACGGCGAGGAAGACGTCAACGGCCTGACCACCTACCGGTTCACCCAGAACGTCGGCTATGACGCCGGCGGCAAGCTCGTCGAACCGGTCAAATACGCCTCGCTGTACGACAACGACGAGGACAGCCAGGTCACCGCGCCGGCGGGCATGTGGGGACTGCCCGGCAACCCCGACGAGCAGATCACCATGTCGCGGTTTTACGCCGCCCAGCGCACGTTCTGGGTGGACCCGGTGTCGGGCACCATCGTCAAAATCAAGGAGCGCGCCAACCAGTACTACGCGCGGGAGGCCCTCAAGCCCGAGGTGACGTTCGTCGACTACACCGTCACCTCAAACGAGCAGACGGTGGAGTCCCAGGTGGCCTCGGCGCGCGACGAGCGGGACCGGGTGGCGCTGTGGGGGCGCATACTGCCGATCACCTTCACCGCGATCGGCCTGGTGGCCCTCGTCGGTGGCGCGCTGCTGGGATCGTTCAGCATGCGGGCCGAATCCGCGCTGATCGACCCCGGTCTTGACGAGGCGGATCACGGCTTCTTCGACACCCAGGGCATAAAGGTGCCCGGTGCCGAGGCCAAGACCGAGAAGATGCAATTGCCGACGACGCAGCGGCCTAGACAGCCACCGGACAGACCGGTCTGATCGACCGCTATCTGGCGAGATGCGCGGTGCCCGCCTACGCGCTGGCACTCGCCCTGTTGGTGACCGCGCCGCTTCTCGGCCCCGGTTATCTGCTGCTGCGCGACGCGGTGTCGACACCGCGGTCCTATATATCCGATGCGGCGCTTGGCCTTTCGGATGCGGCGCCGCGCGCCGTTCCGCAGGACTTCGCGGTCGCGCTGGCCTCCCACCTCATCGACGGTGGCGTCGTGGTCAAAGTGCTGTTGGTGGCCGGGTTGTGGCTGGCCGGCTTGGGCTGCGCACGGCTGGCGGCGTCGGTGCTGCCCGCCGCGGGTCTGCCCGGTCAGTTCGTCGCGGCGACGCTGGCGATCTGGAATCCATACGTCGCGGAGCGACTGCTGCAGGGGCACTGGAGCCTGCTGGTCGGCTACGGGTGCCTGCCATGGGTGGCGACGACGATGCTTCGGCTTCGTGCGGAGCAGCGGACGCCGCTGTGGCCGGAGGTGTGCGCGCTGACCTTTTGGACGGCATTGGCAGGGTTCACGCCGACGGGCCTGTTGCTGGCCGTGACGGTGGGGTTGGCGTGCTCGTTGGCGCCGGGCGCCGGTCGGCCGCGCGGGCTGTGCGCCGCGGTGGGCCTGGCGGTCGCGGTGATCGGGGCGCTGCCGTGGTTGGTCGCCGCGCTCGTGTCTCAATCGCTGTCTTCGTCGCAGGCCGAGGGCGTTCCGGCATTCGCGGCACGGGCCGAACCGGGCCTCGGCACTCTGGGCAGCCTGGCGAGCCTCGGCGGCATTTGGAACGGCGAGGCCGTACCCGGTTCGCGGACAACGCTTTTGGCGGTAGTTGCCGCCGTCGTGCTGCTGGGCATCGTCGCTGTGGGCATCCCGGTCGTCATCCGTACGCCGCCGGCCATCCCGCTGCTCGTGCTCGCGGCGGTGGCCGTGGTGGTGCCCGCGGTCATGGCGACGGGGCCGGGGCTGGCATTCATCGAAACGACGGTCCGCGCGCTGCCCGGACTCGGCGTGGTGCGCGACGCGCAGAAGTGGGTGGCGCTGGCGGTGCCTGGCTACACCCTGGCGGCCGCCGCGTCGGTCATCACGATGCGGCGCTGGCTGCCCGAGTTCGTCACCGCGACGGTGTGCAGTCTCGCGTTGGTGGCAACGCTGCCCGATCTGGCGTGGGGTGTCGGGGGCAAGGTCGTCGCGGTGCACTATCCGACGGCGTGGGCGGCCACCGCGAGCGCCATCAACGCCGACCCGCGTCCGGTGGCGGTGACGCCCGCCGCCAGCATGCGGAACTTCACGTGGGCGGGCGGCGCGCCGGTGCTCGACCCGCTGCCGCGCTGGGTTCGGGCGGACGTGCTGACGACCGGCGACCTGACGATCTCGGGTCGCGTGGTGCCGGGTGAAGGCGGCCGCGCGCGTGACGTCGAGCGACTGCTGGCACAAGGAGCCGATCCCGACGCGCTCGCCAGAGCGGGGGTGGGCTGGTTGGTCGCCGAGTCCGGGGACGACGTCACGCTCACGCGGATCGGAGGCGATTTTCCGTCGGCGCCGCATCGCGACGTGCTGATTGCGGCACATATCGCCTGGTTGGCGGCGCTTTTAGCGGGCCTCGCCGGCATGCTCGTCGGGTTCCTGCGTAGTCGTCGCACTACCCGATAGGTGATGCTGCTCACCTTGGGGTAGTCGACTACGCTATCCGCGCTCCTCGGCCGGTCGAAGCATGGTCAGTGTCGATCGTCTCTAGCCCGAGGAGATTCTGATGAGCGTCCCCAGCGTGTTCGATGCCGACCTGCCGACCGTTGAGTACGAGGACGCTCCAAGTCCCGCCGAAGCCCACAGGAACCTCAGGAAGGCGCTCGAGCAGGCGCCGATCGCGATGGGGGCGCACGGGCCGGAGATCCTCAGCTACGAACTGGTGCGCACGACGTTGCGCGACCCCCGGTTCCAGGTGCCGCGCGGACTGGGCCTCGAGACGCAGGCCATCACCTCCGGCCCGCTGTGGGACCGCGCGACAACCAGCCTGCTTGCGATGAACGGCGATGACCACAACCGGCTGCGTCGACTGGTCTCCAAGGCGTTCACGCCGCGGTCGGTGACGCGGCTCGACGACATCATCGTCGGGGTCATCAACGGATTGATCGAGCCGTTGGCCGCCACCGGCCGAAGCGAGGTCGTCGAGGACATCGCCCGGCCCTATCCCGTTCCGATCATCTCCGCGCTGCTCGGCGCGCCTCGCGAGGACTGGCGGCTGTTCTCGGATTGGGCCGACGACTTCTTCAAGCTCTTCAGCTGGAACGTCGCCGAGCATCAGCCGGTCATCCTGCAGGCGTGGCAGGAGCTCGACGACTACATCGACGGGATGGTCGCGACCAGGCGCGAGTCGCTCACCGACGACCTGATCTCCGAGCTGATCCGCGCGGAGGATGACGGCGACCGGCTGACGATCAGCGAACTGCGGATGCTCGCAGCGGGCATCTTGATGGCTGGCACGGACACCACCCGCAACCAGGTGGCCGCCGCCATCGACGTGTTCTGCGACTATCCCGACCAGTGGGATCTGCTGGCCGAGCACCCCGAGCTGGCAATGAAGTCCGTCGAGGAACTGATGCGCTTCTGCCCGGTGATCTTCGGCGCGATGCGGATGACGATGGAGGACGTCGAGATCGAGGGCGTGATGATCCCGCAGGGCACGTTCGTGATGTGCAACACCGCCGCCGCCAATCACGACCCGGACGTCTACGTGGAGCCGGAGCGTTTCGACATCATGCGTGAGGACGCCCCGCCGATGCAGACGTTCGGTGCGGGTGCGCACTACTGCCTGGGCGCGAACCTGGCAAGGCGCGAGATCGCATCCGCGTTGACCGTGATGTCGAGCCGCATGAAGAACCTGCGACGCGACGGTATCGCGCAATGGAAGCCGTTGATCGCAATCACCGGTCCGGCAACGCTTCCCATCGCGTTCGACGCCGCCTAGCTTGTTTCGCCCAAACCCACAATTGGGCGAAGAAGTACGAGTAGATCGCGCCATTTCGTCGATATCGGCGACTTGTCGGACGGTCCAACCACGATGCGACCATGGTGGAAGTGTTTCTAGGCAGGGAAGCGCTCGGCGACGGTATGCGCCGTCATGAATTGCGCCGTTGGTATCGACCGATGTTTCGCGGCGTATACATCCCGAAGGCGTCGACACCGTCGATTCACGACAGGACCTTCGGCGCTTGGCTCACATCGGATCGAACAGGAATCATCGCCGGTGTGGCGGCGTCGGCATTGCACGGGGCCGATTGGGTCGACGATGACCATCCCATCGAAATCCTTGTCGATGAGCGGCGCCGTCAGCCGGGACTGGTCGTGCGAATGGACCGTATCGCCGACGATGAGGTCGTCACTGTCGACGGTGTTCCGGTCACGACGCCGGCGCGTACCGCGTTCGATCTGGGGCGCCACCAGAAGCGGTCCATCGCGATCGGGCGCATGGACGCGTTGATGCGGGCTGCACCGTTTCGTGATGTGGACGTGGCGTTGCTGATGCAGCGATACGGCGCGGTCCGCGGCGTGAGGCAATTGCGAGAACTTCTGCCCTTGGTTGACGCAGGCGCGGCCTCACTGAAGGAAAGCTGGCTGCGACTGTTGCTCGTCGGCAATGGTTTTCCTGTTCCGGAGACGCAGATTCCGGTCTGCGACGGCGGCGACCCGTTCGCCTTTCTGGACATGGGTTGGCGCGACCTCCGGCTTGGCGTCGAGTACGACGGCGACCAACACCGCACCGATCGGCCGCAATACGTAAAGGACATGCGGCGGCTTCGGAGGATCAATGCATGCGGATGGGACGTCGTCCGCGTGATCAACGAGGATCGGCCTGCCGAAATTCTGGGCCGCGTGTACGAAAGTTACGTTCGTCTCGGCGGCGTCGAGATCGACAAAATGGCGGCTTTCACTCCCACTTTTTCACCCGATCGTTGGTTTGGGCGAAAAAGGAACGCCGCCTAGATCACTCCGCTGACTCGCGTGCCTGCAAGCATCGAGTCCAGCACCTGACGCATGGCGTCGGCGCTCTGCCGCCAGGAGAACTCACCACTGCGGGCCTGCGCCTTGCCACCGAGTTGGTCGCGCAGCACGGGATCGGACAGCAGCCGCTCGAGCCCGACGACCATTTCGTCGTGGTCGTCGACGAGCAGGCCGGTCACGCCGTCGACGATCGAGTCGGTCAGCCCACCCGAGGAGCGATAGCCGATCGTCGGCACGCCGTGTTGGGCGGCCTCGGTGACCGCGAGGCCCCAGCCCTCCTTGCGCGAAGGTAACAAGTGCACCCAACTCCGTTGCAGCACTTCGTGTTTGGTCAAATCGTCGATATGGCCATGGAAGGTCACCGCATCGGAGACCCCCAGCAGCCGAGCGTGGTCGACGAGGCGTTCGCGCCACCATCCGCCGCCGACGATATCCAGGTGCAGGCCGGGCATACTGGGCCGCAGCTCGGCGACGGCATCGAGCGCATCTTCGATCTGCTTGTGCGGCACCAGTCGGCTCAGCAATGCGATGCGCGGGGCCTCTGAACGCGGCAGGTCCAGCGTCTGCGGCGGAGCCTCGTCGAGCCCGTTGCGCACCACCGCGATATGGGCGGCGTCGACGCCGAGGTCCTTCAGGTCCCGCGCCGACGGCAGCGACACCGTCACGTATTGATTGCGGCGGTGCAGCCATGGCGACAGCCGCGATTCGACGAACCAGCCGAAGCGCCCCTTCCATCGGCCCGCCACCGGCCACAGTTCGCGGTGGCAATGGTGCACGAGGACGACGACGCGACGGCCGTAGGCGAGCCGGGCGAGGAACGGCAGCCCGTTCTGCGTGTCGATCACCACGTCCGGTCGCACCTTGCGCAGCGGCCCGAGGCCGACGCGGGCCAGCACCATCGCCAGCCCCGCCCAGATGTAGATGGAGTTGGAGCCGCCCGCGCGGTTGACCCGAACGCCGTCGACGACCTCGTTGCGCGCCGCACCCGGGTAGCGCGCCGTTCGCAGCGTCACCTCGACGCCGGATTCGGCCAGTTGAGCGCCGATGCGCTGCAGGTATGCCTCGCTGCCGCCACCCTGCGGGTGCCCGGTATCGCGCCAGCACAGCAAGAGCACTGAGCGGACCGGTCGGTTGGACATCCGTGCCAGCGTAACCGCTGCGTATGGTTCGCTTTTATGGCCGTCACCGACCTCTTCGCCCGGCGGGCGAGCCTGTCACGGTCGGTGCGACTGCTCTCGGAGTTCCGCTTCGAACAGACCGACCCGGCCCGCTTCTACACCGCACTGGGCGAGGACACCGCCGCGATGATCGCCGACCTGTGGCAGGCGGCGCACCGCGAGCCTCCGTCGGGCCGGACGCTGCTCGATGTGGGCGGCGGCCCAGGCTATTTCGCGACGGCCTTCTCCGACGCCGGCTTTGACTACATCGGCGTGGAACCCGACCCCGCCGAGATGCACGCAGGCCCGGCGACGGGAGGATCGGCCACCTACGTCCGCGCTTCGGGGATGGCACTGCCGTTCGCCGACGCCAGCGTCGACATCTGTCTGTCGTCGAACGTGGCCGAGCATGTGCCAGAGCCGTGGCGACTGGGCGACGAGATGCTGCGGGTCACCAGGCCCGGCGGGCTCGTCGTGCTGTCGTACACGGTGTGGCTTGGCCCGTTCGGCGGACACGAGATGGGCATGACCCATTACTTCGGTGGTGCGAGGGCCGCGGACCGGTACGCCCGCAAGCATGGACACCGAGCCAAGAACGACTACGGATCGTCGTTGTTCGCGGTATCGGCCGCGGCCGGGCTGGAATGGGCGGCCGGTACCGGCGCACTGGTGGCCGCATTTCCCCGTTACCACCCGCGATGGGCCTGGTGGATGAGCCGCGTGCCGCTGCTGAGGGAATTCACGGTGAGCAATCTCGTGCTGGTGCTGCGGCGGGCATGAGCGGCCGAACTGCAACAGGTTCTCGTTTCGTCTTTCGATATGTAATGTGACGCTCATGACACAGAGCACGGCTTTCAAGACCGAATGGGACAAGCTCTTCATCGGCGGCAAGTGGACCGAACCGTCGACCGCTGATGTCATCGAGGTGCACTCGCCCGCGACGGGCGAGCCGGTGGGCAAGGTTCCGCTGGCGAGCGCGGCCGACGTCGACGCGGCCTGCGCAGCCGCCCGCAAGGCTTTCGACGAGGGCCCGTGGCCGCATATGTCGCCGCAGGAAAGGGCAGCCGTGCTCGGCGATGCGGTAAAGCTGATGGAGGAGCGCGCCGACGAGCTGAAGTTCCTGCTGGCCGCCGAGACGGGTCAGCCGCCGACCATCGTCGACATGATGCAGTACGGCGCCGCGATGTCGGCGTTCCAGTACTACGCGGGCGCGGCCGACAAGTTCGAGTGGCGCGACTTCCGCGACGGCGTCTACGGCCAGACGATGGTGCTCCGCGAGCCGATCGGTGTGGTCGCCGCCGTCACCGCGTGGAATGTTCCGTTCTTCCTGGCCGCCAACAAGCTGGGCCCCGCGTTGATCGCGGGCTGCACCATCGTGGTGAAGCCGGCCGCCGAGACCCCGCTGTCGCTGTTCGCGATGGCCGACATCTTCGCCGAGGCAGGGCTGCCCGAGGGCGTACTCTCCGTCGTGCCCGGCGGCCCGGAGACCGGCCGCGCGTTGACCGCCAATCCCGAGATCGACAAGTTCACGTTCACCGGGAGCAGCGCGGTGGGCAAGGAGATCGCCAAGATCGCGGCCGAGAAGCTCAAGCCGTGCAGCCTGGAGCTCGGCGGCAAGTCGGCGGCGATCATCCTCGAGGACGCCGACCTGGACTCCACGCTGCCGATGCTGGCCTTCTCCGGATTCATGAACTCCGGTCAGGCGTGCGTCGCGCAGACGCGCATTCTGGCGCCGCGGTCACGGTACGACGAGGTTGTCGAAAAGATCAGCGCCGCTGCTGCCGGAATGCCGGTCGGATTACCGGACGACGCCGGCGCCATGATCGGCCCGCTGATCTCCGAAAAGCAGCGTGAGCGCGTCGAGGGCTACATCAAAAAGGGCGTCGACGAGGGTGCGCGACTGGTCACCGGCGGCGGCCGGCCCGATGGCCTGGACAGCGGATGGTTCGTCCAGCCAACGGTTTTCGCCGATGTCGACAATTCGATGACCATCGCCCAGGAGGAGATCTTCGGTCCGGTGCTCGCGGTGATTCCGTATGACACCGAAGAAGATGCGGTGCGCATCGCCAACGACTCTCCCTACGGTCTCGCGGGCAGCGTCTTCACCACCGACAACGACAAGGCGATGAAGATCGCGGCGCGGATCCGCACCGGCACGTACGCGGTCAACATGTACGCGTTCGACCCGGGCTCGCCGTTCGGCGGTTACAAGAACTCCGGCATCGGCCGCGAGAACGGCCCCGAGGGCATCGAGCAGTACACGCAAGCCAAGAGCGTGCTGCTGCCGTTCGGCTACAAGCCGGAGTAGTCGTCCGATTCCGTTCGCGATCTTGTTCTCGCCCCGGGCTTTACGGTGAGATCATTCGCTGATGGACGACGAGCTCGATACGCGGCGATCCCGGCGCAGGGCTTGGCCGTGGGGCGTATTGATCGCGACAGTCCTTATTGGGCTGACGACTGGACGGTCGTTCCTCGAACAGACCTTTCCCTGGCTGCGCGGACCCGCACCGTCGTGGATGGGTCTGCTTGTTCTGGCCATACCGGTGGTGGCGGGTGTCGTCTACGTCGCCTCGCAAGTGTCCAAGGCACGTCGGCGTCGCCGCGGCTGGGCCGCAGGCGAGGGTAGAACCAAGGGCGACCGCGACAGTGGCTGCGGCGGCGGTGGCAGTGGCTGCAGCGGCGGTGACAGCGGTTGCGGCGGCGGTCACGGTGGTTGCGGCGGAGGCTCCGGCTGCGGTGGAGGCGGCTGTGGCGGCGGCGGTCACTGACCGGTTAAAAGAATTGGGGGGCAATCGTTCTGGGTTACAGGTTGCGGGCCGACTCCGAAAGCACCTCCCGATCCCTCAGTCGGTAGTGTGGACGATCAGCACGTCGGCGGTCCTCTTGGCCCTGGCCAAGACGTTGCCGGGCACCGAGCCAAACCACTTGCCGCTGCGTGTGGCCAGTCCCACGTTGCCCCGCTGTGCGATGGCGATTCGTGACGCGGTGCAGGCGTTGGGTATTGAGGTGCGTGTCGGGTTGCACACCGGTGAGTGTGAGGTCCGCGGCGAGGACATCGGCGGGATCGCTGTGCACATCGGTGCGCGGGTGAGCGCCCTAGCCGGGCCGAACGAGGTACTGGTGTCCAGCAAGCTGCGCGACCTGGTGATCGGGTCAGGATTGGAGTTCGACGACCGCGGCGCGCACGAACTCAAGGGCGTGCCGGGGAATGGCATCTGTTCGCCGTCTAAAAGGGTGGGGGTTTGTTGCGTTGGGCGACGTGGGCGTCGTTGAGTCGGCGTTCGGCGGCGATGGCTGTGGCGGTGGTGTGGGCGCGGGTATGGCGGCGTTTAGGCATCATCGCCCCGCGCCCACCGCTGGCCTCGATGAGGGGTGGGTCGCCGTGCCACAGGGTAGCCGTCGGTGCGCCCAGCGTCGGAAACAGGTGCAAGCTACCCGGATACGTCGGGTAGATGTGCCCAGTCGGTGAAGTCTAGATGATCGTGCCGTCAGGTAGTTGGCGGTCGCGCCAGCCGCCGCGCCCACACCAGAACGTTTTCAGTAAGTGGTGAAAACGGCACATGCACTTCAGGTTTGACGGATGCGTGGGCCCCACCGGGTAGGCCACGGTGTGATCGAGGTCGCAGAACTGGGCGGCCTTGTCGCAGCCGGGGAACCGACACGTCAGATC
>JBKPSU010000163.1:0-24303 GCA_046735135.1 Actinomycetota bacterium
GTTTCCAGCAGGCGGTATCGCGTTCGGCCACCGGAGTTCTCGGCGATCACCAACGACTTGTCGACGAGCAGCGCCAGCTGATCGAGGATCTGATAGCGCTCCACCGCTTCGTCGCCCGCGACGGCTTGGGCGGCGTCGAGATCGAACCCGCCGAGGAACACCGCGAGCCTGCGGAACAGGACGCGTTCCGGCTCCGTCAGCAGCGCATGCGACCAGTCCACCGAGGCGCGCAGGGTCTGCTGCCGTCGCACCGCCGTTCGTGAGCCGCCGGTCAGCAAGCGGAACCGGTCGTGCAGGCTGCCGACGATCTCCTCGAGAGACAAGGCGCGCACGCGCGCAGCGGCCAGTTCGATGGCCAGCGGCATGCCGTCGAGCCGCCGGCAGATCTCGGTCACCGTGGCGAGGTTGTCGTCGTTGATGCCGAAGTCCGGCCGAACCCGGCGGGCGCGGTCGGTGAACAGCTCGAGCGCCTCGTCGGCCAGCGACAGCGACGGCACCTGGAACGTCACCTCACCCGGCACCCCGGTGGACTCACGGCTGGTCGCCAACAGATGCAACCCTGGGCAGGTGGCCAGGAGTTCGGCCGCCAGCGATGCGGCGGCATCGAGTAGGTGCTCGCAGTTGTCAAGCACCATCAACACCCGGCGGTCGCCGATGAACCGCACGAGCGTGTCCATGGTGGTGCGGCCCGGCTGGTCGGGCAAGCCGAGCGCACGGGCGACAGCGACAGGCACGACGGCTTCGTGTGTGATGGGCGCGAGATCGACATAGGAAACGCCCTCGCCGAAATCGGCTGCGGCGACGGCTGCGACCTGAATGGCCAGCCGCGTCTTGCCCGCACCGCCTGCGCCCGTCAGCGTCACCAGCCTGTTGCCGGCCAGCAGGTCGCGAATTTCCGTCATCTGCGCAACGCGGCCGACAAAGCTCGTCAGCTGCGTCGGAAGGCTCTGATTCTCAGTGCTTTTCGACACGCGCAGCGGAGGGAAGTCATTGCGCAGGTCGGGATGGCACAGCTGGGTCACCCGCTCGGGCCGCGGCAGGTCGCGCAGCTCGTGGCTGCCCAGATCCGTCAACCAGGCGTCGGCGGGCAGCCAGTCGGCGACCAGTTGCTCCGTCGCACCCGACAGCACGGTCTGCCCGCCGTGCGCGAGATCGCGTAGTCGCGCGGTCCGGTTGATGGTCGGGCCGATGTAGTTGCCCTCGTCGCGCAACTGAACCTGACCGGTGTGCACACCGATGCGCAGACGCAGCGGCGCCAACGGCGCCTGCTGCAATGCCAGCGCGCATGTCACTGCGTCGCTGGCACGTGCGAACGCTGCGACGAAGCTGTCACCCTCGCCTTGTTCGACGGGACGCACGCCGCCGTGAGCGGTCAGCAGGCCGGCCAGGACGCTGTCCAGACGCGCGACGGCGGCCGTCATCTCGTTGGGTTGGGTCTGCCAGAGCCGCGTCGAGCCTTCGACGTCGGCCAGCAGCAACGTCACCGTTCCGGTGGGGAGGTCGCCCATAATCACGTCGTTCCACTGAGGTTCGCTCATGCTAGCCAGCATCGAGCGTCGGCAATCGGTAAACATCAGCAGAAGTGCGCAAAATTGCGCGCGGGCATGCTTACGTCAGCGGCTCGCTCGGCACGTGGTAGCGCTCCTGGTAGCCGGCCACCTGCTCGCGCAGCTGTTCAGCGTCCAGCCCGGTGTCGGCCCAGCGGTAGCGGCCGCCACCGCCGTCGCCGGGATGGGCCGCCAGGAAGTCGCGCATCCGCCGCTCGGCGTCGGGCGTCAGCTCGCGATCCATCCGCGCGTACAGCGATTGGATCGTCGCGAACGGGTCCTGCATGAAGTCGGCGAACTGCACGTCGATCACCTGGTTTCGCGGCAGCGATTCGCGCAACGTCATGCCGCGCTGCAACCCGACGACGATCTCTTCGCATGACTGCACCGCGCATTCCGCGATGGTTGTCTCGTCGGAGGCCATCCGGCGCAGGTGATTGGTCAGCGCGCTGATCGACGAGATGACCTTCAACGGATCGCGGTGTGTCTGAACGATCACCGCGTCGGGATACTCCTCGACCAGCGCGTCGAGCGTCCACAGATGCGCGGGCGACTTCAGCAGCCACTGACCGCCGACACCGGACTGTAAGTGCTGCAGGAAGATTCGATGGAAGCGGTATGCCTGCCGATGGTCGGCCTCGTACAGCAGCCACTTGTAGTACGTGGGCAGCCGGTACTGAACGGAGAAGATCATGCTGCAGAACGCCGACGCGGTGATCCGCACACACTCCTGACCGACCTGCGCGCCCATCGGATGCCAGCTCATGAACCCGGGGATGATCTGCTCACTCATCTCGAGAGTGGTCTGGGTTTCGGCGATCCGCGGGTCGCTGTCGTAGGTCTGGGGTTGCGGTACCGGGTAGGGCGCGTCGACCTCCCAGGTCAGGGGTGGGCGCATCAGCGGATCCTGGGCCAGCAGGTCGAACAGGATCGTGGTGCCGGTGCGCGGCTGCCCGACGATGAAGATCGGCCGTTCGATCTTCTGCTGGGCGATCTCGGGATGCGCCTTGCGCCATTCGACGATCTGCAGCCGGTTCTTCAACGGCCGCACCACGTCCAGCGCGGCGATCTCCACTCCGAGGTCGTTGAGCCGCGCCTCGCTGACCAGTCCCTCACACAGGCGGCCCAAGCCGTCGCGCCACGTTTCGTTCTCGTCGAAATCGGCGCCGAAGTCGTCGCTGCCCGCCCACTGGCAGGCCTGCTCGACCAGCGCGGCGGGATCGAACCGGTCGGCGCCACTCACCGCGTCGCCCCGCGCACACCGACGGACACCACGGGCGGGTCGGGGTTGTCCAGCCACCGGAACACGATGAAACCGCGGTGTCTGCCCCCGGTGTCAAGCCAGTGACCGTGGCCGAAGTCCTTGGCGCCGATGGCGATACGCACCAAACCGTCGGCGTCGGGCGCCACTTGCTTGTTGGTCACCGAGCTCTGCCTGCGGCGCGGTTCGAGGCATTCGTGCCAGATGTTCTCCAGCGTCACATTCCAGTAGCGGGTGGCCGGCGGTTCGAACTCGAGCACCAGTGACTCGTCGGCGTCCAGCCGGAAGGTCCCGATCATGTACAGGTTGTCCGGCGTGGTGTCGGCCTCGCCGAGATCGGCGGCTTCCGCGGTGACCAGGGTGTTCGGCTGTGTCAGCAGCTCCGGTTTGATGGTGCGGTGCAGGGTGGTCAGCTTCATGATGGTCCACGCCATCGCGGTGAACTGTTCTGCCGCTTCGTCATCCGAGCGCGGTTGCGGCGGATGGGCACAGAGCGGCTCGATGCGCAGCGCAGCCGACCGTTCGGTATCGGCGTCGGCGATGTACTCCCGGACCACGATCGATGTGGCATCTTCTGGAATCTGCACCCATTGCGCCCCGTCGAGTTCGGCCAGCGACGGCTCCGTCGCGGAGAACAGCAGCGCGAAATCGCCGTCGTTGGTCAGCTTCAGGTCGGTGTCGCTGACGTACGCGGCCATCCGGCGCGGCGTCATGCCCCTACCCGCCAGCACCTGCACGCCGAGATAGGAGGTGGTGCCCCGCGATCCGGTGACCCGATAGGCGCGGTCACCGCGGATCATCGCCAACAGGTACCGGCCGTCTGGATTGGGGCCGCCGACCAGCCGGGTGGGGGAGCACATGTCGAAGAACCACGGCAGCTCGGGGTCGGCCTCCACGGTGAGTTCCGAACACAGCGCGGTGACCCGCGAGATGACGCCGAGCCCCTCCAGGAGTTCGCGTTCGTTCTCGGCATCGGCCGTCACGATGCCGGTGATGTCGCCGACCATCTTCTGGACGAAGGCCCACGCCTCGACGGTCTTGGCTGCCATTTCGGATGTGGGAGGGTTGTCATTCACCGTCACGGTGAGAAGGTATCCGGGCCCCCGCCGGAGCGCGGCGGTATTTTGGAATGGCCATGACCGGGATCAACGAGCACTCCGCGGCAATGCGCGTCTCCGACGCCGACCGCAACGGCACCCTACGGCGGCTGCACAATGCGGTGGCGCTCGGGCTCATCGACATCGACGAGTTCGAGGAGCGCTCGGCGGCGGTTTCGCAGGCCAGGTTGCATGCCGACCTCGACGCGCTCGTCGGTGACCTGCCAGGACCCGGCGCGATCGTCACCTCCGCGACCGACCGGGTGGAACTGCGCGGCGTGATGGGCTCGCTGAAACGGCAAGGCGAATGGACCGTGCCGACGCGGCTGGCCCTTCACCGGCGGATGGGGTCCGTCGACCTCGACCTGACCAGGGCCCGGTTCGCGGGCCCGATGGTCGTCGTCGAACTCGACATGAAGTTCGGCGGGCTCGAGCTTCGGCTGCCCGACGGTGCCAGCGCGTCCATTGACGACGTCGAGGTCGTCGTCGGCAGCGCCCACGACCATCGCAGGGACGCGCCGGCCGAGGGCACCCCGCACGTCATCCTGACCGGCAAGGTCGTCTGCGGCTCGGTGGACATCCGGGGGCCGCGAAAATCCTGGCTCAAACGTGGCGGCTGACACCGGCTACCCTGGCGTCATGCCTGTTCGCACCGCACTTCGCCCCGGCGCGGTTTCGCCGACCCTTCCGGTGCCCAAATCGATTGTCCGCCCCGAGTACGTAGGCAAGGCGACCGCACGGGAAGGCACCGAGCCCTGGGTGCAGACGCCCGAGGTGATCGAGAAGATGCGGGTGGCAGGTCGCATCGCGGCGGGCGCGCTCACCGAAGCAGGCAAGGTGGTCGCTCCGGGTGTGACGACCGATGAGCTCGACCGGATCGCGCACGAGTACATGGTCGACAACGGCGCCTACCCCTCGACGCTGGGTTACAAGGGCTACCCGAAGTCGTGCTGCACGTCCCTGAACGAGGTCATCTGCCACGGCATCCCCGACTCGACGGTGATCGAGGACGGTGACATCGTCAACATCGACGTCACCGCGTACATCGACGGCGTGCACGGCGACACCAACGCGACCTTTCTGGCAGGCGACGTCTCCGAGGAGCATCGGCTGCTCGTGGAGCGCACGCACGAGGCGACGATGCGAGCGATCAAGGCGGTGCGACCCGGCCGCGCGCTCTCGGTCATCGGCCGCGTCATCGAGTCGTATGCAAACCGGTTCGGGTACAACGTCGTTCGTGACTTCACCGGCCACGGCATCGCCACCACGTTCCACAACGGGCTGGTCGTGCTGCACTACGATCAGCCGGCCGTCGAAACCGTGATCGAACCCGGTATGACGTTCACCATCGAGCCGATGATCAACCTCGGCGAGCTGGACTACGAGATCTGGGACGACGACTGGACCGTCGTGACCAAGGACCGCAAGTGGACCGCGCAGTTCGAGCACACCCTGGTGGTCACCGACGACGGCGCCGAGATCCTGACTCAGCTGTAGCACCGTGAGCGGCGCGTTACTGGTTGCGGGCACCAGCTCCGACGCCGGGAAGTCCCTGGTTGTCGCCGGGCTGTGCAGGCTGCTGGCGCGCAAGGGAATTCGTGTGGCGCCGTTCAAGGCGCAGAACATGTCCAACAACTCGGTCGTCACCGTCGAAGGCGGCGAAATCGGCCGTGCGCAGGCCATGCAGGCCCGTGCCGCCGGTCTGGCGCCCAGTGTCCGGTTCAACCCGGTACTGCTCAAGCCGGGCAGCGACCGGACATCACAACTGGTGGTGCGGGGACAGGTCGTCGACGAGGTCGGTGCCGCCGACTACATCGAGCACCGCGACCGGCTCGCCGACGTGGTGAACAGTGACTTCGCTTCGTTGCGAACCGAATTCGACGCCGTCATCTGCGAGGGCGCCGGATCGCCCGCCGAGATCAACCTGCGGGCAACCGATCTGGCCAACATGGGGCTGGCGCGCGCCGGGAATCTGCCTGTCGTCCTGGTCGGCGACATCGACCGCGGCGGCCTGCTCGCGCACCTGTTCGGGACGGTGGCCGTGCTCGCGCCGGAGGACCAGGCGCTCATCGCGGGCTTTGTGGTCAACAAGTTTCGCGGCGATCCGGCACTGCTCGCGCCGGGCCTTACGCAGCTGGAGCAACTGACCGGCAGACCGACCTACGGGGTCATCCCGTTCGACGACGGCTTCTGGCTCGACACCGAGGACTCGGTGTCGGTGCAGGCCCATCGTGTGGTCGGACAGCCTCAACCGCCGATCGGCGCGCAGTGGCTGCGGGTCGCCGCCATTCGGTTGCCCCGCATCTCCAACTCCACCGATGTCGAGGCGCTGGCCTGCGAGCCGGGGGTGCTGGTGCGGTGGGTGACCGACCCCGCCGATCTGACCGACGCCGACGTCGTCGTGATCCCCGGCAGCAAGGCAACCATCTCCGATCTGCGGTGGCTGCGCGACCGTGGGATTGCCGACGGTATCGCCGCACACGCCCGATCCGGGAGGCCCGTGCTTGGCATCTGCGGCGGATTCCAGATGCTGTGCGGTCGCATCGACGATCCTGTGGAGTCCGGTGCGTGCGGTGTCATCGGCCTCGGCCTGCTCGACGCCGACATCGCGTTCGAACGGGCCAAAACGCTTCGCCACCACGACGGGCGGCTGCGCGGGTACGAGATCCACCACGGCCGGCTGATGCGGAGCAGCGAAAACGACTGGCTCGGCGTGGGACTCCGCAGGGCAGCGGTATACGGCACGCACTGGCACGGCCTGCTCGACAACGACGACGTCCGGCGCCAATGGCTCACCGACGCGGCCGCGGCGGGGGGGCGGGACGGCTTCGTCGCCGCCGACGACGTCGACGTGTCCGCGCGGCGGGACGCACAGCTCGACGCGATGGCCGACCTGTTGGCGGCCCACGCCGACATCGACTCGATCCTCGGCCTGCTGGAGAGCGGTCCACCCGAGCGGCCTGCCATCCTCAGCTCGCTTCGCCGGTAGCCTTGGCAACATGACCGGGCGGCACATGATGGCGTCCGCGCTGGCTCTCCTCGTCGTCGCGGCCTCGGCAGGCTGCGCGAATTCCATCACCGGCACCGCGACCTGGCCCGGCGCCAAGCTGGACAGGGTGCTGACCGCCGCCGATTTTCCGGCGGGTGTGCAGTACGACCGGCTCATCGAGAAGCCCGGCCAACCCGACGGTCAGGGCGGGCCACCCGCGATGCTGTCGGACCCCGAGGGCTGTTCCGACGGCCTGACGCGGGTCATCGCCGCATCGGCCGAACGTGGCCCGGGCAGCGCGGCGAAGTACAGCGTGGCCTACGACGGCGCACGGATCGTGATGACGGTTCTCACATGGAATCTGGATCTGGCCAAGCTCGCGGCAACTGCAGACAGGTGTGCCCGGTATCAGACCTTCTTCGACCCGTCGTCGGAAGGCATTCCGATGACCACCACCCGATTGCCGACGCCGCGACCCGACGCGCTCACCTACGAGCAGACGATGGATCTGAACGGGGCAAAGAGCAGCGCGTTCTTCTGGTTCGAAAATGTGGAGAGCATGGGCGCGTTCGGAATTGCTTTCCCTACACCCAATCCGGCGATTGCGGTCAAAGCCTCGCTGCCACAGACGTTTCTGGACGCCGCCGGCAAACAAGCGGACCGCCTGCAAGGTGCCTGAATCACTGGTTCAGACCAGTGCAAAAACCACCCGCCGACGGGGGACTCGCTGTAGCGTGACCAAATGCCTTCGACGATGGTCACCGTCGACGGTTTCCCCGTTCCTGTCGATGTCGCCGGCCCGGACAAGGGGTCCGTCGTGGTATTGCTCGGTGCCGCGCAGCAGGCGGCGTCGGCGTACGACGCCGTGTGTCAGCGGCTGCACACCGCGTCGCTGCGGACGATCGTCGTCGGCCCCGATCCACGGCTGACCGCGAAATCGGTCGTCGGCATCATGGACATGCTCGACGTGCAATGGGGTCTGCTGGTGGGCGACAGGATCGGCGGCGAGCTGGCCTGGGAGCTGGCAGCCACCCGCCTCGACCGCTTCATCGGCCTTGTGGTGATCGACCGCGGCCATCCGCGGGTCGCCGACCAGTCGGGTGTGATCCGCGACGAACACTGTCCACCGGTGGAAATGAATACGACTGCACTGGTCAGCTCGCCCGCCGCGCGAGCGGTTGCGCGCGCCAGCCAGCGGTTCGTCTACGGCGACTTCCGCCTGGTCGAGCTACTCGGGCGGCGCAACGCGCAGGAGTCAACTGCGCAGCTGGCCGCCGAGATCGTGTTGCGCACCAGCACGTGGTGAGCGCCGCTCAGTCAGGCGCCTCGGTGGGTGTCCACGCCTGCGGTAGGCCCGGGGTGGTCGGGAACAGGTAGTCGACGAACGCGGCCGCGGTGGGCTGCGGTTCGTGGTTGGCCAGCCCCGGTCGCTCGTTGGCCTCGATGAAGACGTACTCATCCGTCGTGACATCCGGCACCAGCAGGTCGATGCCGGTGACCGGGATGCCGATCGCGCGGGCGGCGGCGACGGCGACCCGGCACAGCTCCAGATGAACCTCGGCCGTCACGTCGTGGATTGTGCCGCCCTGGTGCAGGTTCGCGGTGCGCCGTACCCGCAGTCGTTCGCCCTCGGGCAGCACGTCGTCGAACGACCAACCGGCCTCGGCCACCGTCGACTCGGTGACCGCGTCGACGGGAATGCGTGACTCGCCGCCGGTGGCGGCCGCGCGGCGCCTGCTCTGCGCCTCGATCAACTCCCGCACGGTGTGGTGGCCGGTGCCCACGATCTCGGCCGGGCTGCGGATCGCGGCGGCGACGACCTTGCCGTCGATCACCACAAGGCGGAGGTCGTCGCCCTTCGCGCGCTGCTCGATGAGCACTTCGGGATGCTGCTCACGGGCGCGCGCCAACGCCTTGTCGAGTTCGTCCGGCCCGTCCACACCGACGGTGATGCCCTTGCCCTGTTCGCCCCTGGTCGGTTTGACAACGACGTCGCCGACCTCGGCGAGGAATTCGTGATCGCCTTCGTCGAAGGTGGCGAGGCGGCCTCGTGGCACCTTGATACCGGCCTCGCCGACGATGCGCCGGGTCTGCCGTTTGTCGTCGCAGCGACTCATCGCCACCGCGGAAGTGAACTCGGACAACGATTCTCGCGTCACGACAGTACGGCCACCGTGAGAAAGCCGCATCTCACCCGCGCCGGCGTCCAACACCTCGACCCAGATGCCGCGGCGCATGGCTTCGTCGGCGATGATGCGTGCGTAGGGGTTGAGGTCGTCGACCGTCTCCGGGGGATGGGTGAAAAGTGGTTCGTTGATCGCGTTCTTGCGCTTGACGGCCATCACCGGAACCCGTTGGAAGCCAAGCTTTTCGTACAGCGCGATGGCGGCCACGTTGTCGTGTGTGACCGAGAGGTCCATGTACGATCGGCCCCGGTCCCGGTAGATGTCGGCCAGCGCCCGGGTCAACGCCGCGCCGACACCGGGCAGGCTGATCGTCGGGTCGACGGCCAATGTCCACAGGCTCGAACCGTCCTCCGGATCGGAGAACAGCAGCTTGTGATCGACGCCCGTGACGGTGCCGACCACCGAGCCGTCGTCGTCGCTGACCGCGATGAGGTAGTCGACCGGCTCGCGGTTGCGGTGGTTGTCCCAGATGACTTCCGTTGGCGCGGGCACCATTCCGCAGCGGACGTAGACGTTGTTCATCGCATCGGCCTCGGCTGCGTCCTGCAGTGCGCGCACGGTGAAACCGGTCGACGCCGGTGACGGCTCATCGTCGTGGGAGAATCGCAACCGATAGGTGTGACTCGGATCGATGAACAGTTCGGCGGGCGCCCTGGAGACCAGGACATGCGGTTCGCGAGCATAGATACAGATGTCGCGTCTGCCGTGTGTTTCGCCGCGCAGCACCTCGGCGAGCTTTTCCGCATCGGCGAAGGTCTGACCGAAAATCAGCCGGCCCCAGCCGAGTTCGAGCACGACGTCGTCGGCCATCGCATCGACGAGGTGCGGGGGAGTCGCGTCGTGCAGCCCGAGGGTGATCGCCTCACGGTGCTCGTCTGGCTGCGCCGAGCTCATGCCGCGGCACCCGAGATCCCGTGCCGCTGCAGCCACAGCTCCAGCAGTGCGATCTGCCAGAGTTCGTTGCCGCGCAACGGTGTCAGCCGACCGTTGGGGTCGGCGAGCAGCGCATCGACGGCCTCGGGCCGGAACAGCCCGCGCTCCTTGGCGACCGGCGCGTAGAGCGCGTCACGGACCAGGTCGAGATACGGGCCCTCGAGATGAGTGAGCGCCGGCACCGGGAAGTAACCCTTGGGACGGTCGATGACGTCTGACGGAATGACCCTGCGGGCCGCCTCTTTCAGCACACCCTTGCCGTCCTGTGCGGTCTTCAGTTCCGGCGGGCATGTGGCGGCGAGCTCGACGAGTTCGTGGTCGAGGAACGGCACTCTGCCCTCCAAACCCCAGGCCATGGTCATGTTGTCTACCCGCTTGACGGGGTCGTCAACCAGCATGACCGTGGTGTCCAGCCGCAGCGCGCGGTCGACGCCGGTCTGGGCGCCTTTCCGGGCGAAGTGCTCGGTGACGAACCGACCGCTCGGGTCTCCCTCGGTGAAATACGGCGGTGTCGCGAGCGCCTGCACGCCGGATGTGTCCCTGTCGAAGAACGCCGCCCGGTAGGCCGCGACAGACCCGTCCAGCGATGTGGCGGATGGCTCGCTCATCGGCGGATACCAGTGGTAGCCCGCGAACACCTCGTCTGCGCCCTGACCGGACTGCACCACCTTGACGTGTTTGGCGACTTCCTGGCTGAGCAGATAGAAGGCGACGCAGTCGTGGCTGACCATCGGCTCGCTCATGGCGCCGATCGCACCGTCGAGGGCTGGCAGCATCCGGTCGGTGCCGATGCGGATCTGGTGGTGGTCGGTTTCGAAGCGGTCGGCGATGATGTCGGACCACTTGAACTCGTCACCCTCGACGCCGCCGACCGACTCGAAGCCGATGGAGAACGTCGACAAATGTTTTTGACCGGCTTCCGCCAACAGGCCGACGATCAGGCTGGAGTCGACGCCGCCGGACAGCAGGCAGCCCACCGGCACATCGGCGACCATGCGCCTGTCGACTGCGACCCGCAACGATTCCAGAACCGCATCCTCCCAATCCTTTTCGGACCAGTCGGAACGGTCGTCACGCCGGCTGAAGTCCGGCGTCCAGTAGGTGGTGGTGGTGCGGCGGCCGTCGGGTTCGATCGCGACGATCGTCGCGGGCGGGATCTTGGCGACGCCGCGCAGGATCGTCAGAGGTGGCGGGACCACCGAGTGGAAGGAGAGGTAGTGGTGCAGCGCCACCGGGTCGATGCGGGTGTCGACGCCACCGCCTGCCAGCAGCGCAGGCAGCGACGAGGCGAACCGCACGCGGTGCGCGTCCTCGGTGATGTACAGCGGCTTGATCCCGAGCCGGTCGCGCCCGAGCAGCACCCGGCCGCTGTCGCGTTCGACGATCGCGAAGGCGAACATGCCGAAGAGTCGGTCGACGAACTTGTCGCCCCAGTGGTGGTAGGCCTTCAGCAGCACCTCGGTGTCGCTGTGCGAGAAGAACCGGTAGCCGTGCTCGGACAGTTCGCGGCGCAGGTTCTTGTAGTTGTAGATGCAGCCGTTCCAGGCGATCGCCAAGCCGAGGTCGGAGTCGACCATCGGCTGGGCGCCCGCCTCGGACAGGTCGATGATCTTCAGCCTGCGGTGTCCCAGCGCCACCCGGCCCTGCGACCACACGCCCGCAGCGTCTGGACCACGCCGGGCCATCGCCCCGGCCATGGCCGATACCGCCGCAACATCAGGCGTTCGGCCGTCGAGTCGCACCTCGCCGGTGGCTCCACACATCAGTTCGACCCTACCGGGTGGCGGGCTGACCGGCGCGTCAGGGGGAGCGTGGCGGCGAAACGTCTAGGAGACGCCCTCCAACTCTTCACCGGTTTCATCTACCTGCCTGATCGGCCCGGTAAACCAATTCTTCACAGATGCGTGCCAGTAGATGTAGAGCAGGATCAGCACGCCGCCGACCAGCAGCGGGGTGTAGTTCACGAACTTCCACTCGAAACTGCCGCCGAACGGCACGCCGCCGATCGATGTCGGGAACAGCGCGATGAGCGAGGTGACCGCGATCTCGATCAGCGCGACGGGCGCCATCCACTTGTGGTGGCCGCGCAGGTTCCACCTGCCCACCTCGAACGAATCGCCCATCTTCCAGCGGTAGTAGATCGGCACGGCGAAGCACAGGTACAGCCCGACCACGCCGATGGACACCACTGCGTAGAACGCGATCGGTGCGGGCGCGCCGTTGATGTCGACCTGTACCAGCGCGGGCAACGTGATGATTGCGGCCAGCGCCGCGGTGATCATGACGCCGTTGGCCGGGATCCTGTTCTTGCTGACCTTGGACCACAGTTGGTGGCCGGGCACCGCACGGTCGCGGCTGAACGCAAACAGCATCCGCGACGCGCTGGTCTGGCACGCCGTGGTGCAGAAGAACTGACCCGCCGTGGAGATCAACAGGATGATGGCGACCCACTGGTTGTCCAGCGCCTGGGCGAAGATGACCTGCACGAGGCCGCCGCCCTTGGTCACGTCGTCGACATTCTGCACCGCGAACAGGAACGACAGCAGCAGGATCCAGCCCCCGATGGCCGAGTAGAAGATCGACCGCCAGATGCCCTTGGCCGCGCCGTCGGCTGCGCTCTTGGTCTCCTCCGACAGGTGCGCTGATGCGTCGTAGCCGGTGATCGTGTACTGCGTGAGGATCGCGGCGATCGGCAGCACGAAGAACAGCCACCCGATGCCTTTGTCGCCGTTGAACATCCCGGTGTTGTTGACGGTGGTGGCGAACACCTCACTGAAGCTGGCGTGCCGCTTGGGCAGCAGGATCAGGATCAAGATGACGGCCGCCGCACCGATGACGTGCCACCACACCGAGATGTTGTTGATGACGGCGAGCAGGTGCGACGAGAAGATGTTGATGATCGCCGACACCGCCAGGATGATCACGAACATGATGAACACCCTGGTCAGGCTGTAGCCCGCGGCCCAGCTCTCACTGAACGTGCTGAGCGTGAGGTCGAGGAACGTCGCGCAGCCGTAGGACACCGAGGCCAGGATGGCGATCAACCCGATCAGGTTCAGCCAGCCGGTGTAGAAGCCGGCCTTCGCACCGCCGAGTTTGCTTGCCCACCAATAGATTCCACCTGATGTGGGGTAGGCCGAAACCAACTCGGACATGCACAGCCCGATGATCAGGATGAAGACCGACACCAGCGGCCAGCCCCATGCGATCGCGGCGGGGCCGCCGTTGTTCCAGCCGAGGCCGAACGACGTGAAGCAGCCCGCAAGGATCGAGATGATCGAGAACGAGATCGCGAAGTTCGAAAAGCCGGACCAGGACCGCTGTAGCTCCTGTACGTAGCCGAGTTTGGCTAGGTGCTTTTCGTCGTCATCAAGGTGTTCGTGGCCCTCTGGCACGGCGATTCTCCTTCGCAGGGTGGACAGAACTCGCATAGGCACAATAAAGCGCCAAAGGTCTGGCGTCCTACCTTTGGCGATGACGGCTGCGTAAATCTTGGCGGTAGGTCGTTGACCTGGCATCGGCCCAGGTTTATTGTCCAAGTTGTCTGACAACTTGTGCTCCTGAGCCAGTCGGAAACCGAGGAGGAGCGATGGCGGAGAACACACGGGCGGTCGGTTCGGTCACCTACCGAGAGGCCGGCCAAGGGTATTTCGAGAAGAGGCAGTTGCGCCGTCACGCGGCCTTCTGGTCGCTGTGGGCCCTCGGCGTCGGGGCGGTCATCTCCGGCGACTTCTACGGCTGGAACCTGGGCCTGGACGCCGGCGGATTCGGTGGCCTGCTCATCGCGGGCATCGTCATCACCGTCATGTACTACGGCCTGTGCTTTTCTATCGCCGAGATGTCGCCTGCCCTGCCACACACCGGCGGCGCCTACTCGTTTTCGCGCTCGGCGATGGGCCCGTGGGGCGGCTTCGTCACCGGGCTGGCCGAGAACATGGAGTACGTCATCACCCCCGCGGTCGTCGTGGGCGCGATGGGATTCCTTTCCCACGACATCGTTTTCTCGCTGACCGGGGCCGACGGCTGGTGGAACAGCCCGGTGCTGTGGTGGGCCGTCTTCTACATCGTGTTCGTCGGGATCAACATCCTCGGCATCGAGATCACCATGCGGTTCACCGTGGTGATCACCGTGCTCGCGCTCGGCATCCTGGCGTTCTTCTTCGTGGCGGTGCTCGTCTCGCGGGCATTCCACGGCGAGCTGCTCACCAACATCCCGCCGGAGGAGGGCGGCAGCAGCTTCCTGCCGAAGGGCATCGTCGGGATCTTCCCCGCCCTACCCTTCGCGATCTGGTTCTATCTGGCGATCGAGGAGCTGCCGCTGGCTGCCGAGGAATCCCACGACCCGAAGCGGGACATTCCTCGCGCGACGATCTGGGGCCTGACGACCCTGGTGCTGTTCGCCGTGCTGACCCTGTTCCTCAACACGGGCGTCGGTGGCGGTGCCGCGGCGATCGGAACGTCGGCGACTCCGTTGTTCGACGGGTTCAAGGCCGTCTTCGGCGAGGGCACCGGAGCCGCGATCCTCGCAACGGTCGGGTTGATCGGCCTGATCGCGAGCTTCTTCACGATCATCTACGCCTACGGCCGCAACACGTACTCGCTGTCTCGCGCGGGCTACTTCCCACAGAGCCTGTCGATCACCCATCCGACGAGGAACACGCCGTACGTAGCGCTCATCGTGGGCGCGGTGATCGGCTACGCGCTCTCACTGCTCATCTACTTCCTGGGCCAGAGCGAGAACGCGATCGCGGGCAAGATCGTCGGCGCGCTGCTGTACATGGCGGTGTTCGGCGCGGTGATCTCGTACTTCATGCAGTGCCTGGCGTTCATCGTGCTGCGCCGCAAGCTGCCGAACATCGAGCGGCCGTACCGCAGCCCGGTGGGCGTGTGGGGTGCGGCGATCGCGGGCGCGATCGCGTTGGTCGCGCTGATCTCGTTGTTCCTCAACGATGACTATCGGCCGGGTGTCTACGGCACGCTCGTCTACTTCATCATCGGAATCGTCTACTTTGCGGTTCGCGGACGGCACAAGCTGGTGCTGTCGCCTGAAGAGGAGTTCGCGCTCTCACATGGTCAGCACGGGGCGAACCTGCAAGAGGAAGGCTACGGTACGGTCTCCGTTTCCGAGATTTCGGCGGACCAATCGCCGACTCGGTCACAATGAAGTGACCGGCGGGGAGGATCGCCGCCCAATCCTCCCCGCGCACCGTACTTTTCAATGTCGTTTGAGTTCTTCCGCCACCGTGAGGGGGAGTCGTGTCTCTGGTCCTGGGAGTCGACGTCGGCTCGCAGAGCATCAAGGCCGTGATCGTCGACGAGAGTGGCGAAGTCGTGTCGTCGGGGTCGGCCCCGCTGACGATGGTGCACGAGCACGACGGCTGGGCGGACCAGGATCCGCGGGCCTACTGCACCGCACTGCGCGACGCCGTTCGCGCGGCGACCGATGGCGTGCAGGCGGATCGAGTCGTGGCGATGGGACTGGGCAGTCAGGTCGACGGCGTTGTGGCCTGTGCTGCCGACGGGACGCCGCTGCGCCAGGCGATCATCTGGCTGGACAAGCGCGCCACCAAGCAGTGCGATCACCTGGTGTCCGCGGTGGGCTCCCACCTGCTCGCTGAGCGCACCGGACTGGTGGCCGACGCGTCGCACAGCGCCCCGAAGATGATGTGGATCCGCGAGAACGAACCGCAGGTGTGGCAGCGTGCGACGATCCTGGCCCCAGTCGGATCATTTGTGCTGCACCATCTTTCGGGCTCGCACGCCCAAGACGCCGCCAACGCGTCTTCGACCATGGTCTACGACGTCGCCAAGGGCGATTTCGACGACGAACTGTGCGAGGCGGCGGGCCTGGACCCCGCTGCGCTGCCGCCGGTTCGGCCTTCGACCGACGTGGTCGGCACGCTGCGCCCCGACGTCGCAGCCGACCTCGGGCTGTCGGACCGGTGTGCGGTGGTGGTCGGCACCGGAGACGAGCACGCCGCGTCGGTCGGGGCGGGTGCGATCGAAGCGGGTGTCGTCGTCGATGTCACCGGCACCGCGGAACCGGTGACAACGGTCGCCGTGGAACCCGTGCGTGATCCGCTCGCCCTCGTCGAGACCCACGGCCACGCGGTACCCGGCTCGTGGCTGATCGAGAATCCCGGATTCGTCAGCGGCGGGAGCACACTGTGGCTGGCCAACGGGTTGCTCGGCATACCGCAGGGCGAGATCTTCGAGCGGGCGCGCAAGGCGCCCCCGGCCAGCGACGGTGTGCTGTTCCTGCCCGCGCTGTCCGGATCGACCGCGCCGCGGTGGAACGACGCGATGCGTGGCGCGTTCCTCGGCCTCGCGATGAACCACACGTCGGCGCATGTCGCCCGATCGGTCCTGGAAGGCTGCGCATATGCGTTGCGCGACATCGTGGATCGGCTCGACGCGCTCGGGCTCGGCCACGGCGAGGTGCGCATTGTCGGCGGCGGCGCTCGCGACGACCTGTGGGCGTCGATCAAGGCCAACGTGCTCGGCAGGCCGGTACGCCGGGTACTGACCGAGGAGGCCACCGCCGTCGGCGCGGCGATGGTCGCCGGGGTGGGGGCCGGAGTGTTCGCGGACTTCTCGGCGGCATCGATTGCAGTGCAACTCGATCCGGACACCATCGATCCCGATCCCGCCGCGCAGCAGCCGTACGCCGAGGCGTATGGCCGCTACCTTGCCGCGTTCGACGCCGTCGAGTCTGCGCTGGCACGATGACCACCATCCCTGAACCGAACGCCATCCTCGCGGAGCTCCGTGAGCGCGGCCACAACGACCTGCCCAACGTCGACATCCGTGTCGGCTCCTCGGTCCTGGACGGCGCCATCGCCGACGCCTGCGCCAGGCCGGAAACGCCTGCGCCGGTGATCATCAGCGACGGCGGCCCGTATCGCACGTCTGCCGGACCCGTCGTTGACCGGCTCGCCAAGGTGCTCGGCGACTGCCAGGTGATCCAGCTCGGCTCGGGCAGCGTGCGCGCCGACGAGGAGACCGTCGAGCGTGCGGTCGCCGAAGTCGGCTCCGAACGTCTGCTGATCTCGGTCGGCGCAGGCACTCTCACCGACATTGCCAAAGTGGCCGCGCAACGCACCGGCAGCCGCCACGTCGCAGTCCAAACCGCATGCAGCATCAACGGTTTCATCGCCGACCGCAGCGTGCTCGTCATCGCGGGGGCCAAGCGCACCGTGGTGTCACGATGGCCCGACATGCTCATCGCCGACTCGGACATCATCACGGCGGCGCCACCACGAATGAACCTCGCAGGCGTTGGTGACCTTTCCACGGTGCCCAACGCCGTCGCCGAATGGCAGCTGGCCTCGCGACTCGGCCACGGGCCGGCCTACGACGCCGCGGTCGTCGAACAGGTGCTCGCCGCGATGCCCGCGCTTCCGTCGCTGGCACAGGCCACCCGCGACGCGCAACCGGACGGACTGGCGGATCTGGCCCGGCTGCTCGCAGGCAGCGGGCTGTCGATGGGAATCGTCGGCTCGACCGCGCCCGCGTCTGGCAGCGAGCATGCGGTGTCGCACCTGCTCGAGATGGCGCTGGCCGAGCGGCAGGCGCCTGCCGCGCCACACGGCATGCAGGTGACGGTTGCGACCCGGCTGGCGCTGCGGGTTTGGCGGCTCGTGGACAGCACGATCAAGTCAGGCGCGCAGATCAGGGTGCCCGACGAGTCTTCGCGCCGGGATGCGACGGAGCTTGCCTTCGCCGAGCTCGGCGCCAAGACCGTCGAGGAGTGCTGGACGGGCTACTCGGCGAAGCGAAACTGGCTGCTGGCTCACCAAGCCGATGTCGAGTCGTTGGTCGCAGGCTGGAATGAGTTCATGCAGACGGTGACACTGCCGACACCTGCGCAGTTCGACGACGTGAGCCATGCGAGTGGTCTGCCGATCCGAGCCGCCGATCTCGGGCCCAGCTATGACGGCGCCCTGCTTTTCTGGGCGCTGCGGAATTCCCATCTACTGCGCGAACGGATCTCGATCGTCGACCTCGCCGACCTGCTCGGCGTCTGGTCCGACGACACAGCGCGGTCAATCGTGGCCGACGCCGAAAGCGGATAAAGGAGAACCTGTGGCCCATTTTGTTTTCATGCTCACCCACGACGACCGGACCGTCGACAATGCGGCCGAGATCATGCCGACGCTGGCCGACACGGGGCTGCGCTACGTCGGGTTCAAGGACGTCGGAGCCGATCTCGCCCGACAGCGCGAACTGGTTGGGCTGGCCCACGACGCCGGGTTCGAGGTGATGCTGGAGGTCGTGTCCACCAGCAAGGAGGCCGAGATGTCATCGCTGCGCTCGGCGGCCGAGGCCGGGTTCGACTGGGTGCTCGGCGGCACGCATGGCGCGGAGACGGCGGGCATGCTGCCCGACGGCGTCCGGTACTGCCCGTTCCCCGGCCGGGTCGTCGACCATCCGAGCATCCTGCAGGGGACCATCGACGAGATCGCCGCCGACGCCGAACGGCTGACTTCGCTCGACCACGTTGCAGGCCTCGACCTGCTGGCCTACCGCCACCAGACCGCCGACCCGCTCGAGCTGATCCGCGCCGTCTGCGAGCGATCGAGCGGGCCGGTCATCGTCGCAGGCTCCATCGCCAGCGTCGACCGCGCCGTCGCGGTCGGTGATGCCGGTGCCTGGGGATACACCATCGGCAGCGCCATTTTCGACGGGCAGTTGCCCGGGGCGCCGTCCATCGCCGACCAGGTTCGAAGGGTCCTCGAGGAGACCGCGTCGGCCGCCGAGGCGCCACGGGGCACCACGTAGGCTCATGGCATGCCCGGGCAGACTTTGCTCGCCGACCGGTTGCGCGACGAGCTGCTGGAGGAGATAACCAGTTCGCAGCTCGAGCCGGGCACCAAGTTGCCGACCGAGGGGGAGCTCTCGAAGCGGTTCGGGGTTTCGCGGGCGACTGTGCGCGAAGCGGTCGGCGGCCTCGTCGAGGCCGGATACGTCATCCGCCGCCGCGGATCCGGCAGCTATGTCGCCGAACGCCGCCGGATGCCGCACGGGCTCGACTCGACGCTGAGCTATCTCGCGATGATCGAGAGTGCGGGTGCGCAGGCCGGGATGCGGGTGCTGGACGCGGTCTTCGAACAGTGCGAAAAGACCGACAGCCCATTGCATGTCGGCAGGGGCGACAGGGTCCTTGCAGTGGAGCGGGTGCGCACGGCCGACGGCCAGCCGGTGATCTACTCACGCGACCGCATCCCCGCGCGGCTGCTGAGAACCGACCTCGACCTGCAGAACCTGGACCCGTCGCTGTTCGCGCTGCTGAGGTCGTCCGGACATGCCGCCGACCATGCGACGGCGACGTTGCGCGCCGTGGCCAGCACCAGCTGCACCGCGAAGGTGCTCGGAGTGCGGCGGGGCAAGCCCCTGCTGTACATCGAGGAGGTCGACTACGACCGCGACGGCACCCCGGTCATGCTGTCCCGCGAATGGCACGTCTCCGAGGCGTTCGACGTACGGATCAACCGTCAGGCCCAGACTGCGCCGACCTTCTCCAGCCGGTAGCGTTCTATTGGTCTGGTGACCTACCTTTACACGGTGAGAATCTGCTAAATCTACTTGGTCACGCAGCGGAGAGGCGGTTTTTAATGGTTGAGTTCTCGTCATGACTGGAATGCTGTCGCAAGCCGAGCTCGAATCGCTGGTCGCCGCGGGCGACATCGACACCGTGATCGTCGCGTTCTGCGACATGCAGGGCCGCCTGACCGGCAAGCGGGTGGCGTCCCGGTTGTTCGTCGAGGACGTGGCCGCCCACGGGGCTGAATGCTGCAACTACCTGCTCGCCGTCGACGTCGACATGAACACCGTCGACGGCTATGCGATCTCCAGCTGGGAGACCGGTTACGGCGACATGGTGATGAAGCCCGATTTCTCCACCCTGCGACTGCTGCCCTGGCTGCCCGGCACCGCGATGGTGATGGCCGACCTCTTCTGGCTCGACGACAACCCGGTGACCCAGGCGCCGCGCAGCATCCTCAACAACCAGATCGCTCGGCTGGCCGACATGGGACTGGTGCCCTACATCGGCACCGAGCTCGAATTCATGGTCTTCGACGACAGCTACCGCGACGCGTGGGCGGCGGGATACCGCGGCCTGACTCCTGCGACCGACTACAACGTCGACTACGCGATGCTCGCGTCCACCCGGATGGAACCGCTGCTGCGCGACATCAGGCTCGGCATGATCGGCGCGGGAATGTACTGCGAAGGCGTCAAGGGGGAGTGCAACTTCGGCCAGCAGGAGATCGCCTTCCGCTACGACCATGCGCGCGTCACCTGCGACAACCACACCATCTACAAGAATGGCGCCAAAGAGATCTCCGACCAGCACGGCAAGAGCCTGACGTTCATGGCGAAGTTCGATGAGCGCGAGGGCAACAGCTGTCACATCCACATCTCATTACGCGGCGAGGACGGCAGCGCGGTGTTCGCCGACTCGGACGCGCCCGATGGGATGTCGCCGATGTTCCGCAGCTTCATCGCCGGCCAGCTCGCGACACTTCGAGAGTTCACCCTGTTCTATGCGCCGAACATCAACTCCTACAAGAGATTCGTCGAAGGCAGCTTCGCGCCGACCGCGATCGCATGGGGAATGGACAACCGGACCTGCGCGCTGCGCGTCGTCGGCCATGGACACGGAATGCGGATGGAATGCCGGGCGCCCGGCGGCGATGTCAACCAGTACCTTGCGGTCTCGGCGTTGATAGCAGGTGGCCTGCACGGCATCGAAGAGGAACTCGAGCTGCCGGAAGCGTTGGTGGGCAATGCATACACCAGCGGAGCGGAGCACTTGCCGACGACGCTCACCGACGCCGCCGAGCTGTTCGGCAACTCGAAGGTGGCCCGCGAGGCGTTCGGCGACGACGTCGTCGAGCACTATCTGAACTATGCGAAGGTCGAATTGAACGCGTTCAACTCCGCCGTCACCGACTGGGAAAGGGTGCGCGGATTTGAGCGACTTTGACGCCAGGCCGGTGCTGGGTCTGACCACCTATCTGCAACAGGCGCAGACGGGTATCTGGGATGTGCACGCGAGCTTTCTGCCCGCCATCTACCTGGAGGGCGTGAATCTCGCAGGCGGAACCGCTGTGCTGCTGCCGCCCCAGCCGGCAGATGCCGCCGAACGCGTGCTGGACGGGTTGGACGGCGTGATCATCACCGGTGGCCGCGACATGGACCCGGCGGGCTACGGCCAGCAGCGCCATCAGGCCACCGACGAACCGGCGCAGGCCAACCGTGAGCGTGATGCGTGGGAGATCGCGCTGGTCCGTGGAGCGATCAGGCGCGGCACGCCGGTGCTCGGCATCTGCCGGGGCGCGCAGGTGATGAACGTGGCCCTGGGCGGGACGCTGCACCAGCACCTGCCCGATGTGCTCGGCCATACCCGCCACCAGCAGGGCAACGCGGTGTTCTCGACGTCAACGGTGCGAACGGTGCCCGGCAGCCGATTGGCTTCGCTCATCGGTGAATCGTCGGACGTGCAGTGCTACCACCATCAGGCGATCGATCGGTTGGGGGAGGGCCTTGTCGTCAGTGCGCAGGCTGCCGACGGTGTGATCGAGGCGGTCGAAATTCCAGGGGAGAACTTCGTTTTGGCGGTGCAGTGGCATCCCGAGGAACGGCTCGACGACGTCCGGCTGTTCGCAGGAGTCGTGCAAGCCGCCGCCCAGTATGCAAAAGGAAAGGTGAACGCGTGACGTCCTCGACTCTCATCAACCCCGCTACGGAGGAGGAGCTGCGCACGGTCGAGCAGACCACCACCGAGGGTGTCGACGACGCGGTGGCGCGCGCGAAGTCCGCGCAGCGGGACTGGGCACGGCTGCCTCCTGCCGAAAGGGCTGCCGCGTTGCGGGCGTTCGCATCCGTCGTGGACGCGCATGTCGACGAACTCTCCGCGCTCGAAATTGCCAACAGCGGTCATCCGATCGGCAACGCGTCGTGGGAGGCCGGTCACGTCCGCGATGTGCTGCAGTTCTACTCGGCAAGCCCGGAACGCTTGTCGGGCAAGCAGATTCCGGTTGCAAGCGGCCTCGATGTCACCTTCAACGAGCCGCTCGGCGTGGTCGGGGTGATCACCCCGTGGAACTTCCCGATGCCGATCGCGGTGTGGGGTTTCGCGCCCGCACTGGCTGCTGGCAACGCCGTGCTGCTGAAACCCGCCGAGTGGACGCCACTGACGAGCATCCGGATCGGCGAGCTTGCGGTCGAGGCGGGGCTACCCGCCGACCTGTTCCAGGTGCTGCCGGGCAAGGGCTCGGTGATCGGCGAGCGCTTCGTCACCCACCCCGACGTGCGCAAAATTGTGTTCACCGGCTCGACCGAGGTTGGCATCGGCGTGATGGCGGGTGCCGCCAAGCAGATCAAGCGGGTCACTCTGGAGCTGGGCGGCAAGAGCGCCAACATCGTGTTCGACGACTGCGACCTCGAACGCGCGGCGGCCACCGCGCCCTACGGTGTGTTCGACAACGCCGGTCAGGACTGCTGTGCGCGCAGCCGGATTTTGGTGCAGCGCAATGTCTATGACCGGTTCATGGAGCTGCTCGAGCCGGCGGTCAAGGGTGTCGTGGTCGGCGACCCGCGTGCCAAGGACACCGAGATGGGGCCGCTGGTGTCGAAGACACACTGGGACAGCGTCGCCTCCTACGTGCCCGACGACGCGCTCGTCGCGTTTCGCGGAGATGCTCCGTCCGGACCCGGATACTGGTTCCCGCCAACGGTGTTGACGCCGCAGCGCTCCGACCGCACCGTCACCGAGGAGATCTTCGGCCCGGTGGTCACGGTGCTGCCGTTCGAGGACGAGGCCGATGCCATCGCGCTGGCCAACGACACCGAGTACGGCCTTTCCGGGTCGATATGGACCGACAACCTGTCGCGTGCCCTGCGGGTGTCCCGCGCGGTAGAGGCGGGCAACCTGTCGGTCAACTCACATTCGTCGGTCCGCTACAACACGCCGTTCGGCGGCTTCAAACAGTCCGGGTTGGGGCGCGAGCTCGGCCCCGATGCACCCCTGCACTTCACCGAAACCAAGAACGTCTTCTTCGCGATCGGAGAGAGTTAGATGGATCTGACCCAGCGGCTGGCGGACAAGGTCGCCGTCATCACCGGTGGCGCAAGCGGAATCGGGCTTGCGACCGCCAAGCGGATGCGCGCCGAGGGCGCGACGATTGTCATCGGCGATATCGACCCGGCCACCGGAAAAGCCGTCGCAGACGAACTCGAGGGATTGTTCGTCCCGGTCGACGTCTCGGACCAGGTTGCGGTCGACTCGCTCTTCGACGCCGCCGCCAAGACGTACGGGTCGGTGGACATCGCGTTCAACAACGCGGGCATCTCACCACCCGAGGACGACCTGATCGAGAACACCGAAATCGACGCGTGGCAGCGGGTTCAGGACATCAACCTCAAGTCGGTGTATCTGTGCTGCAAGGCCGCACTGCGCCATATGGTTCCGCAGCAGCGGGGCTCGATCGTCAACACCGCGTCCTTCGTCGCGGTGATGGGCTCGGCGACCTCGCAGATCAGCTACACGGCGTCGAAGGGCGGTGTGCTCGCGATGTCGCGTGAGCTCGGTGTGCAGTTCGCGCGGCAGGGTATCCGCGTCAACGCGCTGTGCCCTGGACCGGTGAACACGCCACTGCTGCAAGAGCTTTTCGCCAAGGATCCCGAACGGGCCGCACGCAGACTGGTGCACGTGCCGATGGGTCGGTTCGCCGATCCCGACGAACTCGCCGCCGCGGTGGCATTCTTGGCCAGCGACGACGCATCGTTCATCACCGCAACCACCTTCCTCGTCGACGGCGGTATCGCCTCGGCCTACGTCACGCCGCTGTAGACCATGTCGGCCGAACCGGACGTTCCGCTTGCAGGCGAAGCATTGCTTCGCCCGGTGCGGCCGGGCAATGCCTTCGAGGACACCGTCGGCCGGCTGTTGCAGACCATCCGGCTCGGCGTTCTGCAACCCGGTGAATCACTGCCGCCTGAACGGGAATTGGCGGCCAGGCTCGGGGTGAGCCGGGACACTGTGCGGGAGGCGATCAAATCGCTGTCGGATGCCGGCTACCTGGTGTCGCGGCGCGGCCGGTACGGGGGCACCTTTCTGGCCGAGCCGCTGCCTGCGCACACTGGCGACACACCGGGCGTCACGCGCGAGGAGATCGACGATGCGCTGCGGCTGCGGGAGATCCTCGAGGTCGGTGCCGCGCGGATGGCGGCCAGTCAGACGCTGACCGCCGCAGAGCGGGAAGTGTTGTGGGCGCGGATGACC
>JBKPSU010000164.1:0-32835 GCA_046735135.1 Actinomycetota bacterium
GGCTGGCCGCCAACGAACAGATTTCGACGACCGGCAATGGTGTAGTGGGACTGTCGATGTCGGGGGGCGCGGCGCTGATCCTTTCCGCCTATCACCCCGCCCAGTTCACATACGCTGCTTCGCTTTCGGGCTTCATGAACCCGTCGGCCCCCTTCATGCAGCAGGCGATCCGCGTCGCGATGCTTGATGCCGCCGGCTACAACGTGGACAACATGTGGGGTCCGCCGGCCGATCCGGCGTGGAAGCGAAACGACCCGCTGCAGCAGGTTTCCCGCATCGCGGCCAACGGCACTCGACTGTGGATTTACTGCGCGCCTGGAGGCGCCACCGATGTCGACGCGGGCGGCGACCCCAACGAGGTGCTGAACGCCAACGGCCTTGAGGGGCTGGCCGTCAAAGGCAACAAGGACTTTCAGGCGGCCTACGTCAAGACAGGCGGAAACAACGCGACATTCCAGTTCCCTGCGGCGGGCAACCACGCCTGGGCGTACTGGGGATCGCAGCTGAGCGCCCTCAAACCAGACCTGATCGCAACACTCAACGGCTGAGCGGCGGCGACCAGGGAGGACAGAAGCTGAGGAGAGATATCACACCAAGGTGTGGTGTACTACACGGGCATCCGAGCTGAGTGGGTCTTGGATCTTGGATGCGGCATACGACAGATGGGATAGATGAAGCATGAAGTTCGTTGGGAAGATGCGCGGCGCCTGGGCGCGCCGGCTCACGGCCGCGGCTTTCGCAGCCGCCGTGCTGCCGGGCCTGATCAGCGCCGTCGGAGGCTCGGCGACAGCGGGCGCTTTCTCACGGCCGGGACTGCCGGTCGAATACCTTTCGGTTCCGTCAGCGGGGATGGGACATGACATCAAGGTCGAGTTCCAGAGCGGTGGAGCCAACGCGCCTGCGGTGTACTTGCTCGACGGCCTGCGAGCCCAGGACGACTTCAACGGCTGGGACATCAACACACCTGCCTTCGAGTGGTATCTCGACTCGGGCCTCGGTGTGGTCATGCCGGTCGGCGGCCAGTCCAGCTTCTACAGCGACTGGTACAAGCCGGCCTGCGGTAAGGCGGGTTGCTCCACATACAAGTGGGAGACCTTCATCACCAGCGAGCTGCCGAGCTACCTGGCTTCCCAGCGGCAGGTCCGGCCCACGGGCAACGCCGCTGTCGGTCTGTCGATGGCCGGTTCGGCCGCGCTGACGATGGCGACCTACTACCCCAACCAGTTCCCGTACGCCGCATCGCTGTCGGGCTTCCTGAACCTGTCCGAGGGTTGGTGGCCGATGCTGGTCGGCATGTCGATGGGTGACGCCGGTGGCTACAAGACCGACGACATGTGGGGCCCGTCCAGCGACCCGGCGTGGAAGCGCAACGATCCGATGGTCAACATCGACAAGCTGGTCGCAAACGGCACCCGCATCTGGATCTACTGCGGCAACGGCAAGCCGTCCGAACTGGACGCAGGCATGACGTCGGGCAACCTGTTCAACGCCAAGTTCCTCGAGGGCTTCACGCTCCGCACGAACAAGACGTTCCAGGAGAACTACATCGCAGCGGGCGGCAAGAACGGCGTGTTCAACTTCCCGTCAGACGGCACGCACCAGTGGAACTACTGGGGTGCTCAGCTGCAGGCGATGAAGCCGGACATCCAGCGGGTGCTCGGTGTGACGCCGCAGCCGTCTCCGGCCGCTCCCGGCGCCACTCCGGCGGCTGAGGCGACCACGCAAACGGCTGCCTCCGGCGGCTGACCAGCTGCGCACAGCATCAACCAGCAGGCGGCGGCGATCCTTACGGGGTCGCCGCCGTCAGCCGTAGGGGCAGCGGCCGCTTGCAGTGATGTGGTTCACTACCTTGCGGCGGGGCCATCGAAAACTAGAGGGTGGGTAGATGCGTGCGTTGATGCGAGCGTTCTTGTCCGTTCTGCTGGCCGCCGGATTGTTGTCGGCCGCGTCGCCCGTTGCCAGGGCCGATGGCGTCGAGATGCTGATGGTGCCGTCGGCGGCCATGGGCCGCGACATCCCCGTCGCTTTCCAGGCCGGTGGCCCCCATGCGGTGATCCTCCTCGACGCGTTCAACGCGGGCCCTGACGTGAGCAACTGGGTGGGCGCAGGTGGGTTCAGCACCTTGGCGGGCAAGGGCATCTCCGTAGCAGCGCCCGCGGGCGGCGCGTGGAGCATGTACACCGACTGGGAGCAGGACGGCAGCAAGCAGTGGGAGACCTTCCTTGCCAATGAGCTCCCCGACTGGCTGGCGGCCAACAAGGGCCTGGCACCCAACGGTCACGGCATCGTCGGCGCCGCCCAGGGCGGCACCGCCGCTTTGACGATGGCTGCGTTCCACCCCGATCGCTATCGTTACGCGGGCTCGCTTTCTGGCTTCCTGACGCCGTCGGCCACCACCATGACCGGCGCGATCACCGCGGGTCTTGCGCAGTACGGCGGCGTCGACATCCGCAACATGTGGGGTTTGCCACAGCTCGGCCGGTGGAAGTGGCACGACCCCGACGTGCACGTTCAGCTACTGGCGGACAACAACACCCGGCTGTGGGTGTACAGCCCGGGGACGCTGGGCTGCAGCGATCCGGCCGCGATGATCGGCTACTGCGACCAGGCCCAGGGCAGTAACCGCCAGTTCTATCAGCATTACCGCGTCGACGGCGGCCACAACGGCCACTTCGACTTCCCGCCCGGCGGCCAGCACGACTGGTCGTCCTGGGGGCCGCAGCTGGCCGCGATGTCTGGCGAACTCGTCACCACGATCAAGTGAATCCATAGCCCCGGTACTTTGGAGGGGTGCAGCACACGTTTCGGCGGTCGACCAGGTGCGCCGTAGCGTCGTCGCTGCTGGCTCCCGTCGCAGCAGTGCTGACCGGCTGCGCGCCCGGTGACGGAATGCTGCCGACGATGTCGGTCTCGCCGCCGTCGACGATGCAGTCCCGCGCCGACGCGCGGGGCGGAGCGCAGCCGCCCACCGGAGGACCACAGCAGCCGACCGAGTTGACCGTCAGCAGTCAGCAGCAGGCGTACCTCGACGCGCTAAGGGCCGCGGGCGTCAAGCCGTCCGGCGAGCTGCTGGCGCTGAGCATCGGGTCGTATGTGTGCCAGGCTCGCGCAGCCAAGCAGTCCGAGCAGGCCGTGCGGGACTATGTCAGTCCGATGGTTCGCAGCGATTTGCGCAACACCGAACTGAGCGCACTCGGTCCGCCACCATCCGAGGTGGACGCCCTGACCAGCGACTACATTCGCATCGCCACCGAACGACTCTGCTAGCCAGGAGTACAAGAAACTAGATGCCCACCAAGAAAACCCGGCGTAAGCGCCACCGGATTCTGGCCCTCGTCGCGGCGGGTGCTGTCGCGCTCGTCGTGGTCCTGGTCGTCGCGGTGGTGTGGATCATGATCCGCCAGCCCGACAGGACCCAGACAGCGGTCCCGCCGAGCGCGGTGCCGCCGACCAGCGCAGGCCCGACGACGAAGCCGCGCCCGGAGTTCCAGGACGCCAGCTGCCCGGACGTGCAGATGATCTCGATCCCCGGCACCTGGGAGTCGTCGCCCCAGCTCGACCCGCTCAACCCGACGCAGTTCCCGATCGCGTTGCTGCTCAACGTGACCAATCCCATCCGTGAACAGTTCGGCACGGACCGGCTCGGGATCTACACCGTCCCCTACACCGCGCAGTTCCACAATCCGCTGTCGGCAGACCAGCAGATGTCCTATAACGACAGCCGCGCCGAGGGCACCCGCAACGCGGTGAAGGCGATCACGGAGTTGAACAACCGCTGCCCGTTGACCAGCTATGTGCTCGTCGGGTTCTCGCAAGGCGCGGTGATCGCCGGCGACATCGCCAGCGACATCGGAAACGGCCGCGGGCCGGTCGACGCGGATCTGGTGCTCGGCGTCACGTTGATCGCCGACGGCCGCAGGCAGACGGGCGTCGGCCAGGACGTCGGACCGAACCCGCCCGGGCAGGGCGCCGAGATCACGCTGCACGAGGTGCCGATGCTCGCGGAGATGGGGCTGACGATGACGGGCGCGCGGCCGGGCGGCTTCGGCATCCTCAATGACCGCACCAACGAGATCTGCGCGACCGGCGATCTCATCTGCTCGGCTCCGCAGGAGGCTTTCTCGATCGCCAACCTGCCGAGGACGATGGAGATCCTCGGTGGCGGCGCGGGCCAACCGGTCCACGCCCTTTACAACACGACACAGTTCTGGAATCTCGACGGCCAGCCGGCCACAAAGTGGACACTGGACTGGTCCCAGCAGGTCGTCGATAACGGCCCGCATCCAAAACATGGCTGACACGTGACCCGACAGATTTGGCCTGCGCCAAGCGGTCGCCTAACATTAAGAAATAACTAAGACCAATGACTTACAGCTGGATGAAAAGTGCTGGTCACAGCACAGCAGTACGTGCTAGCGGATCGCTGACTTGTGACCCGATAGTTGATACCGACGCCTCGGTAACATCTTGGAGGTTTCGGGATTCGCGCGGACAACGGAGTCCCTCACGACGCCCGCGACGGCCCACGCGAGAACCCGCGTCGCGATGAGTGCGCTTTGACAGGAGAGTGAGATGGGGTTCCACAACCCGTTCCTCAAGGACGGACAGATCAGGTTTCCCGACAACGGAAGCCTGGTCCTACACGTCGAACGGTGGACCAAGGTGCGTGGGGACAAGCTCGCCTACCGGTTCCTGGACTTCTCGACCGAGCGCGACGGTGTCGCGCGGGATTTGAACTGGGCCGACTTCGGCAGGCGCAACCGCGCCGTGGGTGCCCGCCTTCAGCAGGTGACCGAGCCCGGCGACCGGGTGGCCATCCTTTGCCCGCAGAACCTCGAGTACCTCGTCGCGTTCTTCGGCACGCTGTATTCGGGCCGAATCGCGGTGCCGCTGTTCGATCCGAGCGAGCCCGGCCACGTCGGCCGGTTGCACGCCGTCATCGACGACTGTCACCCGTCGGCGATCCTCACGACCACCGAGGCCGCCGAGGGCGTCCGAAAGTTCTTCCGCAGCAGGCCGGCCAAGGAACGGCCGCGTGTGATCGCCGTCGACGCGGTCCCCGACGACGTCGGCGCCACCTGGGAGCCTGTCGGTGTCGAGCCCGACACCATCGCCTACCTGCAGTACACATCCGGTTCGACCCGTATCCCGACCGGGGTGCAGATCACCCACCTGAACCTCGCTACCAACGTGGTGCAGGTGATGGAAGCCCTCGAGGGTGAGGAAGGCGACCGCGGTGTGTCCTGGTTGCCGTTCTTCCACGACATGGGCCTGATCACCGTGATGATCTCGCCGATGATCGGCCATTACGTCGAGTTCATGACGCCTGCGGCGTTCGTTCGCCGCCCCGGTCGCTGGATCCGCGCGATGGCGCGCAAGCCCGACGACACCGGCGGCGTCATATCCGTGGCGCCGAACTTCGCCTTCGACCACGCCGCGGCGCGGGGCTTGCCCAAGGACGGCGAACCCGAGCTGGACCTGAGTGTGGTGAAGTGCATCCTCAACGGCAGCGAGCCGATCTCGGCCGCCACGGTGCGCCGGTTCAACGAAGCCTTCAGCCCCTACGGCTTTCAGCCGCAGGCCATCAAACCGTCCTACGGCCTTGCCGAGGCCACCCTTTTCGTGTCGACCACCCCGATGGGTGATCACCCCAAGATCGTCGACGTCGACCGTAAGGCGCTGAACACCGGCACTTTTGTTGAGGTGCCTGCGGATTCGCCGAGTGCCGTTGCGCAGGCGGGTGCCGGCAAGGTCGGTGTCGCCGAGTGGGCGGTGATCGTCGATGCCGAGGCGGCCACCGAATTGCCCGACGGCCAGATCGGCGAGGTGTGGATCAGCGGCCAGAACATGGGCACGGGGTACTGGGGCAAGCCGGAGGAGACACTTGCAACCTTCCAGAACATCCTGAAGTCGCGCACCAACCCGTCGCACGCCGAGGGCGCGACCGACGATGCCACCTGGGTACGCACCGGCGACTACGGCGCCTACCACGACGGCGAGCTCTACATCACCGGCCGTGTCAAGGACCTCGTCATCATCGACGGCCGCAACCACTATCCGCAGGACCTCGAGTACTCGGCGCAGGAGTCGACGAAGGCGCTGCGCACCGGGTACGTCGCGGCGTTCTCCGTGCCCGCCAACCAGCTTCCGGACGAGGTGTTCGAGAATGCGCACGCGGGTCTCAAGCGCGATCCCGACGACACCTCCGAGCAGCTCGTCATCGTCGGTGAGCGGGCGCCCGGCTCCCACAAGATGGACATGGCGCCGGTCACCGACGCCATCCGTGCCGCGATCGCGGTGCGCCACGGCGTCACCGTGCGTGACGTGCTGCTGACCCCCGCCGGCGCCATCCCGCGTACCTCCAGCGGCAAGATCGGCCGCCGTGCCTGCCGCGCCGCCTATCTCGACGGCAGCCTGCGCAGCGGGAAGGTGGCCAACGCCTTCCCCGACGAAACCGACTAACCAGCGACTGACATTGAACATGGCTGATAAAGAACCTGATTCGCAGAACGACGCCGGAGCCGCCACGGCGGAGACATCGGACGCCGAAGGCTTCAAACTGGCACCCGAGCGGCCGGTGACGCCCGCTCGCACCGACATGACCGTCGCGGAGATGCGCAAGTGGCTGCGCAACTGGGTGGGCAACGCCACCGGCCAGTCTCCCGACGCGATCAACGACGCGACGCCGATGGTCGAGCTGGGCCTGTCCTCGCGCGATGCCGTCGCGATGGCGAGTGACATCGAGGACCTGACCGGGGTGACGCTGACGGCCACGGTCGCATTCCGCCATCCGACAATCGAGTCGCTGGCCACCGTCATCGTCGAGGGAGAGCCCGAGGTTGACCACGACGTCGACGACATCGACTGGTCGCGCGACCACGACGTCGACGACATCGCCATCGTCGGCTTGGCGACCCGCTTCCCCGGCGACATGAACACCCCGGACGAGACGTGGCAGGCGCTGCTGGAGGGCCGCGACGGAATCACCGACCTGCCCGAGGGCCGCTGGGAGGAGTTCCTCGACGAGCCGCGGATTTCCGAGCGGGTCAGCAAGGCGCGCACCCGAGGCGGATACCTCAAGGACATCAAGGGTTTTGACGCCGAGTTCTTCGCGTTGTCGAAGATGGAAGCCGACAACATCGACCCGCAGCAGCGGATGGCTCTCGAGCTGACCTGGGAGGCGCTGGAGAACGCGCGCATTCCGGCGTCGACGCTGCGTGGGCGGGATGTGGCCGTCTACATCGGAAACTCGACCAACGACTACAGCTTCCTTGCGATGTTGGATCCGTCGGTTGCACATCCGTACGCGATCACCGGCACCGCGAGCTCGATCATCGCCAACCGGGTGTCGTACTTCTACGACTTCCGCGGTCCGTCGGTTGCCCTCGACACCGCGTGCTCGAGCTCATTGGTCGCCGCGCACCAGGGCGTGCAGGCGCTGCGGTCGGGTGAGGCGGATGTCGCACTTGTCGGTGGTGTCAACGCGTTGATCACCCCGCTCGTCACCGTCGGCTTCGATGAAGTCGGCGGCGTGCTGGCCTCCGACGGCAGGATCAAGTCCTTCTCCCAGGACGCCGACGGCTATGCCCGCTCCGAGGGCGGCGGCATGCTGGTGCTCAAGCGCGTTGCGGACGCCCGGCGCGACGGTGACGAGATCCTGGCGGTCATCGCGGGTAGCGCGATCAACCACGACGGCCGGTCCAACGGCATGCTGGCGCCGAACCCCGATGCGCAGGCCGAGGTGCTTCGCAAGGCATACAAGAACGCGGGCATCAACCCGCGCGACGTCGACTACATCGAGGCGCACGGCACCGGCACCATCCTCGGCGACCCGATCGAGGCCGACGCGCTTGGCCGCGTGGTCGGCAGGGGGCGCCCCGTCGACAAGCCCGCGCTGTTGGGCGCGGTGAAATCCAATGTGGGACACCTGGAGTCGGCCGCAGGCGCCGCCAGCCTCGCCAAGATGACGCTGGCGCTGAAGAACGACAAGATCCCGCCATCGATCAACTACACCGGGCCCAACCCGTACATCGACTTCGAGAACATGCGACTGAAGGTCGCCGACGCCGTCACCGACTGGCCGCGCTACAGCGGGCACGCCATCACCGGCGTGTCGGGCTTCGGCTTCGGCGGCGCCAATGCGCACCTGGTGCTGCGCGAGGTGCTTCCGTCGGATCTGGTCGAGCCCGAGCCGAAAGCAGAAGACGTCTCCGAGGGCAAGCACGCCGCTTCCGAGGCGGACACCGTATATGTCGGCGGGGTCCGGATGGACGAGTACGGGGAATTCATTCCTGAAGACGATGCCGGGGACTTCTTCGGTCAGCATGCGTACGACACCGACGAGCGCGAACCGGAACTGCCCGGCCTCACCGACGAGGCGAAGCGGCTAAAAGAGGTAGCGCTGCAGGAGCTGGAATCCGAAGAGCCGCACACACCTGTTGTGCCGCTTGCAGTTTCGGCATTCCTGACATCTCGCAAGCGCGCGGCGGCCGCCGAGCTCGCCGACTGGATGGACAGTCCCGAGGGCCGCGCCTCCTCGCTGGAGTCGATTGGCCGCACGTTGTCGCGGCGCAACCACGGCCGGTCGCGTGCCGTGGTGATGGCGCACGATCACGACGAGGCGATCAAGGCGCTGCGCGCACTCGCCGACGGCAAGCAGAGTCCCGCGGTGTTCTCCGCCGACGGCCCCGTCACGAACGGGCCGGTGTGGGTGCTGGCCGGCTTCGGCGCCCAGCACCGCAAGATGGCCAAGAGCCTGTATCTGCGTGACGAGACGTTTGCCGAGTGGATCGACAAGGTCGACGCGCTGGTTCAGGACGAGCTTGGCTACTCGGTCGTCGAGTTGATCCTCGACGACTCGCAGGACTACGGCATCGAGACCACGCAGGTGACCATCTTCGCGATCCAGGTCGCACTCGGTGAGCTGCTCAAGGCGCACGGGGCGAAACCCGCTGCGGTGGTTGGCCAGTCGCTCGGCGAGGCCGCTGCCGCCTACTTCGCGGGCGGGCTGTCGTTGGCCGACGCGACCCGCGCGATCTGCTCGCGTTCACACCTGATGGGTGAGGGCGAGGCGATGCTGTTCGGCGAGTACATCCGGTTGATGGCGCTCGTCGAGTACTCAGCGGAAGAGATCAAGACGGTCTTCTCCGACTACCCCGACCTCGAGGTGTGCGTCTATGCCGCACCGACGCAGACGGTGATCGGTGGGCCGCCGGAACAGGTCGACGCGATCATCGAACGGGCCGAGAGAGAGGGCAAGTTCGCCCGCAAGTTCCAGACCAAGGGTGCCAGCCACACTCAGCAGATGGACCCGCTGCTCGGTGAGTTGGCCGCCGAACTGCAGGGCATCGAGCCGCACCCGCTGTCCACCGGCTACTTCTCCACCGTGCACGAGGGCAGTTACATCCGGCCCGGCGGCGAACCGATCCACGACGTGGATTACTGGAAGAAGGGCCTGCGGCACAGCGTGTACTTCACGCACGGCATCCGCAACGCCGTCGACAACGGTCACACCACGTTCGTCGAGCTTGCGCCGAATCCGGTGGCGCTCATGCAGGTTGGCCTGACCACCGCATCGGCAGGCCTGCATGACGCGCAGCTGATCGCGACACTCGCCCGCAAGCAGGACGAGGTCGATTCGATGACCACGGCGATGGCGCAGCTGTTCGTGCACGGACACGACCTCGACCTCAGAACGCTCTTCCCGCGCAAGTCCAGCGGCCTCGCGGGTGCGCCGGATTTCGCGAACGTCCCGCCGACCAGATTCCGGCGCAAGCCGCACTGGCTGGAGGCGAAGTTCACCGGCGACAGCTCGACGCTGCTGCCGGGCAACCACGTAGCAACGCCCGACGGTCGTCACGTATGGGAGTACTTCCCCAACGACGGCGTCGCCGACCTCGGTGCGCTGGTGAAAGCCGCAGCGGCCCAGGTGCTTCCGGAGGCCAAGCTGACGGCATCGGAGCAACGGGCGGTGCCTGGCGAGGGCGCCCGCTATGTGACGACGCTGACCCGCCACCCCGGCGGGGCGAGCGTGCAGGTGCACGCCCGCATCGACGAGTCGTTCACGTTGGTCTACGACGCGATCGTCAGCCGTGACGGCCAGGCGGGCGCGCTGCCTGCGGCCGTCGCAACCGGTACCGCAGTCGCCGAGCAGGTTTCGACTGCGCCGGCCGTCGAACAAGTCGAACAGGTCGAACAACAAGAAGGCGACAATCCGGAGATCCTCAGCGACAACCTCACGCGAGGCGCCAATCTCGGTGCAGGATTTGCGAAATGGTCGCCCGAAACCGGCGAGACCGTGCACGACCGGTTGGCCGCGATCGTCGGCGGTGCGATGGGCTACGAGCCCGAGGACCTGCCGTGGGAGGTGCCGCTGATCGAGCTGGGCCTCGACTCGCTGATGGCCGTGCGGATCAAGAACCGTGTCGAGTACGACTTCGACCTGCCGCCGATCCAGCTGACCGCCGTGCGCGACGCCAACCTGTACAACGTCGAGAGCCTCATCCAGTACGCGATCGAGCATCGCGATGAGGTGGAGGATCTGGCCGAGCACCAGAAGACGCAGACGCCCGAGGAGATCGCCGCCGAACAGGCCGCACTGATGAGCGGCGCGACACCGGCCACGGCGACGGCGCCTGCGGCCGATGCCCAGGCCGAACCCGAAACGCAGTCGGAGGCACCGCCTTCCGACGTGCCGATCCCTCCGCCGCCGACGGACCCGTCGGGTCCGAAGGCCAACGGCGAACATCCCCCTACCCTTCGGGAGGGTGGGCCTCCAGCTGGCGAGGGGAGTACCCGGACAAGCGCCGCCGCGCTCGCGGCCCAGGTGCTGACGCAGGAGGCCGTCACCGAAGCGCTCGGCGCCGACGTGCCGCCGCGTGAAGCCGCAGAACGCGTCACGTTCGCGACGTGGGCCATCGTCACAGGCAAGTCGCCTGGCGGCATCTTCAACGCGCTACCCGCGCTGGACGACGAGACCGCCGAGAAGATGGCGGCCCGTCTCACGGAGCGCGCCGAGGGCACGATCACCGTCGACGACGTGAAGAACTCGCCGACGATCGAAGCGCTGGCCACCATCGTGCGCGAACACCTCGAGGCTGGTGAGCTCGACGGGTTCGTCCGGACGCTGCGGGCGCCAAAGGAAGGCTCCAACGCCGTCCCCGTCTTCGTGTTCCACCCGGCGGGCGGTTCGACCGTGGTTTACGAGCCGCTGCTGAACCGGCTGCCACCGGACACCCCGGTGTACGGCATCGAACGGGTGGAGGGCTCCGTCGAGGAGCGCGCAGCCGAGTACGTGCCGAAGCTGCTCGAGATGCACGACGGCCCGTTCATCCTGGCCGGCTGGTCGCTGGGCGGGGTGCTGGCCTACGCGTGCGCGATCGGACTCAAGCAGGCAGGCGCCGACGTCCGCTTCGTCGGGCTGATCGACGCCGTGCGGGCCGGTGAAGAGGTGCCGCAGACCAAGGAAGAGGTCAGGGCCCGATGGGACCGCTACGCGCGGTTCGCCGAGCGCACATTCAACGTGGCGGTGCCCGCGATCCCGTACGAGCAGCTCGAGGAGCTCGACGACGAGGGTCAGGTGCGGTTCGTACTCGATGCCGTCAAGGCGAGCGGCGTTGAGATTCCCGGCGGCGTCATCGAGCACCAGCGCACGTCGTATCTGGACAACCGGGTGATCGACACCGCGGTGATCCGGCCCTACGACGGGCACGTCACTCTCTACATGGCCGACCGGTACCACGACGACGCGATCTTCTTCGAGCCGCGCTACGCCACCCGCAAGCCGGACGGCGGCTGGGGCCAGTACGTGTCCGAGCTGGAGGTCGTTCCGATCGGGGGTGAGCACATCCAGGCCATCGATGAGCCGTACATTGCGAAGGTCGGTGCGCACATGAGCGAGGCGATCAACCGCATCGAAGCCGAGGAGAAGCAGGCGAAGTGACCAACAAAACCACTGCGGAACTGCTGGCCGAACTCCGCGAAAAGCTGGAGCAGGCAAAGGAACCCGGTGGTGAGAAGGCCGTCGCCAAGCGGGAGAAGAAGGGCATCCCGAGCGCCAGGTCACGCATTCATGCGCTTCTCGACCCGGGCAGCTTCCTCGAGATCGGCGCGCTGTGCAAGACGCCGGGCGATCCCAACGCGTTGTTCGGCGACGGCGTGGTCACCGGCCATGGCACCATCAACGGACGGCCCGTCGGCGTCTTCAGCCACGACCAGACGGTGTTCCAGGGCACGGTCGGCGAGATGTTCGGCCGCAAGGTCGCCAAGCTGATGGAGTGGGTGGCCATGGTCGGCTGCCCGATCATCGGCATCAACGACTCCGGCGGCGCACGCATCCAGGACGCGGTCACGTCGCTGGCGTGGTACGCCGAGCTCGGTCGCAGGCACGAGCTGCTGCGCGGCTTCGTACCTGAGATCTCCATCATCCTCGGCAAATGCGCTGGCGGAGCGGTGTATTCACCGATTCAGACCGACCTTGTCGTCGCGGTGCGCGACCAGGGCTACATGTTCGTCACCGGGCCCGACGTCATCAAGGACGTCACCGGTGAAGACGTCACGCTCGACGAGCTCGGCGGCGCCGACGCCCAGGCCAGCTATGGCAACATCCATCAGGTTGTCGAGGACGAGAAGTCGGCGTTCGAGTACGTCCGTGACTATCTGAGCTTCCTGCCCCCCAACACATTCGACGACCCGCCGATCGTGAATCCCGGCCTCGAACCGGAGATCACCCCCCACGACCTCGAGCTGGACTCGATCGTGCCGGACGCCGACAACACGGCCTACGACATGCACGAGATCCTGCTGCGGATCTTCGACGACGGCGATGTGTTCGACGTCGCGCAGCAACAGGGCAAGGCCATCATCACCGCGTTCGCGCGGGTGGACGGGCGGCCGGTCGGTGTGATCGCCAACCAGCCGATGCACATGTCGGGTGCGATCGACAACGAGGCGTCCGACAAGGCGGCGCGGTTCATCAGGTTCTGCGACTCTTACAACACGCCACTGGTTTTCGTCGTCGACACCCCGGGCTTCCTGCCGGGTGTGGAGCAGGAGAAGGGCGGCATCATCAAGCGCGGTGGCCGATTCCTCAACGCTGTCGTCGAGGCGGACATCCCGAAGATCACGATCACGATCCGCAAGTCGTACGGCGGCGCCTATGCGGTGATGGGATCCAAGCAGCTGTCCGCCGACCTCAACTTCGCGTGGCCGACCGCGCGCATCGCGGTGATCGGTGCTGAGGGCGCGGCACAGCTGCTGGTGAAGCGATTCCCGGACCCGACGGCGCCGGAGGTGCAGAAGATCCGGGCTGATTTCATCGAGGGCTACAACCTCAACATGGCGACGCCGTGGATCGCGGCCGAACGCGGCTTCATCGACGCGGTGATCCAGCCGCACGAAACCCGGCTGCTGCTGCGCAAGTCGTTACATCTGTTGCGCGACAAGCAGAAGCACGGCCGTGTACAGCGCAAACACGGTCTGCTGCCGATCTAGCCTCGACCCGATGCCCGGTTGGGATTCTTTCGTCCTCGTCGTTGGAGGCGCAGGGGGCGCCCTCGTCGGCCTGCTGTTCGTGGCGATATCGATCCACGCGGCCCGCTTCTCCTCGTCCGTCGATCTTCGGAACCGAGCCGCCCAGACACTGGTCGTGTTCGCCACGCTGCTGCTGGCATCGGTGATACTCGCGGTGCCCTCTCAGCCGGACCGTGTTGTCGGCGGGGAGTTCATCGCGCTGGCGCTCGCTGTCGGAGTCGTGATGATCGCGCTCGAGCGGCGCGCAAGCCACCATGCCGAGGACGCCTGGCTGAGCAGGGCGCTCCAGCGGATCAATCCGAATTACCCAACCGCGCTTGGCGTTCTGCTGACCGGCGGTCTGCTGGTCGGCGGTTTGAGTTGGGCCCCTACGTGCTTGTACCCACCGCGTGCATCGCGATCTTCGGCGGGTTGACGAGTGCCTACCTGCTTTTGACGAAGCTCTCCGACTGACTCCAAAAAAACAACGCCCCGCGAGCCGTGTCACTCGCGGGGCGCCGCTTTCAGATGCTGCTTACTTCTCCAGATCGAACCTATCGTTGTTCATCACCTTGACCCACGCGGCGACAAAGTCCTCGACGAACTTTTCCTTCGCGTCGTCCTGTGCGTACACCTCGGCAAGCGCGCGCAGCACCGAGTGCGAACCGAACACCAGGTCGTTGGCGGTGGCCGTCCACTTGGTCTGGCCCGTCGAGCGATCCACACCTTCGTAGACGTTCTCTCCCGACGTCGCCGACTTCCACTCCGTGCCCATGTCGAGCAGGTTGACGAAGAAGTCGTTGGTGAGCACACCGGGCTTGTCGGTGAACACGCCGTGCTTGCTCCCGCCATGGTTGGCGCCCAAGGCGCGCAGGCCGCCGATGAGGACCGTAAGCTCGGGCGCGGTGACATCGAGCAGATAAGCCCGCTCGAGCAGATGCTTCTCCAGCGGCTCCTTCTCGCCAGGGCGCACGTAGTTGCGGAAGCCGTCGGCCCGCGGTTCGAGCACCGCGAAGGACTCCGCATCGGTGTTCTCCTGCGATGCGTCGGTACGACCAGGCGCGAAGTGCACATCGATCTCGTGGCCACCGTCCTTGGCGGCCTTCTCGACCGCGGCGGAACCCGCAAGCACGATCAGGTCGGCCAGCGACACCTTCTTGCCACCGGCGCCGTTGAAGTCCCGCTGGATCTGCTCGAGCACCGGCAGCACCTTCGCCAACTCGGAGGGCTCATTGACCTCCCAGTTCTTCTGCGGCTCAAGGCGAATCCGCGCACCGTTGGCGCCACCCCGCTTGTCGGTGCCGCGGAAGCTACCCGCCGAGGCCCACGCGGTCTTGACCAGCTGCGACACCGAAAGCCCGGACTCCAGCACCTTGCTTTTGAGTGCCTTGATGTCCGCCTCGTCGATGAGCTCACCCTCCACGTCGGGCACCGGGTCCTGCCACAGCTGCGGCTCGGCGATCCACGGCCCGAGGTAGCGGCTGATCGGCCCCATGTCGCGATGCAGCAGCTTGTACCAGGCCTTGGCGAACGCCTCGTTGAGTTCCTCGGGATGATCCAGCCAGTGCCGGGTGATCTTGCCGTAGATGGGATCGACCCGCATCGAGACGTCGGTGACCAACATCGTCGGCTTGCGCGGCGCACCTCCGAACGGATCCGGAATCGTCGCCTCGGCATCCTTGGCCTCGAACTGCCACGCACCGCCGGGGCTCTTGGTCAGTTCCCACTCGTTGCCGTACAGGATCTCCAGGTAGGAGTTGCTCCACTGCGTCGGCGTCGGCGTCCACACGACCTCGAGGCCGCTGGTGATGGAGTCGCCTGCCTTACCGGACGCAAACGCGCACTTCCAGCCGAGGCCCTGCTGCTCGATCGGGGCGCCTTCCGGCTCCGGGCCGACCAGGTCGCCGTCGCCTGCGCCGTGGGTCTTGCCGAGGGTGTGGCCGCCGACGATCAGCGCTGCCGTCTCCTCGTCGTTCATCGCCATCCGGCCGAACGTCTCACGGATGTCGATGGCGGCGGCCAGCGGATCCGGCTTGCCCTCTGGCCCTTCGGGATTCACGTAGATCAGGCCCATCGTGGTGGCGCCGTAACGCTCCTCGAGCTCCCGTGACCCGGAGTAGCGCTTGTCGGTGCCGAGCCACTCTTCTTCCTCGCCGAAGATGACCTCTTCCGGCTCCCAGTAGTCGGGGCGGCCGAAGGCGAAGCCGAACGTCTCGAAGCCCGCCGATTCCAGTGCGACGTTGCCTGCGAACACCAGCAGGTCGGCCCAGGAGATCTTGGAGCCGTACTTCTGCTTGACGGGCCACAGCAGGCGGCGCGCCTTGTCCAGGTTGGCGTTGTCGGGCCAGCTGTTGAGCGGGGCGAACCGCTGCATGCCCTGTCCTGCGCCACCGCGCCCGTCGAAAATGCGGTAGGTGCCCGCGGCGTGCCAGCTCATCCGGATGAACAAGCCTGCGTAGCTGCCGTAGTCGGCGGGCCACCAGTCCTGCGAAGTAGTTATCACCGACATGACGTCGGCCTTGAGTGCCTCGGGGTCGAGCTTGGCGAATTCCTCGGCGTAGTCGAAGTCTGCACCGAGCGGGTTGCCTTGAGGCGCGTGCGAGTGCAGCACCGAGACGTCGATCTGGTTGGGCCACCAGTCCTGGTTCTTTCGTGGAGCGCCTGCCTTGAGCGTGGGCGAGGCGATCGCGGGATTCTCGCTCTCGCTATTGCTCGCTGTCCCGGCTTCTGGGGCGGGCGGGCGGGCGTCAGATGTATCAGATGACACGACATTCCTTCCGGGAGTGGGTGATTCGGGCTGTGATCACGGTTGTGATCGCGAAACTTGCTGCGCTGCAGCGCAATCGGGGCATAGGCCCCAGTAGATTACCTCGGCCTCGTCGATTGCGAAGCCGCTGTCGTCGGCTGCCGTCAGGCATGGCGCCTCACCGACGGCGCAGTCCACGTCGGCGATGGAGCCGCAGGCCCGGCACACGACATGGTGGTGGTTGTCGCCGACCCGCGACTCGTAGCGGGCCACCGAACCCGACGGCTGGATACGCCGCACCAGCCCGGCCGACGTCAGCGTGCTCAGCGAGTCGTAGACGGCCTGATGGGACACATCGGGAAGGTCCTCGCGCACCGCGCGGATGATGGAGTCGGTGTCGGCGTGCGGATACGCGTGCACCGCGGTCAGCACCGCGACGCGGGGTCGGGTCACTCGTAAAGAGACGTCTCGCAGCATCTGCTGGAAGTCGGACGCCGAGGGCACGATCGAAAGTCTTGTCCCTTTTCTGGAATAAGTCAAGAAATCTACACGGTGCTTATTTCCAGCCAATCGTCCACCATGAACCCGTCGCCGCGGGCCACCACGGTCACCCCGCCCTGCCCCGGATAATGCGCGGGAATCACTGGCGCGCGCTGCCGCGATGCGTCGGTGAGCACGCGCTTGCGGGTCACCGCCGCGGCCGCCGGATGCTCGTCGAACGCGCACGGGTCGCCGGGCCGGTGCAGCTGCATCGGGCAGTGGGTGACGTCGCCGACGAAGACCGCCGGCCTGCCCGCATCCAGCCACAGCACCGAGGACCCGGGCGTGTGACCGGGGGCGGGCCGCAGCCGCAGCGACTCACTGACCTGATGGTCATCGGACCACAACTCAACCTGCCCGGCCTCGTCGACAGGCGCGATGCTGTCGGCCCACACGGTCAGGCTCTGGTCCTGGCGCGCCTGGTCGGCCTCGGTCCGCGCAGGCGGCCGGTGGTTGGCGTTGTCGGGATGGAAGAACCGGTAATCGACCTCCGGAATGACGTAACGCGCGTTCGGGAAGGTCGGCACCCAGGAGTCGTTGTCCCGCTGGGTGTTCCACCCGACATGATCGGAGTGCACGTGCGTGTTGACGACCACATCGACGGCCTCGGGTGTGACGCCGGCGCGCTGCAGCGACCCGAGGAAATCGGTGTCGAGGTGATCCAGCGGCGTCATCGCGGGCCTGTCCCGGTCATTGCCTGCGCCGGTATCGACAAGCACCGTCATGCCGTCCACCTCGATGACCCACGTCTGCAGCGCGATCCGCCAATGCCCGTCGGTCCAGAAGGTCGGGGAGAACTCCGCGGCCAGCTCGTGCCACACCTCGGGCGGTGTCTGCGGAAAAAGGGCAAGGGGTAGGTGATCGACGTGCCATTCGACGACGCGAGTGACGGCCGCGGAGCCCAGCTGTACTCGATCGTCCACAGCGCAAGCCTAAGCGCGAACGCGAATCTTGTTGGGCTTCCACAATCCGCTGCGGGTCGCGGTGCCGAGGTCGATATCTGCCGACCGCGCGTCGACGATCGTGTCGAACTTCCGCAGCGAACCCCAGTCGCGGCCCCAGTCGCGGGACAAGTAGGTCGCCATCACATGCTGGCGGAGTAGCAGATCGGAGATGCCGAGCAGACCGCCGTTGAGGCCGTCCTCCCACGTGTCGGTGTCCTGCTTCTTCGCCGTGTAGTCCGGGGTGATCCGGAACTTCGGCACCTCGGTCACGCCGTTGGCGTGCAGCATCGGCTGCTGGCACGGGAACGCCATGCCCACCGCCCAGTCCATCAGCACCGGCTGCTTCGAGCCGACGTACTCCTGCAGCGACCGCAGTTCGGGCACGCGCGGTGGGGTGACCGCGACCCAGTCCCCGGGTGTCAGCGAACGGTCCTGCGCCACAACGCGAACCGCGACGGCATCGGTGGGAATGTCGGAGCGGGCGAATCGCAGGTTGCGCCATGACGGCGCGATCGCGATGTCGTCGGGAACTAGGCGGCCCGCGGGCACAGGCGCGCCGTCGGGCCCTGGCCGCGCGAACTCGAGTTCGACCGCCTGGCCGTCGGTGTGACCGTTCAGCACGCTGTTGCCCGCGATGGTCCCTGCCGCGGTGACCACCACCAGCGGATGGGCGTCATCGGGTTTCGGCAACTGGTACCACGCCGAGCTCAGCGTGCTCTGCTGCTGCGGCCCTTCGACATACGTGCCCGCCACCGGGACCCGCGACGGGTCGAGGCCATACGGCAGCGGCACCGTCGACCCGTTGACACCCTCGGTCTTCAACTTCACCGGGGCGTCCCAGTCGTAGTCGGTGCCGGATATCGGTAGATTCATCCGGATCGATTCGGCAACAATGTGATCCGGTACGCCGTTGGGAGTGAACCCGACGGGCTTCTCGCCGCCCAATGGGCCAAGCGGGCCGTAGTTGCCCGGCAGCGGTGTCATGAAGCCGGCGTTGGCGTCGGGTTCCACGAGCACGTCGTCGGCCAGACCGCAGCCGCCGGAGAATGTGCGCAGGTTGGCCCACGCGTTCGAGTAGGTCGGATATTGACGCACCACGCCCGCGACCATCGACGCGACGAACACCACCACCATGAAGCCCGACGCCACCGGGATGGGCGCGGCGGTCAGCGCTCGCGCGAAGCGGCCCTCGCCGTGATCGCGCGTTGCGAAGTGCAGATAGACCGTGTACACCGCGGAGATCGCGAACAGAGCGAAGAAGATCGTGCTGATGGTGACTCCGCCGATCTTCGGCATGGCGTTGTTGAACGGAACGCCGAAGCTCGACACGTACCACCAGCCGTTGGTGCTTGAAAAGCACAGCGCCAGAAGGAAAAGCACAGCGGTCACGACCGTCATCCTGTTGCGTGACCAGCGCAACACCTTCGGTGAAACCAGCACGGTGGCAAGCGCCGCCATGGCCGCGCCCACTGCGGCGAAGAGCCCGAAGTGATGCACCCATTTGGTGGGGGTGAACATCAGGAAGAACATGGTGCCGAAGATGATGCCCATCAGGCGCCATGCCGGGCCTCGCGCCACACCGGGCACCCGCTTGCGTCGCAACATCACGAACATCGAGATGAACAGGCTCAGCGCGGTCATCAGGAACCCGAACCGCCGCGACAGCGATCCGTCCACCGTCGGCAGGATCAGGTAGTAGTACCGGAGGTTCTCGGTGTACCACGCCTGGCTCGGGCCGATCACGGTGCGAATCCTGGTGGCTTCCAACACGGTCGCGATCGTCTGGTCCGCGAAGATCACCGTGAGCACCACTGTGCCCGCTGCCAGCAGCGGCGCCACCAGCGGCCACGTGCCGACGAGTCGATGCCTGCGCACCAGGATTCGCAGCAGCGGCCGCCCGCCCGCGAGAAGCGCCGCCACCGCGATCAACCCCGTCGGCTGAATGCCGAGCGTGAACGCCGCGGCGATGATCGCAAGCGCCGCAGGCGTCATGCGGCCCGAGATGATGGCCCGCTCGATCAGCACGTAGGTGATCAGTGCGCCCGTCGCGATCTGGCCCTCCGGCCGCAGTCCGTTGTTGAACGGCATCCACGCCCCGAGCAGCACCAGCCCGGCGGCCCATACAGCGGCGTTGGATCCGGCAACCGCGGGGCCGAGACGGGGCAGCACTTCACGGGACAGCAGCAGCCAACACACAAGGCCGCAAATCAGATCCGGCAACCGCATCCAGATGCTGGCGTCGCTGACATGGGTCATCAGCGCCAGCAGGTTGTAGTACCAGCCGAACGGGTCCTCGGGGCTGCCGAACCACCTGAAGTAGTTGGACATGTACCCCGCGTGATCGGCCACCCGTGCCATGCCGAGGATGTAGCCGTCATCGGAGGAGTTGGCGCCGATGACGTGCCACACCAGGAATGTCCCGACCACGACGACATCCGCGGCAGTGAATGTGCGCCACCGTGCCGGTATCAGCCGGTGCATGCGACGACCGTCGAGTCTGTCGAGTCGCCAAAGCGCCAACAGCGCTACCACCGTCGCGACGATTCCGCCGATCATCGCGAAGAGCTTCAAAGGCGTTGGCGTGGTGGAGAACCGGGTGTCGATGGTCGCTGACAGCGACAGCCCGGGTGGTGCGGGCCCGACCAAATCGGTGAACACGCCGACGATCTGCGGCCGCAGGTTGGTGTCTGCGAATCCGGAGCGCAGATCCTTGCCTGTGGTGGGGTCGGTGAGTCCGAAGAACGTGGCGAACGTCCCATCGTCGTCCGAGATGATCTCGATTCTGGAACATCCCGGCGACGGTCCGCCGCCTATCACCCGCGCCCGCGGCACACTCGCCACCACGACGTTGCGGTCTGTGATGTCGACGCGCTGGCTGGTGACGTTGACGAACAGCGCGGACAGGGTCGCCTGCTTGCCGTTCTTGGGTGCGGTGCCGAGCACCAAGCCACCCGCCGGTGGAAGCGACCGGATCACGTCGCACGGCACGGTCACCTTCATCGTCACCGGTGCTTGTGAAATCAGCGGTGCGGTCACGTCATTGAGTTGACCCTGCTGCGGCCAGTTCAGCGTCGCTGTGGTCTGCACGACGGGCAGCAGCGGCGTCGCCACCGACAGCACAAAGCCGATCAAGCCCGCGATCGCCGCGACCCACCGCGTCACCCGGATGTCGCTCATGGCAACGCCCTGATCGGTCCGCTACGGGACCAGCCGTGCACCGTCTCAGAGCCCTGATCGACGACTGCGTCGGGCGCCTCGGACTCGGGCACCAGCCGGTAATAGTGCTCGATGGCACCCCAGTCGCGGTACCAGTCGTTGCGCAGATACGACGGCACGCTGTCGGAGCGCAGCAGCGCCCGTGTGATCAGCAGCGGACCGCCGTCCTCGCTCGACTCCCACTGGTTCGACGACACCACCGTCTGCTTGAGGTTAGGCAGGATGCGGTACTCCGGAAGTTGGGCCACGCCAAGGTGTTCGGAGAACGGGCGCTGGCACGGGAAGTTGGCCGCGGTGGCAATGTCCATCAGCACCGGCGTGTCCGAGCCCATCATCTGCTGCGCCGTCTCCAGCACGGGCACCCGCGGTGGGGTGAAGGCGAACCACTGGTCGGTGGACAGGTTGGGATCGTCGGCGACGATGCGCGCGACGTTGGCCTCCGCCGGCGCCCACGCCAGCGGGAATCGCAGGTTGCGCCAAGCCTTTTGCATGAAGATGTCGATCGGCTGCACCTGGCCGAGCGCCTGATACGACCCGTCGGGCCGATGCACGCCCCACTGCAGCTTCAGCGACTGCCCGTAGTTGAACGAGCCGTCTTCCTCGTAGTACCAGATCGCCCCCGCCGCGGCCACGGTCACCAGCGGCCGGTCCGGCGTGCGAGGAGGCAACTGATACCAGTTGGAGGTGGCCTTGGCGGCGACGGTGTTCTCGTCGTAGCTTCCCATCACCGGGGTGCGCTTCGGGTCGAGCCCGAACGGCAGGAAGACCTTTGATCCGTTGACGCCCTCGGGGCCGTACCCGCCGCTGGTGCCCGCGGCGTAGCCGACGCCGACGTTCGGCTTGTTCGGCGACCCGTCGGAGTTAACCGTTCCCGGATTGGCCGTGACGGGTTCGGCGGGCTCCAGGGTGTCGCTGACGCCGTTCGGGTTGAAGCCTACCGGGTTCTCGCCGCCTAGCGGGCCGTACCGCCCGAAGCGCTGACCCGGAACCGGTTGCAGCAAACCGGCATTGGTGTCCGTCTCGACCAGCACGTCGTCGGCCATCGCACAGCTGGAGTTACTCAGGCCGGACGCCAGCGCGCCGACGTTGGCCTTCGCGGTGGTGTAGACGGGGTAGCGCTGCGCTGCGCCCTTGGCCATCGAACCCACTTCGAGCACGACCATGATGACCGCGACCACCAACAGCGGGGTCGACGCAAGCACCCGGTTGCGGCGGGTGTTGGCGACCGCGGTGTGTCCGGCGTAGTCCATCCGGAAGTGCAGCCAGCCGGCCAGCGCGCCCGTCACCATCGCCAGCGCCAGGAAGATGAACGTGACCGGGAATCGAGCGATCACCGGCTGCTTGTCGAACCACGGCACACCGTAGTTGCCGACGTAGAACCACGCGTTGATACCCGATGTGGCCCAAGCCAATATGAACAGCAACGCGGTGACGTACAGCGCGAGGTTGCGTCGGGTGTGCAGGCCGACCCGGGCGAACACGAACGCGGTGACGGCCCCCAGCGCACCCGCCAGCCCGGCGAACGCGCCGAACTGCACGGCCCACTTGGTCGGGGTGAACGTCAGCAGGAGCAGCCCGACGGCGGTGGTGCCGATCAGCCGCCACCCCGGCCCAGATGCGACGCCGGGGATGTGTCCGCGCCGCAGCAGTACCGCGATCATGCCGAACAGACAGAGCAGCATCACCAGCACGGCGAAGCGACGGGTCAGCGACGAGTCGGCGCTGTCCTCGACCGTCAGGAAGTAGTAGCGCAGGAATTCCTGATACCAGGCGATCGTCGGACCGACCACGTATTTGATGCGGGCAGACTCGGCGACGCTGGCCAGCGTCTGGTCCCGGAAGACGATGACGAAGATCAACGACAGGGCCGCGGCGAGCGGGGCGATCTGCGCCAGCAGGCCGTCGACGGGGCGCCGCCACCTGATGTGCCGAGCGATCGCGCGGGCGCCGACCAACAGCGGCGCGAGCGCGATCAGGCCCTGTGGCGCAGTGGTGACGCTGAACACCGCCACGACGATCGCCGCCGCGGCCGGCCACAGCCGGCGGGTTCCGATGGAATTCTCAACAAGCACCCAGGCGGCGACGGTGCCGAACGCGATGATGGGCTCGGGGCGCAGCCCGTCGTTGAACGGCAGCCACGCCGCGAGGAAGACCGCGCCGGCGGTCAAGACGGCAACGCGGTTGAGCGAGATGCGCCTGCCGAGGCGGGGCAGCATGCAGCGGCTGATGATCAGCCAGGTCGCGATCGCCGCCGCGGTGGCGGGCAGCCGCATCCACACCCCGGCGGTGCTGATCGTCGCCATGTGCGCGAGCACGCTCTGGTACCAGTCGAACGGCGCTTCGGCGGCGCCGAAGAATCGGTAGTAGTTGGCCGTGTATCCGGCGTCGGCGGCGACCCTCGCGATCGACAGGTTGTAGCCGTCGTCCGACGAGATGGCGCCGATGAAATGCCAGAGCAGCAGTGTGCCGATCACACCGATATCGGCGATCCACGTGACGACACCGGCGCGAAGGAAGCGCCGCCATGCGGACACCACCCTTCTGGCACCTCTGTTGTCGAGGATCGCCAGGGCGATGATCGACAACAGCACAGACACGACACCGAGGACCATCACCGCCAGCTTCAACGTCGTCGGCGTCGTGATGAAGCGCGTGTCGACGTCGATGCGCGCGGACAGCCCCGGCTGAGGCGCGACCTTCATATCGGTGAAGATCCCGGCGATCTGGGGCTTCTTCTCTGGCGCGAGCGTGCCGGTCGCGCCGGGTATCCCGACGAAGTCGGCGCCCACCTGCCCGACGTTGGCCCAGATATGCAGCGCGCTGCAGTTGCCCGCGGCCACGGCGGGCCGTGGGGCGGCGGCGGCCACCGAGTCCCGGAACGCGACGAACACCACGTCGGTGGTGGCGCGGACGAACAGCGCGCCTCTGCTGGAGTCGCTGGCTTGCTTCGGCACGGTGGACAGGACGAGGCCACCCTCGGCGGGCAGCGTGTTGATGACCCGGCACGGAATCGTGATGTCGAGGGCCTGCGGGGCGCCGGACACCAGCGGGGCGGTGACGTCGGCGACATTGCCGTCCGGGCCCGGTGCCTGTGGCCAGATGATGGTGGCGGTGGTCTGCCTGACCGGCAGCAGAGGGACCAGCGCACACAGCAGGATGCCCGCGATGCCTGCGACGACGGCCACCAGCCTGGCGATGGCGAACGGCCCGGTCCGCTCGGATTCGTCGCGTGGCACGAGGCTCGATGTTAGGCGACGCACCTAATGACGCAGCGGCGCCGGGCTCCAGAGCCCGCTTCGTGTGGCCGAACCGAGATCAAGCCGTGCCGGCTGGGCGTCGCGGTAGTAGGGCGTGAACTGCTGCAGCTCGCCCCAGTCGCGAAACCAGTCGTCCTTCAGGTAGGACGGGATCGTTGTCGCGCGCAGCAGCAGTTCGGTGATGCCGAGCGGACCGCCGCCCACGTTGTCCATCACCGGCGAGTTGGCCTCGGCGCCGAACCGGTCCGGCATGATGCGCCACTTCGGCACCTCGATGACACCGTTCTGGTGGCCGTATGGGCGCTGGCACGGGAAGGCCATGCCGACCAGCCAGTCCAGCAGCACCGGGTCCTGCGAGCCGACGACCGCCTGCAGTGTCTTCAGCTGTGGGATCCGCGGCGGGGTGACGGCTATCCAGTGCTGGGGCGCCAGATCGTCGTCCTTGGCGACCAGGCGCACCTGGGTGGCGTCGGAGGAAATCGCGCCAAGCGGCACCCGGAGGTTGCGCCAGGCGGGCGGCGCACCGACATCGGCGAATCCGACCGATCCTTTCGGCTCGCCGTCATCGCCTGCCCATTGCACAATCATGTCGCCCGCGTCGAAGCGCCCCGCCGCCGCAACGACGAGGATCGACGAGGACCGGTCGCGCTCGCTCCAGTTTGTCGGGAGCCGGTACCAGGCCGAACGCAGCACGGCGGGCTGTTGCGTTCCGTTCCGCCAGCTGCCCATCACCGGTGTGCGGGCCGGGTCGAGTGTGAACGGCAGCCGCGCGCGGGACCCGTTGATCCCGACTCCAGCCGTGGTGCCGCCTTCGGTGCCGCTCTGGTCGGTCTCGTCCTCGTCGCCCTGGGAGGTGTCGGCGAAATTGCTCGAGGTGCCGGGTCCCGCGCCGATGAGCTGGTCGGCGGAGAGATTGGAGGGAATGCCGTTGGGACCGAACCCTTCGGTGGTCGGGCCGCCGAGCGCCTGACCGGGTGGGGCGCCTACGGAGGTCAACATGCCCGCGTTGGGATCCTGTTCGACCATCACGTAGTCGGCAAGGCCACAACGCTTTCCGGCCAGCGCGCCGAGGTTGGACCGGCCGACCGACCACGCAGGCCACAGGTCGGTCATCCCGAGGGTCAGTGTCAGCGCCTCGAAGATCACGAGCAACCACGTCGCAATCGCCAACGGCGACTGCAGAATTCGCGCCAGCCGACGGCCACTGCCGTCCGGCGGTGAGATGTCATGGCCGTAGAAGTGGAACCATGCGGCCACCAGCAGGGCGACGACGGCCAGGCCAAGCAGCATCGTGGTGAAGCCGAAATGCCACTCCGGGAACTGATTCGACCATGGCACGCCGAAGTTGGAGACGTACCACCAGCCGTTGACGCTGGCGAACGACAAACCCATGACGAACAACACGGCGGCGGCGAACATCGCACGGTTGCGTCGCGACTTCATTGCCACCGCGGTGACCGCGACCGCGGCGAGTGCGCCCAGTGACCCCGCGAGCCCGGCGAACACACCGAAGTGGTGTGTCCATTTGGTCGGGGTGAACATCATGGCCAGGAACGAGATGATGGTGATGCCGATGATGCGGCGGCTCGGGCCCGCGGCGGTGCCGGGAATCCTGCCCTTGCGCAACGTCATTGCCACCGACACCGCCAGCGCGAGCAACACCGTCAGCACACCGAACCGGCGGGCGACCGAGCCGTCCGGGGTGGCCATGAAAAGCCGTTCGTAGCGGATGTGTTCGTCGAACCAGCTCAGGCTCGGTCCGACGGCCGACTTGAACGTGCTGGCCTGGATTTCGGCGGCGAACGTCTGGTCGCGGAAGATCAAGAAGATCGTGACCGTGCACGCCGCGAGCACCGGCGCCAGCAGTGCAAGGTAACCGAAGCGCGAAGTATGGCTGGCCACAATGGTTTTCAGCGGACCGACGGCGACGAGGAGCGCGCCGACGGCCGCGATGCCCGTCGGGCCGGAGAACAGCGTGAGCGCGCCGATGATGACGGCGATCGCCACCGGAAGCACGCGGCTGGTGGCCACGCCGCGCTCCACCGAGCACCACGTCAGAAGGATTCCCAGCGCGATGATCGGTTCGGGCCGCAGGCCGTTGTTCAGCGGCAGCCAGAACGCCAGGAACATGCCCGCCGCAGTCCATTTCGCCGCGGGGTTCGTCTTCACGGCGTGGCCCAGTCGCGGAATCACCTCGCGGCTGATCACCCACCAGCAGGTGAGCGCCATCAGCAGCGTCGGAAGCCGGACCCAGACGCTGTTGGTGCTGACATGGGCCCACAGCGCAAGCAGGTCGTAGTACCAGCCGAATGGCGCTTCGGGCGTGCCGAACCAGCGGTAGTAGTTGGCCATGTAGCCGGCGTGCTCGGACACCCTGGCCATCGTCAGGATGTAGCCGTCGTCGGATGTGTTGGCGCCGACGAAGTGCCACCACACCAGCACGGCGATCACGAGGGCGTCCAACGGCTGGATAGACCACCACCGTGGCGGGAGGAAGCGCCGGTGGCGCATCCCGTCTGCGGTGTCGAGGACGTGGAGCGCACCGAGCGCGATGACCGTCATCAACAACCCGACGATCATCACCATCATCTTCAGCAGCGTCGGCGATGTGCTGTAGCGCGAGTCGACGGTGGCCGAGAACTTCAGGCCCGGCGGCGCAGGCCCGACCAAATCGGTGAATACGCCGACGATTTGGGGCCGGAAGTCGTAGCCGCTTCGTTCGCCGCGAAGCGGCGCGCCCGGATCGTCGGTGTCGGGGCCCTTCACCAGCCCGACGAATTCGCCGGTCACCTTGTCGGCGTGCGCGGTGAACGTCAGCTCCCGGCAGGCGGGACTGAGTACCTGGTCCAACGGAGCTGTGACCACCGGGGTGTTGCGGACGATGACGAGCAGATCGTTGTTGACGCGTTCCATCAGGAGGCCGCGGTCGACCGCCTTGGGTGCCTGCTTGGGCACCGTGGACAAAAGGACGGTCCTGCCCGCGTTCTGCGGGCCGGTCAGTCCAGCGGCTGCGCTGCACGGCACGCTGATGGTCAGGTCGGTGGCCACGTAGCCGATCAGCGGTGCGTTGACGCTTTGCAGCACGCCGTTCTGCGGCCAATTCAGCTGAGCAGTCGTCTGCTTGACGGGCAGGAACGGGGTGGCGATCGCGAGTGCGGCGCCGAGAAGGCCTGCGATGACGGCGATGAGCCGCGCGGTGCGGTGATTGGTTTCCAGCGCACGGTTACCGACCACGGGGCTTGATGTTAATTGGCCGGGTTGTGAGGGCGTCTCGATGGCCATCAGGCGGCCCCGGGCTGCCGGATGGCGACAACGAACGGGCCGATGTCGGAGACGGTGAAGCGGGGATCGTCGAACAGCGCCGCGTCGAGGGTCACCTGGTAGCGACGCACGTTGGGCTGGTTCGGGTACACGTCGGCCGCCAGCCGCAGGGTGTAGTTGTCGGCCGAGTCACCTGCGCCGCCGCGGCGCATGAGGAACACGGTAGGCGGCTGCCACGGCAGCTTGTCGAGCTCGGCGATGAACTGGTCGGCGCTTTCCAGTTTCGCCCACTGCTCGATGGCGGCCGCTCGCTCGCTGAACTCGGCGAGCGGATTGGCGTAGTGCGACGTCAATCCCTGAAACCCGTAGTAGGGGTAGTAGGAGAGAAAGCTGTAGTCGGCGGTCAGCACCACCGTCTCGCTGCGCGGTCTGCCCGTCACCTGCTGGATCTTGGCGTCGATCTCGCGGTAATACTGCTCGGCGCCGGGTGGACGGCGGTCGGCGCGCTGCCCGTAGCCGTCGGTGTCGGTGTAGGCGACGGCGATGTCGGTGCGCAGCACGTCGGGAATGTCCTGGGTGAAGGTCATCGCGCCGATCGCGCCGACGGCGCCTGCGGCCACCACGATCCGGCGTCCCGTCTGCGGGCTGTAGCGGCGCGCGATCGCCAGGGCGGCCTCGATGAACCCGAATGTCCCCGCGGCGGTGAGCAGAACGGTCAGGGTCGGTTGCAGCCGGAACGAGAGCAGCGTGGTGCCGACGAGCGTCGTCAGCATCGACAGCAGCGACCACGCATAGACGGCGGCCACGCCGAACGCCAGCCCGGCGGCTCGTGTCGAGCTGCGCGCGCGCACCACCAGCCACAGCGTGCCGACCATGCACAGCGCGCCGAGCAAGGTGAACTCGAGCATCGGGAAGGACAGCCGTGCGCCGTCAGGTGGCAGGTAGTGCTGTGCCGTGCCCGAATCGGCTGGCGACCCGCCTGCGGCGGCCAACAGGTACGGGAGCCAGAAGAGGAGCGCGATCGCCACGAAAATGACCGCGATGACCGCGAGCCGAATCAGCGGTTCCACGCTGCGCCGGGCGAGTGCGAGTGCGACGGCCATGATCGTCAACGTGAAGGCGGCATAGCCAAGCAGCAGCGTGTAGAAGAGCGCGGCGACTCCGAGGAAGACGCCGACGCCGACGACGGCCGCCCATCCGCCAGCTCGGGTCCGGCCGCGGAGCCCGGACCAGGCCAGCACGAAGACCGCGGGCAACAGCACAGTGATGACGGCGGCATACGGCTCGGCGGGTGCGTACGCCAGCGTCGCGGCGGCGCTCGCGGTCGACACGATCAGCGCGTATTCGAAGCGAATCATCCGGGCCCACAACACGAACGCGAGCGAGACCGCCACGGCGATGGAGGTGATCGCCCACGGCTTGTACATCTCCCAACCCGGTGTGCCGGTGAGCGCGCCGATACGGCCGCCGATCCAGAACCAGCCTGCGGGGTAGAACGGCGGCAGCCCGATGTACGTCATGTCGTGAAGGGCGGCACTGTCGGTGAGCCGGGTCAGGTACTCGGTGCGGAACTGTTGGTCGACGGAGATGCCGAACAGGTAGAGCTTGGTGGCGCCGAGCGGCATGGCCAGGGTCACGACCGAGAACGCGGACAGGAACACCCATGCGCCGACGTGCGCGACCAAGCGGCGACCGAGCCGCCACAGCCAGCCGGACGCGAGCAGCCCTGCCAGACAACCGAACTGGCCCACGGTGGTCAGCGCGTGCAGCTGGTTCGACGAGTTGTATGCGGGCCATTGCACCCGGGAGATCGCAATCAGTGCGGCGGCCGCGACGATGACCGTCACCGCGGCCGCCACCGCCATCTGGCCTAGGACGGCCAGTGTGCCTCGCATCATCGACCCGGCGGATCTCAGATGGGGAGCTTGCGGAAGATGGGCCGCGGAACGTGCCGCAACACCATCATCACGTACCTGAACGCTCCCGGCGCCCATACGAGTTCCTTGCCCTTGGCCGATGCTGTGACCGCCAGTTCGGCGACGTACTCCTTGTCCACGGTGAACGGCGCTTCCTTGGTACCGGTGGCTTTCCAGTGCTCGACGGTCGTCGTGGTGCGCACTTGACCCGGCCTGATCACCAGCACCCGAACGCCGAACTCCCGCAATGCTTCCCCGAGACCGAGATAGAAGCCGTCGAGTCCCGCCTTGGTGGATCCGTAGACGAAGTTGGACCGTCGCACCCTTTCGCCTGCGGCGGAGCTCATCGCGATGATCTGGCCGGAGCCCTGTGCCCGCATCTTCTCGCCGAGCAGCACGCCGACAGAAACCGCTGCGGTGTAATTGATCCCGGCGATTTGCACGGCCTTGCGCTGGTTCTGCCACAGCTCCTCGGCGTCACCGAGCAGGCCGAACGCCACGATGGCCACGTCGACATCGCCGTCCGCGAACGCCGCGTCGATCACCTTAGGATGACCTTCGGTGTCGACCCCGTCGAAGTCGAGCCACTGAACGGATTTGGCGCCTGCGGCCTTCATCTGCGCGATCGCGTCGTCGCGCTTGGGGTGGTCGGGGAGGTCGGCTAGTACGACACGGGCCGCCGCATTGCGCAGGTAACGTTCGCAGATGGCGAGCCCGATCTCGGAGGTCCCGCCGAGCAGCAGGATGGTCTGGGGGTTACCCGTGGCATCGAACACCATTTACAGAAGCTCCAAACGTCGGGCCATGTCCGATGCGAAGACGCCGTCGGGATCGACCTTGCGCCGCACGGCGATCCACTCGTCGATGCGGGGGTACATGGCGTGGAACATGTCGGCGGTGGTGCGTGAGTCCTTGGCGGTGTACAACCGGCCGCCGAATTCGAGTACGCGACGGTCGAGTTCGTTGAGGAACTCGTTGAGGTCGGGTTTGACCTGGAAGTCGACGCAGACGTTCCAGCCGGGGATCGGGAAGCTCAGCGGTGCCTGGTTGCCGGGACCGAAGAGCTTGAACACGTTGAGGAACGAGTAGTGACCAGAGCGCTGGATGTCATACATGATGCCCTTGAACGGCTCCACCGCTTCCGTGGGTACCACGAACTGGTACTGGGTGAAACCCACTGAGCCGTAAGCCCTGTTCCACTCGCCTACCATATCGAGCGGATGGTAGAACTGCGTCAGGTTCTGGGCCTTGCCGCGGTAGGTCTTGCCGGTGCGGTACCACAGCTCGGTCATCGCCCCGAAGATCAGCTTGTTACCCAGACCGTTCGGGAAGATGTCGGGGGCGGTGAAGTATTGCGGCGCATCGAATTTCAGCGGGTTGGCCTGAAGTTTCTCGGGTAGTTGATCGACGGTCGCGAGCGAGCCGCGAGATATCACGGCGCGGCCGAGCTTCGGCGGCGCGCTGATCGCGTCGAACCATGCGCTGGAGTAGGTGTAGTTGGACTCGCTGCCGTCGCTGTGAAATGCGATCGTCTCGTCGAGGCTTGCGGTGACGTCGCCGTCGGCGATGAAGTAGGCCGACTGTGTCGGCGTCATCGCGATCGTGACGCGCAGGATGATGCCGGTGAGCCCGTTGCCGCCGACCGTCGCCCAGAACAATTCGGAGTCGGCGCCGTCCGGCGTCAGGTGGCGGACCTCGCCGTCGGCGGTCAACAGCTCCATCGACCGGACGTGGTTGCCGAAGCTGCCCGCGCTGTGGTGGTTCTTGCCGTGGATGTCGCAGGCGATCGCCCCGCCCACGGTGACCTGACGGGTGCCCGGCAACACCGGGACCCACAGGCCGAGGGGCAGGGCGGCGCGCATCAACTGGTCGAGGTTCACCCCGGCGTCGACGTCCGCGATGTGACTGTCGCCATTGATCGAGTGAATTCGGTTCAGCGCCGTCATGTCGACAACAAGGCCGCCGCCGTTCTGGGCGTTGTCGCCATAAGACCGGCCCAGCCCCCTGGCGATGACGCCGCGGGAGCCGCCATCGGCCGCCAGGGCGACGGCCTTGGCGATCAGTTCCTCATCGCTGGTCGACAGCACCTGGGCCACCGACGGGGCGGTGCGGCCCCAGCCGGTCAGGCGTCGTGAGGTGGTCGGAAACATCGTGACGAGGGTACCGTGCGGTCCCCGCGGCTCACCGCAGCCGGAAAATGACTGCTCGCTGCACGATGAAGTTGATCACGGTCGCGGTGCCCTGTGCGATGACGAACGCCACCGGTACCGCCCAGGTCCGGTAGTCGAAGAGATGCAGGCACAGATGGTTGAGTCCGACCTGCACGGCGAAGGTCAGCGCATAGAGCACCATCACCGCGACGAACCGTGATGTGCTGGGTTCGGCCTGAAATGTCCAACGCCGGTTGATCAGGTACGCCGTGATGGTTCCCACGATGAAGCTCAGGCTCTTGGCCAGGTCGACCTGCAGACCGACCGCCTTGTACAGCAGCACGTACAGCCCGAAATCGACGACGGCGGCCAGCCCGCCGGTGACGAAGAAGCGCCAGATCTGCGTCTTCAGCGTCAGATTCGGCTGCATCGGGGGCTCGGCCACCCGGGCAGCCTACTTAAGTGTCAGTCGAAGGCGAGTTCGACGGTGACGATCAGCCAACCGAGGACGGCGTTCATGAGCCCGAACATGATCATTCCGCGAATCGAGGACCCGCTTCGCCGGGCCGCAAGGAACGCGTAGATGAAAAGCAGGACGACGTTGATGTTCAGCGCCAGTGTCTCGTAGCCGGGGCTGACGCTGCCGTCGGAATTCCAGTGATCGTGATGCCAATGGAATAGCCACGCCAACACCAGGACGACCACGGTCGGGAAGGTGGCGAAAGTGCGCGGCGAATCCTCGACGAGCCCCACCCAGAGGCTGTTGGCGTAAGCCCGCAGGTCGCCGTAGCTGCGGTGGGACAGGTGGGTTGCATACGCGTCGACGACCGTGGTCGCCGTCGCGCCGACGAGGATCCACGCCGCTTCATGCAGGGGCCTGCCGCCTTCTTGCGCCGCGAGGAGGAGGGTGGCAAGAAACGTGCCCTTGATGAGTTTCTTGAGTGTGTTCTCGCTCAACCACATACGCGCACCATGGAAGATGCGGCTTTGCCGCACGGACGGAACTCGGGTACGCCGCGCGAACGGTTGATGAACAACCGGTGATCTGGGTCGATCTGTCCTAGACCACCGCTGTCACACTGCGCGACTTGGTGATCGGGTCAGGATTGGAGTTCGAGGACCGCGGCACCCACGAACTGAAGGGCGTGCCCGGGGAATGGCGTCTCTTCGCCGTCTAAAAGGGCGGGGGTTTGTTGCGTTGGGCGACGTGGGCGTCGTTGAGTCGGCGTTCGGCGGCGATGGCTGTGGCGGTGGTGTGGGCGCGGGTATGGCGGCGTTTAGGCATCATCGCCCCGC
>JBKPSU010000165.1:0-10838 GCA_046735135.1 Actinomycetota bacterium
CGTCGTGATGGAGATGCCGGTCGACGAGCGGGTGACCAACACCGCCGGTGGCCTGCAGGGCGGTCTGATCGCGACGATGGCAGATGTCACGGCGGGCCAGCTGGCCGCTCGGAGCACACCCTTCGGCAACGCCATCGCGACCACCGATCTGTTCATCCGTTACCTGCGCCCGATCAAGGTCCGCAACGGTCCTGCGCGAGCGGTCGCGCGGATCCTGCGGACCGGCAAGAGGTCCGTTGTCATCCAGGTCGACATCTACCGCGGCGACGACGGCGAGCTCGGGGCGACCGCAACCGTCAACTTCGCGGCGGTCGGATAGCCTCCGTCACTCGGTCCTGGCGAGGACTTCCCGCACCAGGTCCAGGTGGGTGTGCGGGTGCAGGAACGCGAACCGGCCGACGGTCTCGCCCTCCCATTTGGTCGGCGGGATGAAGGCCACCTGTTCCTCGTGCAGCCGCTGTGCCCACGCGTCGTAATCCTCGGGCTTCCAGCCGAGCCTGCGGAACAGCACGACCCCGAGGTCGGGCTCGCGGATCAGCTCGAGTTGCGGGGCGGCCTTGATGAGCTCGGCAGTCTGGTTCGCAAGCGAGGCCGCCACCTCGATCGCATTGCGGTAGGCCTCAATGCCGTGCACCGCAAGGGAGAACCAGAGTGGCAGCCCGCGCGCCCGCCGCGTCAGGTGGTACGCGTAGTCCGACGGGTTCCACTCGCCGTCGGAGGTGTGGATGACGTCGAGATACGACGCGTCCTGAGTGTGTGTGGCGCGGGCCAATTCGGGGTTGCGGTAGATCAGCGCGCAGCAGTCGAACGGGGTGAACAGCCACTTGTGCGGGTCGAGAATGAACGAGTCGGCCTGCTCGATCCCGTCGTACTTCGGGCGCAGCGATCGCGCGAAGATGCCGGACCCGCCGTAGGCGCCGTCCACGTGGAACCACCAGCCGCGTTCCCTGGCGAGAGCGCCAACGCCCGCGAGGTCGTCGATGATGCCCGCGTTGGTGGTGCCCGACGTGCACACCACCGCGGCGATGCCTTCGGCGTCCTCCGGGACTGCGTCTGAGACGGTGTCGGCGGTGAGGCGATGGTTGGGGGTGTCGACGACGAGCGCGTCCATCTCGAGCAGGCGCAGCGTGTTGACGATCGACGAGTGGGCATCGCAGCCGACAACGACCCGCAGGCGCCCGGTGGCGCCGCGGCTCTTCGCGGTCTCGCGGGCCACCGCGAGTGCGGACATGTTGCCCGCGGAACCACCGGAGACGAAGCAGCCGCCCGAACTCGTCGGCATGCCCGCTTCGTGGGCGATCACCCGCAGCACGCTGTTCTCCGCCGCGATCGCCCCTGACGCCTCGAGCCACGAGATGCCCTGGATCGATGCACAGGACACCAGCATGTCGAACAACAGGCTGGCCTTTGTCGGCGCGGCGGGAATGAACCCGAGGAACCGCGGGCTGTCCGCCGAGATGACGCTCGGCGCGATCACCGAGGTGTACACACCGAGCACCTCGTCGGGTTGGCGTGGTGTCTCGCGGATCAGGCCGTCGAGCCGGTCGTACAGCTCGTCGGCGGCCAGCACTCCCTTGTCCAGGGGCACGGGGTTCATGCGCAGCCGGTTCTCGGCGTACGCCAGCACGCTGCGCACCATCTGCTCGGTGTTCTGGTCGACCTCGTGCACGGCACCTCACCTCTATTCGATCGGCACCACCGCAGGTGGCGAGTTGTATCCGGCGACACGCACAAAGTTGGCGGTCGTCTTGTCGTTCGGCACGACGCCGTGCACCTCGACGGTTTCGCCAGGGAACACCGTCACGTAGTTGTCGCTGTATTCGATCGGCAGGATCTCGTCGTCGTCCCGGCCCGTGGTGATCTCTGCGCGCTCGAAGAACGCGACGTGTTGCGTCGGGTTCTGCAAGCGAATCGTAACGCCGTGCTTATCCGCGTCGTCGATATGCCGGGCACTCACCTGCAGCGGCACTTTCGGCATCCAGTTCAACGCGGTCATGTCCGCCCAACTCACCTGCTTCAGCTGAAACGCCCAGTCGTTCGTCGGATCACCAAGATCGTCTCGCTGCTGGCTCTGCCAGTAGACGTTTTCGGCAAGAACACTTCCGGCCTTGTCGACCACTTGGCACCGCACGAAGTAGACGCCCGAGTCGCGGGCCACCCTCGGCAGCGTCATGGCGTCGACGCTGTTGCCAGACGCCGCCGTGAGGTCGTCGGTGATCCGGTCCTCGCGCATCCTGCCCTGTAGGTCGTAGACGCGGACCCGCACCCGCACGTCCGACCGGTCATCCGGTGTTTGATTGACGAGCGTGACGTGCGCCTGCGAGTGGTCTCCCGTGGCGTACGAGTCGAACACCACCGACAGCGGCTGGAGCCCTTTCTTGGCGCCGTAGTAGGCGCCACCCGGGCGCAGGTAGTAGTCGAAGATGTTGCCGAAGAACGAAGGCCAGTGGCTGTTCAGCATCCAATAGATGGTCATCTTGTGGCTGGCCCATCCGCTGGCCGCGAACGCCTCGAACTGCGCTCGCGTCGATTCATAGTGTGCCAGTTGGGCTTTGCGCGCGAACTCTTCCGCGTCGTCGGACGGGCCGTATCGGCGATCGACGGCTTTCTGGATGCTGTCCAGTGTTTCGTTGTTCGGGTTCGAGCCCGCGTGGAAGTACCACGTGTCGTTGATCGGCCAGAGTTTGTCGGGCGGGATGAACTTCTTCAGGCTCGCGAACGGCGGGATGTGTTCGTTGTCGCCCTGCTCCGCGGTGGAACCGCGGGTGGCGCCGTATCGGCCGCTGAACCAGTACCCGGGCGGGCGCCAGCTGTACGGGCCTTCCATGTGGATGCCGTCCCATTCCCGTTCGCCGTTGGCATCGCGGGCCAGCGAAGAGACAGTGTCGACCGTCGCGTTATGCCAGTGCGAATCATCAAGTATCGCATGGTATTTGGCGAGAATATCCGCCGGCGGCCTGCCGTCGCTGCCATTCGCCCAGATGAACGCCGACGGGTGCGAGCGCAGCATCAGGATTTGCGACCGCAGGCTGTCCTGGGCGACGCGCAGGTCTTCGGCATCCCACTGCGACCACTTCTCCCACTGGTTGCAGCACATCCAGCCGTACATCAGCGGGATACCGAGTTCGTCGGCCTTCTCGACGATGTGCTCACCGGGAAACTTCCCCTCCAGCCGCAGCATGTTGAGGCCGAGATCCTTGACGTATCCCAGGATGGCGTCCTCGCGGGCCGGGTTGTAGTCATACAGCAGGTCGGGCGTATAGGCCGCGCCGCGGACCAGGAAATCCTTGCCGTTGACCGTCAGGTAGAAGTTGCCGCCCGTGCCAAGGTCGGGAAAGTCGCCGTCCTGGTCGCGGTGCTGGGCCACGGTCCGAACGCCGAACCTCAGACCCTTGGTGTCCGACACCTGGCCGAATCGCCGGAACTCCAACTTGAGGTCGTAGAGGTTCGGCTTGCCCATGGTGTAGGGCCACCACAGGTCGGGATTGGCGACCGTCAGCTGGCTGAACTGGTCCGGACTGAATGTGACCTCGCGGTCCTGCCCAGCCATCAACGTCACCGGCTGCTCGACGTCGATGCTCGGCTTGCCTGCGCGCGAGATCGTCGCGCGCAGGACGCCGCGCACCTGGTCCGTCGAGTAGTTGTGAACCGTGCTGTGAATAGTCAGGCGCGCGGAATCGGTTCGCGGCAAGGGCAATTCGGTGTTGACAACCGCCGATCCCACGCCCACCTCACCGGCGACCTTCAGGTACACGGGTTGCAAGATGCCCGCGTTGCGGTCGGCGACGAAGGAATTGCCCCGGTCGGGATTCTTGCCCGGCCCCTGATAGCCGAGGTAGTTCCAGTTGATCCAGTCCCACCAGCTGTCGGCGAGCTCCACCCCGTCGATGTCCTGCAGCTTCCGCTCCGGTGTGATCTTGATGGCCAGCGTGTTGGACTCCCCCGGCTTGATCCAGCGCGCGACGTCGAGCTCGTGGGCGGCGTGCATGCCGACGATCTGCTGGTTGTTCGCGACCTGATGACCGTTCAGCCACACCTCGGCGCGGTAGTTGATGCCGGGCAACTCGAGAAGGTAGGTGGAGTGGCCTGCGGGCGCCGTGAATGACGTCCGGTACCACCAGTCCTGCTTGTAAAGGTTCTGCGGGACCTCGTTGAGCAGGTTCATGTCGTAGTAGAGATCCGGGTACGTTCCGTCGTCCTGCAGTGCCTCGAGCACGCTGCTCGGCATGTGCCGGACGGTGTGCCAGCCCTTGCCGGCATAGTCGGCCATTGACACGGCGGCGCCATCGGCGCTCGTGTCGCCGGCCGAGGCGAGTTGCCAGCCCTGGGCCAACTCGATCTGCTCAGGCGGCGTCTGGGGCGGAGCGAAGTTCGGAATGGATCCCGCGCAGGTCAACAGCGACAGGACGATGAGAACTCTGAGAAGAATGTTGCGACGCTCGGTCGATATGGCATTCCCCTCTCTCATCGCTCTTGCGCTCATCGTGTGCGCGGCATCGTCGAGACTACGGTCGGCGGCGCAATCCGGCTGAATTTGATCCAGAACCGTAGTCTCGGGTGATGGGCGTCGAGCCATCGGGTCGGGTCGCGGAGATCGCTGCGAGCCCGCACGGACCCCAGGTCGGCGCGTTCTTCGATCTCGACGGGACGCTCGTCTCCGGCTTCACCGCGACGGCGCACGCGGGAGACCGGATCAAGCGTCGCCAAGCGCGGATCGGTGAGATCCTCGGCGTGTTGGAGGCGTCGATCCGCTACCGGCTCGGCCGAATGCAGTTCGAGCGGCTCATCGTGCGTGCCGCCGGCTATCTGAGGGGTGAATCCCTTCGCGAGCTAGACGAGCTCGGTGAGCGACTCTTTGTGCGGCACATCGCATCTCGGGTGTATCCGGAGATGCGCGAGATCGTCGCTGCACACCAGCAGGGCGGTCACACCGTCGCGCTGTGTTCGTCGGCGCTGACCATTCACGCCGAACCCGTCGCCCGCGCCCTCGGCATCACCTGGGTGCTGTGCAACCACTTCGAGGTCGACCAGAACGGCCTGCTGACCGGAGGGATCGAGCAGCCGATCATCTGGAGCGCCCGGAAAGCCGATGCGGCCCAGAAGTTCTGCGCCGACAACGGGGTGGACCTGAAGGCCAGTTACTTCTATGCCGACGGTGACGAAGACGTGGCGCTGATGACGGTGGTCGGCCATCCCCGTCCGGTCAATCCGCGTTCCGGACTCGCCGCCGCGGCGGCGGCCAACGGCTGGCCGGTGCTGCGAGTCGCCGTCGCGGGCCGCAGGGGGCCATGACAGTCGAACTCGGCGTGATGCTGACCTGTAGCGGTTTCCTGCTGGCCGTGCTCTGGATGGATCTGATCTTCGATGTTCAGGTTCGCGCCGCACGCGACGGCGAAATCCCCGAACAAGTGCTTGCGTCCATCGCGGCGTACTACCACCGCGCGACGACGACGTCGAGGCCGATGAGCCGCCTGATCGCCGCTGTCATGGCGATCCTGTTGGCAGCGTTGATCGTTCGCGCGGTCCGCGGGCACGACCCGGTTTGGCTCATCGGGGCGTCCGCCGTGCTCGTCGGCGCACCGATCCTGCGCGCCGCGGTCCGGACGGTGCCCAACGCGGTCCGGCTCGGCCATCGGCACGACGGTGCGGCCGAACAGACACGACTGGCGCGGTCGGTCTACCGCGACCACGTGCTGTGCTTCGCTAGCGTGGTCGCATTCCTCGTTCTCTGGCTCTCGCGAGTTTGGTGAGGACGCCTGCGGGCAATCCCTGAGCGGACCGGACCCGATCCGCCAGCAGCCTGTGCCTAGAAACGGAGATCGACATGAACGCGCGACGCCTGATCCTGATCGTAGGTGCGGTCCTACTGATCGCCGGAGTGATCGCCCTGTTGGTGCCGGTGTCGATCACCGGCAACGGCAAGTCGATCGGCTGCGGCAACGCCGTGGCGGCCGACACGTCGCAGGCGGAGTCGGCCAACGGGCAGACGGTCGCAGACGTCCCGATCCTGAATCAGATCGTGCCGCACACCGATTACGTCGCTGAGTGCAACCACGCGGTGTCGAGTAGGCGCTCGTGGTCCATCCCGTTGGCCGTCATTGGTGTGCTGGTAATCGCCGGCTCGCTGGTCGTTCCACGAACTCGCGCTGTTTCGTAGATCACACTTCCGGGCAGTCCTAAGGCACGTCGGGTTCAACCCATCGACCAGAGGGGGCGCGCAACAGTGGCGAGCGACCAGCAAGAGAAGCAAGAGCAGCAAGAGCAGCAAGAGCAGGATTCTGACGAGCAGAAACAGTCGAAACAGGCAGATTCCCAGGAGCAACCGACAGACCAGGCGGATTCCGGGGAGCAGCAAGACGACCGTGAGATGACCGAGAAACCCGAGGTCAAAGAAGAGCACAAGAAAATCGCCAAAGAGATGATGAAGGAGTACGACGAAGAACGTCCAACTGTCAAGATGCCTGGCAGCCAGGGAACAGTGGCGGGTACCGCCGTCGCCGACTGGCTGGACGACGAAGGTAATCCGAAGTTCTCTGACGAGTCCAAGGGCGACTCCGGCGAATCCAAGGGCGACTCCGACGACTCAAGGAGTGACTCTGACGAGTCCAAGGGCGACTCCGGCGAATCCAAGAGCGACTCCGACGACTCAAGGAGTGACTCTGACGAGTCCAAGGGCGACTCCGACGACTCCAAGGGCGACTCCGAGGAAAAGATCGCGGAGGAAAAAAAGGTCGCCGCCGAGAAAAAGGCGGAATTCAAGGAAAAGGCCGACTCCGACAAAGAGGCCGACTCCGACAAAGAGGCCGACTCCGACGGTTCGGACAAAGAGGCCGACTCCGACAGTTCGGACACCGAGGCCGACTCCGATGCCAAGGCCGAAAAGGACACGCAGGAAGCCTGAGCGACCCGTGTGCCGGCCGCGGAGCGGATAGGGCTAAACTAGAACACGTTTCAGTTTCGCCAACCGCGCCCAAGGAGCAGGCATGCACACGGCCATCTGCGACGACCTCAACATCGAGTTCCCGATCTTCGCCTTCACGCACTGCCGCGACGTCGTGGTGGCGGTCAGCAAGGCCGGCGGTTTCGGCGTGCTCGGCGCCGTCGGCTTCACCCCCGAACAGCTCGAGATCGAGCTCAACTGGATCGACGACAACATCGGCGACCATCACTACGGCGTCGACATCGTCATCCCCAACAAGTACGAGGGCATGGACGCCACCGACCTGTCGCCCGAGGTACTCAAGAAGCAGCTCAACGCGCTGGTGCCCGAAGAGCACCTGGAGTTCGCGCGCAAGATCCTCGCCGACCACGGCGTGCCGGTCGACCGCAGCGACGACGACGCGCTGCAGCTCCTGGGCTGGACGGAGGCCACGGCGACCCCGCAGGTCGAGGTGGCGCTCAAGCATCCGAAGGTGACGCTGATTGCTAATGCACTCGGCACTCCGCCCGCAGACATGATCAAGCACATCCACGACGAAGGCCGCAAGGTCGCCGCGCTGTGCGGTTCGCCGTCGCAAGCGCGCAAGCACGCCGATGCGGGCGTCGACATCATCATCGCCCAAGGCGGCGAGGCCGGAGGGCACTGCGGCGAGGTCGGCTCCATCGTGCTGTGGCCGCAGGTCGTCAAGGAGGTCGCGCCGGTACCGGTGCTGGCCGCGGGCGGAATCGGCAGCGGCCAGCAGATCGCCGCGGCGCTTGCGCTGGGCGCGCAGGGCGCGTGGACCGGTTCGCAATGGGTCATGGTCGAGGAGTCGGAGCACACACCGGTTCAGCACGCCGCGTACGCCAAGGCGTCCAGCCGTGACACGGTTCGCAGCCGGTCGTTCACCGGTAAGCCGGCGCGGATGCTGCGAAACGACTGGACCGAGGCGTGGGAGGACCCGGACAATCCAAAGCCGCTCGGGATGCCGTTGCAGTACATGGTTTCCGGCATGGCCGTCGCCGCCACCCACAAGTACCCCAACGAGAGCGTCGACGTCGCGTTCAATCCGGTCGGTCAGGTCGTCGGCCAATTCACCAAGGTGGAGAAGACCTCGGTCGTCATCGAGCGCTGGGTTCAGGAATACCTCGAGGCGACGAATCGGCTCGACGAACTCAACGAAGCCGCGTCCGTCTGACCCCTACGGCGTCGGCGGCGCGTCGGCGGGCGGCGCCAGAGCGGGAAGCACCGGCCCAGGCGGGGGTGCGTCCGCCTGCGGAGGCGAGTCGGGCGCTGGCGCTCCCTGCGGCAGCGGGGTGCCCGGTGGCGCCTGCGGCCCGGTAGGCATGCCGTTTCTCGGCATGGCGTTGGGGTCGAGTGGGCGCTGCGTCAGCAGCAGGATCGCGTCCTTGCCGCTGATCTCCTGGGTCTGATACGCGTGAAGCAGGTCGCGCAGATACGACGTCGTGCGGCCCTGCCCCTGGTCGATGGGAACATCGGTGGTGCCGGGCGGCAGGTTCGTCGGGCTGGACAGGTGCTGGACCTCGGTCGGCGGCGCCGGATCCGCCGGCGGCACGGCGGGCTCGGCCTCGGCGGCCTGGGTGGTGATCGATTGGTCTGCGGGTCCCGGTAACACGGGAGCCGGCAGCAGCGGCGGTGGCGGCGGCACGTCGGGATCGGCCTGCGCGGATGGCGCTCCCAGCGTCAACGCCGCGATCGCCCCGAGAGCGGCCGCGGCCACGGACAGCGCCCCAGCTTTGTCGGACTTCGTCACCGATGCCCCCTTTGTTGTGTCGACGGTGCTATTGGGTGCTTCAGTCTTGGTACTCCGATTGTTACACCTGTGCAATGTGTGACCAAGTTGTCATTTACGAAATGGCCGCGGGAACACGTTTCACTTGAGACTTCGTGGGACTTTTACGGAACCCTCTTCACCCGGTCCCATCTGTGGTGTAGCAATGCCATACGGGCACTAGACAACGTCGTATGAGGAGTCCCTTAATGCCAACACCGAACCTCCCACCCGGGTTCGACTTCACCGACCCCGACATGTATGCCGAACGGCTGCCGGTCGAGGAACTCGCCGAGATGCGCAAGGTGGCCCCGATCTGGTGGAACGAACAGGAAAGGGGCAATCTCGCCTTCGGGGACACCGGCTACTGGGTGGTGACCAAACACAAGGACGTCAAGGACGTGTCCCGCCGCAGCGACGTGTTCTCCAGCAACAAGAAGACGGCGTTACCGCGGTACCGCGATGAGGCCGATCCCGCGTCGCTGGAGGCGGGCAAGGTCGTGCTGCTCAACCAGGACGCCCCTCACCACACCCACATGCGAAAGATCATCTCGAGGGCGTTCACCCCGCGCGCGATCGAATCTCTGCGCGACGAACTCCGCGAGCGTGCGCACAACATCGCCAAGGAGGCGGCCGCGGAGGGCTCCGGCGACTTCGTCGAGCAGGTGTCGTGCGAACTTCCTCTGCAGGCGATCGCCGGCCTGATGGGTGTGCCCCAGGAAGACCGCAAGAAGCTGTTCGACTGGTCGAACCAGATGGTCGGCGACCAGGACCCGGAATACGCCAGGAACGATCCGACGGCTGCGTCGATCGAGCTCATCATGTACGGAATGCAGATGGCCGCCGAGCGCGGCAAGAACCCCGTCGACGACCTGGTCACCAAGCTGGTACAGGCAGATGTCGAGGGACACAAGCTGACCGACGACGAGTTCGGCTTCTTCGTCATCCTCCTGGCGGTGGCGGGAAACGAAACCACCCGCAACTCCATAACGCAGGGCATGATGGCCTTCACCGAGTTTCCCGATCAGTGGGAGCTGTTCAAGCGCGAGCGGCCGGCGACCGCTGCGGACGAAATCGTCCGTTGGGCAACGCCTGTCACGTCATTCCAGCGCACCGCGCTCGAGGATACCGAGCTGGGCGGCGTGAAGATCAAGAAGGACCAGCGGGTGGTGATCTTCTATCGCTCGGCCAATTTCGATGAGGAAGTCTTCGACGATCCGTACACGTTCAACATCTTGCGAGATCCCAACCCGCACGTGGGATTTGGCGGCACCGGTGCGCACTACTGCATCGGCGCGAACCTGGCAAGGATGACGATCGACTTGATTTTCAATGCGATAGCCGACGAAATGCCCAATCTCACACCGATTTCCAAACCCGAACGGCTTCGGTCGGGTTGGCTCAACGGCATCAAACATTGGCAGGTCGACTACACGGGGAAGTCGGCTGTCGCGACGTAGTGCTCGGGTAGTCGATGATCGAGCGCCAGTAGTCCTCGGGAATCTCTTGTCCTGACCGCAGCACGATCGCCAATCCGGTGGCCATCGCGATGCCCAGCAGACCGAGCCACAACCCGGCGACGGCGATCGCCGCCCACAGCACGGTCGTCACTGTCGGCCACGGTGAAAGCACGGCGAGCACGGGCGCGAAGAAGAAGCCGGTGCCGACGTACCAGGATGACCCGGCGCGGTCTGACGTGAGCACGAAGCGAAGCCATCGCGGTATCACTGAAGGGGCAGTCTGACCTTCCGGCATCGTCATCCTCCTCGCCAGGGACACTTTCACGGTGCGCCGTTGCGGGAGCGATCGCAATTACCTCAGGGGTAGCTGCCTGACGATGGGAGAGCATCCTGGCGACTGGTCAGACCACTTGACCTCTGGCCTCTGATCGGCCATCCTGGACCCATGGCCCTGCAACCCGTCAACAGGCGTTCGGTGCCCGAGGACGTCTTCGAGCAGATCCTGGGCGACGTGCTCAGTGGTGAGATGCAGCCTGGTCAAACGCTGCCCAGCGAGCGCAGGCTCGCCGAGGTGCTCGGGGTGTCCCGCCCTGCCGTGCGCGAGGCGCTCAAGCGCGTTTCGGCAGCGGGCCTCGTCGAGGTGCGGCAGGGCGATGCGACCACGGTG
>JBKPSU010000166.1:0-9827 GCA_046735135.1 Actinomycetota bacterium
GTTCCTGACTGCGTTGGAGGCGCCCATCGAGAAGGTTCATTGCCGCGCCTTCAACGTCGGTACAGAGTCGAACAATCTCACCGTTGCTGAAATCGCGGAGGCGGTCGTCGACGTGGTGCCCGGTGCGAAGTTGCGGATAACCGGCGAGTCGGGGGCTGACCCACGGTCGTATCGAGTGGACTTCTCCGCGTTCCGGGTCGCTCTCGGCTTCGATGCGGCGTGGTCGATTCCCGATGGGGCAGCGGAGCTCTACAAGGAATACACGTCCGCGGGCCTGACTTCAGCCGACTTCGCGAAGAAGTTCACCCGGCTTCCGTACCTCGAGGCATTGCGCGACGCGGGTGTCCTTGATTCCTCGATGCGAAGGGTCAAGACAGACGCGTGAGTAAGTCATCCCAGTTGCCCGCATTTGCGTCACGCTCCGATATCGCCGCCACCGGCAACGGCCATTCGATGGCAAGGTGCGGGTCGTCGTGCGCGACCGCGAGATCCTCGGCGGGATCATGACGGCGATCGATCCGGTAGCAGACATCGGCAGGCTCGGTGAGAGCCTGGAACCCGTGCAGGAAACCGGGCGGCACGTACAGATGCCGAAAAGCGTTGTCGTCGAGGAGAAAAGCCTGCTGCTTGCCGAACGTCGGCGAGTCCTTGCGGATGTCGACCAGCACATCATGCACCGCGCCGTGCGCACAGCGCACCAGCTTGGCCTCGCCACGCCCGGATCGTCCGTGCATGCCGCGGATCACGCCCTTCCTCGAGCGAGACTGCGAATCCTGCACGAAGCCGGCGGAGATGCCGGGCGCACCAAGATAGTCGTCGAAGATCTCCGTGTCGAATGTCCGCGTGAACAGTCCGCGGTTGTCGCGGAACGGCTCTGGTACCAGGACGAGAACGTCGGCAAGGTCTGTCATCTCGATGCGCACGAGGAAATGCTGTCATGAATGGGTGCCGAGGCTGCGCGGAATCTGCTCTCGATCGGGTGCTCGATCTGGGTAGCGTGCCCGCCGCTGATCACTTCCCACCTGCGTGGGAACCGGTGCGCGAGGCCGAGACGTCGCACGGTCTTGCCATGGATGTCTGCCGAACCTGTGGGCTCGCACAGCTGGCAGATGACAATACCGTCGCGGACGAACCGCGCGGCGTCGAGCCGCAGGCGCTGAGGCGCCAGGCCGAGATGGCGATCGAACAGGTCGCGGCGTCGGGCTGGCTCCGCGGCAAAACGGTCCATGAATTCGGCAGCCCGCACGGGGGTACCTGGATTCCGCTGATGAACAACCGCGGGTTCGAAGCCACGTCGTTGCGGGCAGACGTGGTGCTCGACTACTTCGGCATCATGCATGAGCCGAACCAACGCGATGCGTTCGCGCAGCGCGCTCGGGCGACGAAGACCAAGGGCGTGTTGCTTCTGCAATACCACTCGATTGCCACCATCGTTGAGCAGGGACAGTGGAATTCGCTGCGGCACGGCCACTTCGCCTATTACTCGCTCACTACGCTGACACATCTGCTTGGCGCGGTGGGAATGCGGCCCGTTACCGCGTGGGAATTCGAATTGTACGGCGGGACAGTCCTCATCGCCGCCGTTCACGGCCGGGGTGCGCCCGACGAGTCGGTGCGACGCATCCTCGCGAAGGAGGGCGGGCTGGGCATCACGAACCGGCTGGTCGTGGGCCGTCTCCAGCGCCGAGCAGATAGACATGCCCAATCGATGCGCAGGTGGCTCGAGGAGGAGTCGAGTGCAGGTCGCACCGTGTTCGCCTATGGCGCCGCGTCGCGGGCGGTCTCACTCTTCAGTCGTGCAGGCATTGATACCAAACTCCTGCGGGGGGTTGCCGACGCCTCTCCTTCCAAACAAGGGCGACGGATGCCGGGGACAGAGATCCCGATCGTGTCACCCAAGGAGCTACTGGAGGCCAATCCAGATCGGGTGCTGCTGACCCTTCCCGATCTGCTGCCCGAGGTCAGCGCTCGGTTTCCCGAGCTCGCCGGGCGATGGAAGGTTGACGGCCAGTGAGTTTGAGTATCGGCACACAGTTACTGGCTGGACGGAATGCAGTCGTCACGGGCGCATCCGGCGGGATCGGCCGGGCTATCACCCTGCAGTTGATGGCTGCCGGTGCGAGCGTCACCGCTGTTGGCCGAGACAAGGAGCGGCTCAAGACCCTGCCGTCGGGTTCCGGCGGCCCCCTCACCCTTCAAGAGCTCGATCTCACGGACGACATGTCGCGTCTTGCTTTCGTGGACGACCTGTCCGCGGGGCCGAGGGTGGATCTTCTTGTTCTTTCGGCGGGCATTCACAGCCGAGGTAAGCATATTGATGCGCCCATTCCCAGTTTGGACAGCCTGTTTGCCACGAACGTCCGTGCTCCATATGCGCTGATTCAGGAACTGCTTCCCATGTTGTGCGACGGCGGCGGTGACATTGTCGTAGTCAACTCGACTCAGGGCGTGCGGGCAGCCGGTGGAGTTGGCCAGTACGCCGCGACACAGCAAGCTATGCGGGCGATCACCGACAGCCTTCGACAGGAGGTGAACGAGGACGGTGTCAGGGTGTGCATCATCCACACCGGACGCGTCGCAACTCCCATTCAGGAGAGGATCTTTCGCGAAGAGGGTCGGCCGTACCGGCGTGACTTGCTGATCCAACCCGAAAACATCGCGACGGTCGTCATGACCGTCCTCGGGCTCCCGGGCGAAGCGGAGATCACCGAAATCCACCTCCGGCCAGCCAAGAAGAGTTATTGACTTGGCCCAGGCGCCCGGGGGTCGTCACGGCTAGGCCGGCGTCAACTCCACGCCCGCCAGCGCCACCGCGTCGTCGCGTTCGGGTGCAGTAACGATCGCCTGAAAGCCTTCGCCTTCCTTCCAGATGCTCGCCTTGAGTGTCTCGCCGGGGAACACGACGCCCGCGAACCGGGCGCCGTAGTTGCCGACGCGGGAGGTGTCGCCGTCGAGCAACGCGTCCACCATCGCCTTACACGTCATGCCGTAGGTGCACAGGCCGTGCAAGATCGGCCTGGGAAAGCCTGCGGCGGCGGCGAAGTCGGGATCCGAGTGCAGCGGGTTGCGATCCCCGCACATCCTGTACAGCAGCGCCTGTTGCGGTGACACCGGTATGGACAATTCGAAGTCGGGTGCCCGCCCAGGCGGCTCCGATGACGTCGACGGACCGCGCTCGCCGCCGAACCCACCCTCGCCGCGCGCGAAGATCGACCTCTTCTGCGTCCACAGCGGCGCGCCGTCCGGCGTCGTCACCGTCGTCTCCGACCAGATCACCGCGGCCTTGCCCTTGTCCCAGATGTCGGTGAACTTCGTCACGGCGCGGCCGGTACCGGACGGCGGTATCGGCGCGGGCGCGGACACCGCCTCGCTGGCATGCAGCACCTTGCCGAGTTCGATGTCGATGCCGGGGAACTTCACCGTGGGTGGCTCGGTCATGTGGAAGCTCTGCGCGACGTTGGCGAACGTCGGCAGCACCTGCGGGGTGTCGTCGACGAGATAGCGCAACTCCCGCTTGTCCATCGGGTCCTGGCCCGCGCCGAGGCCGAGGTGATAGAGCTGAATATCGCTACTGGTCCAGGAGAACTCGACAGGGTCGAGCTCCGCGCCGAGCGCCTCGTCGAGGTTGATCGGCATGTCAGTTCTCTCCCGCGATGTGCAGCGCCGCCAGGTATCCGAACGCCATCGCCGGACCGATCGTGCCGCCAGGGCCGGGGTAGGTGTGGCCCATCACCGGAGCGCTGACGTTGCCTGCCGCGTAGAGGCCTTCGATCACCGAACCGTCATCGCGGAGTGCGCGGGCATGCACGTCGGTACGAATGCCGCCCTTCGTACCGAGATCACCGGGCACCATCTTGGCCGCGTAGTACGGACCGTGCCTGATCTCGCCGAGGTTCGGGTTCGGCTTGTTCGTCGGGTCGCCGTAATAGCGGTCGTACGCGCTTTCACCGCGGTGGAAGTCCTCGTCGACGCCCGACCGCGCGAACCCGTTGAACCGCTCGACCGTCGCCGCGAGCGCATCGGCGGGCAAACCGGCCTTGGCGGCCAGCTCTTCCACCGTGTCGGCCCGAACGATGATCCCGGACTCCATCCACTTGTTCGGAATGCGTTGTCCGGGTTGCAGTCCCGCGAAGATATAGCGGTCGCGGTACTGCTGGTCGAACACCAGCCAGGCGGGGATGTGCTCGCCGGGACCTGCGCCCTGGCCGTGCTGCCCGCCGTACATGTGGTGGACGGCTTCTACGTAGGGCATCGACTCGTTCATGAACCGCTTGCCGGACATGTCGACGATGATCGCACCGGGCGAGTTGCGCTCCGAAAGGGCGATCCACGGCGCACCGACCAGCGGCACCGTCGGGATCCACCAAGCGTCCTCCATGGTGTCCAATGCCGCACCGAGCTTTTCGCCCGCGACGATTCCGTCACCTGTGTTCGCCTTGGCCCCGACCGTCCACTCGGTGGTGATCGGCGCGCGCTGGTACTTCACCCGCATCTGCTCGTTGTGCTCGAAGCCGCCCGAGCCGAGGATCACCCCGCGGCGGGCCCTGATCAGTTCGGGCTCAGCGGATTCCGGCGAGTTGGTGTCGCGTACGTAGATTCCGCGCACCACTCCGTCCTCCACGTAGAGGTCCGTGAACGCCGTATTGAGCCGGACGGGCACGCCCGCGTTCTGCAGCCCGACCCGCAGCGGCGCGATGAGCGCACGCCCCATTCCGACGAGATTCTGGCCCGTGGCCTTGGCCCACATGGTGCGGGCGCCGACCTTCAGGCTGCGCAATACCCCGCGCGGGTGGCGCTTGAGCATGTTCAAGCGGACGTAGTCCTGCTGCATCACGACGACATTGAGCGGGACCTTTCCATAGGGCGGCTCGAGGCCGGGAAGGTCGCCGCCGAGCTTCTTGGCATTGAACGGCTTGGGTTCGATCGAGCGACCACCGGCGCGGCCTCCGGGGGATTCCGGGTAGTAGTCGGAGTAGCCGGGCACCCAGCACATCTTCAATGGCGTGTTCTTCAACACGAAGGTCAGCATTTCGGGGCCGCGACTGAGATAGGTGTCGATGCGCTCGGGTTCGACGACGTCGCCGATGATGCCGTGCAGGTACGTCCTGGCGGCGTCGGCCGTGTCGGTGACACCGTCGCGCTCGAGGATCTCGTTGTTCGGAATCCACACCCCGCCGCCCGATCGCGCGGTGGATCCGCCGTAGTGCGCGGCCTTCTCGACGACTAATGTTGATAGTCCCTGATGAGCGGCGGTGAGGGCAGCGACCATGCCGGCGGCGCCGCTCCCGACCACGACGACGTCGAACTCCTGTCCTGTCATGTAGAACACGTTATAGAATTGCCCCGCCTGGGAACAACCGCCCCGGTCGGAGAATACGAGGGGACTTCGCCAAAATGCTCACTGTCGAGGTGCGTGACGAGCTGGCCGCCGACCTCGCGGAGGCAGAACGCAGCCGCGTCGCGATCGCCCCGTTGACCACTACCAACCCTGATCTCGACGTCGTCGATGCCTACGAGATCCAGCTGATCAACATCCGGCAGCGCGTCGCCGAGGGCGCGCGGGTGATCGGCCACAAGGTGGGGCTGTCGAGCAAGGCGATGCAGGAGATGATGGGCGTCGACGAGCCCGATTACGGTCATCTGCTCGATGAGATGGCTGTCCACCAGGACCGGCCGGTGCCCTCGGGCAGGTATCTGTACCCGCGGGTCGAGGTCGAGGTCGGGTTCGTATTGGCCGACGACCTGCCGGGGGAGGGCTGCACCGAGGACGACGTGCTGGCCGCGACCGCGGCCTTCGCCCCGGCAATCGAATTGATCGACACCCGCATCACGGACTGGAAGATCAAGCTGTGCGACACGATCGCCGACAACGCTTCGTCGGCGGGCTGGGTGTTGGGCGAGGCCCGAGTGTCACCGAAGGACATCGACATTCAGAACATCGACGCCGTGCTGACCCGCAACGGCGAAGTGGTCGCCAAGGGCCGCAGCGACGCGGTCCTCGGCAATCCGGTGACCGCAGTGGCATGGCTGGCCCGCAAAGTGGATAGCTTCGGTGTCCGGCTGAAGGCTGGAGACATCGTGCTGCCCGGGTCGTGCACCAAAGCGTTAGACGCGAACCCGGGCGATGATTTCGTCGCCGACTTCGACGGGCTGGGCTCGGTCCACCTGTCGTTTGAGTAACAAGAGGAGCACATATGCCTTCGAAGGCATCCGTCGCCATCGTCGGATCCGGCAACATCAGCACCGACCTGCTCTACAAATTGTTGCGGTCGGAATGGCTGGAACCGCGCTGGATGGTCGGCATCGACCCGGATAGCGAGGGCTTGGCGCGCGCCCGCAAGCTCGGCCTGGAAACCAGCGCCGAGGGTGCGGACTGGCTGCTGGGCCTCGATGAGAAGCCGGATCTGCTCTTCGAGGCCACCAGCGCCTACGTGCACCGCGATGCCGCCCCCAAATACGCGGAGGCCGGCATCCGGGCGATCGACCTGACGCCCGCCGCCGTCGGACCCGGCGTGATCCCGCCCGCGAATCTGCGTGAGCACCTCGAGGCGCCGAACGTCAACATGGTCACCTGCGGCGGACAGGCCACCATCCCGATGGTGTACGCGGTGTCGCGCGTCGTCGAGGTGCCCTATGCCGAGATCGTGGCGTCGGTTTCGTCGGTGTCGGCGGGCCCGGGCACGCGGGCCAACATCGACGAGTTCACCAAGACCACCAGCAAGGGTGTCGAGACGATCGGTGGCGCCAAGCGCGGCAAGGCGATCATCATCCTCAACCCCGCGGATCCGCCAATGATCATGCGCGACACCATCTTCTGCGCGATCCCGGAGGACGCCGACCGCGAAGCGATCGCCCAGTCCATCCGTGACGTCGTCGCCGAGGTGCAGACCTATGTGCCTGGCTACCGGCTGCTCAATGATCCGCAGTTCGACGAGCCGTCGGTGGTCAACGGCGGCAATCATGTCGTCACCACCTTCGTCGAAGTCGAGGGTGCGGGCGACTACCTGCCGCCCTACGCTGGAAATCTGGACATCATGACTGCCGCCGCCACCAAGGTTGGCGAGGAGATCGCCAAGGAGTCTCTGTCGGCGACGGCCGGAGGAGGTCAAGCATGAGTACCGAAGGCGTCTACTTCAACCCGATCTGGGACGTCCGGATGACGGACACGTCGTTGCGGGACGGCAGCCACCACAAGCGCCACCAGTTCACCAAGGACGAGGTGGGTGCGATCGTCGCGGCACTCGACGCCGCGGGCGTGCCCGTGATCGAGGTCACCCACGGCGACGGGCTCGGCGGGTCGAGTTTCAACTACGGGTTCTCCAAGACGCCTGAGCAGGAACTCATCAAGCTCGCTGCCGAGACCGCGAAGGAATCCAAGATCGCCTTCCTGATGCTGCCCGGCGTCGGCACCAAGGAGGACATCAAGGAAGCGCAGAACAACGGCGGTTCGATCTGCCGGATCGCCACCCACTGCACCGAGGCCGACGTCTCGATCCAGCATTTCGGCTTGGCCCGCGAGCTCGGCCTCGAGACGGTCGGCTTCCTGATGATGAGCCACACCATCTCGCCGGAGAAGCTCGCCGCACAGGCCCGCATCATGGCCGACGCCGGCTGCCAGTGCGTTTATGTCGTCGACTCCGCAGGCGCGCTGGTGCTCGAGGGCGTGCGGGACCGGGTCGCCGCGCTGGTCGCCGAACTCGGCGACGACGCGCAGGTCGGCTTCCACGGACACGAGAACCTGGGCCTCGGCGTCGCGAACAGCATCGAGGCGGTCCGGGCAGGCGCGAAGCAGATCGACGGCTCCTGCCGCCGGTTCGGAGCGGGCGCGGGCAACGCGCCGGTCGAGGCGCTGATCGGCGTGTTCGACAAGATCGGTGTGAAGACCGGCATCGACTTCTTCGACATCGCCGACGCCGCCGAGGAAGTGGTGGCACCCGCGATGCCCGCCGAATGCCTGCTCGACCGCAACGCGCTGATCATGGGCTACTCGGGGGTGTACTCCAGCTTCCTCAAGCACGCCATCCGGCAATCCGAGCGCTACGGCGTGCCCGCTCACCAGCTGCTGCACCGCGCTGGTCAGCGCAAGCTCATCGGCGGCCAGGAGGACCAGCTCATCGACATCGCGCTGGAAATCAAGCGAGAAATGGAGAGCGGCGGAAAGGTCGCCCGCTAGGGCTGCTAAGCAACTTTTTTCGGGGGCCGATTACCCGCCGCTGGCCAGGCATGACGGTGCGGTTCGCGCCGTTGCCGGACCGATCGGCTCGTTTAGCGGCGCTTGCATTCGGATAGGCCTGGGTGTGCGACCAACAAATCGCAGACCGATAGGAGTGTTCCGATGAAGATGTCCGCAACGACCGTTCGACGCGGCCTGTACGGCATGTTCGCAGGCGGCCTGCTTGGTGGCGTCGCATCTGCGGCGATGATCATGCCGACCGCCAATGCCGAGCCAGCGACGCCCACGACCCCCGATGCGTGCACGTTCAGCAGTGCCGCCAACACCTCGAGCACGGTGTCGGCGAAGATGAGCACGTATTTGGCGGCTCATCCCGATGCCAACCAGGCGCTGACCCAGATCGCCAAGCAGCCGTCGGATGAGGCCCAGGTCGCGTACCGCGCGTACTTCTCGACCAACCCGCAGGTCGAATCCGAGTTGAAGGCGATCAACCAGCCCGCTGCCGACCTGGTCAGCCAGTGCGGCATTGTGATCCGGCCGACGCCGATCTCGGAGGCTCTGCAGGGCGTCTAACTGATGCAGCACGGGCAGGCTGATTCCCGGCTTGCTCAAAAAACTCATCGCGTCGGCACTCTCCGCCGGCGCGATGAGTGTCTGCGCCAGCTCTGACGGTGCTCGCAGACGTCTAATAAGAGGTGAACGCGGGCTTGGCGCCGCCGAGCCTGCCGGTCACGACATCGGCGGTGGCCTTCAGCGCGCGAGCCCGCTTGGCGATCTCCGAGTCGGTCAATGCCCTGCCGATCTGTAGGGACACCACCATCGCCTGGCGCTGGTGGTGGTCGAACACCGGCGCGGAGATGACGCTGATGTCATGGCGTTGCCGGCCGCCCGAGGTCTCGCTCCGTAGATGGACCCGCTCGCCGATGTCGGCGATCAGCTCGCCGAGGAGTGCGCGCAGTTCATCGGGCAGCCTGCTCGACATGCCCGCCATCAAGGCGTAGAGCCGGCGGCCCCCAGGGGTGAGGCGCTCGACGAGGTAGCCCGTGCGGCGGCATTCATTCACCACGCGGTCCAGTCGTTCGCCGTCGGTGCGTAATGGAATTGTCGGCTCCTTCGCGAGCCAGTCACGCAGCGCGTCGTCGTCCCAGAGAACGAACATCAGCCCGACCGGCGGCGCGAACGGATAACTCTGACCGACGCGGACCCCCACGTCCGCGCCCGGCGGTCCGACAAGGTCCAGCACCGTGATGCGGTCGTCGATGACCGCGGAAAGGGCGACGGTGGTCCCAGAGGTCGCCGACAGCCGACGCAACTCCGCCCTGGCCGCCGGGTCCACCCGTAGCGACTCCTGCGCCGTGTGACCCAGCGAGATCAGCGCGGGTCCCAGCCGATACGTCTTGTCCTGCGGATCGCGGACGAGGTAATCGGCGTCGGCGAGCGTCGTGACGATGCCCAGGCACGTCGGCTTGCTCAAGCCCAGCCGGCGGGACAGCTCGGACACTCCGAACCGATCGTGCGGATGGCGGGCCAGGAAGTCGAGAACCGCGACGACGCGTTCCGTCGGCGGCGACGAGCGTCTGCTGGCCTCTCTGTTCGGCATCTCAAAAATGTACCTCGCCGTTCCAAATATCGAACAATATCGCGCGTTGAGCCT
>JBKPSU010000167.1:0-25596 GCA_046735135.1 Actinomycetota bacterium
GCATGGCCGCCGAATTGACTGCGCATCGCCGACAGGCACTTCGCGGTGAACTCGCCGAGCTCCCTCGACTCGAACCGCTCGAACAGTGACGTCGTGATGACCGGTGCGGGCACTCCTTCGTCGACTGCGGCCAGCACCGTCCAGCGGCCCTCACCGGAATCCGAGACGCGGCCGGTGAAATCGTCGAGTTGCGGTGACTGCGCCATCGCGGCGGCGATCAAGTCGACCAGCCAGGACGACACCACCGATCCGCGACGCCACACCTCTGCGACTTCCCCGACGTCGATCGAGTATTGATACGCCCACGGGTCGCGCATCGGCGTGGTCTCGGCATCGACCGTCTGCTCGGCCTTACCCGCGTCGGCGTGCTTGATGATGCTCAGGCCCTCGGCGATGGCGGCCATCATCCCGTACTCCACCCCGTTGTGCACCATCTTCACGAAATGCCCTGCCCCACTGGGCCCGCAATGCAGATAGCCGTGCTGGGCGGTGCCGTCGGTGCGGGTCCGGCCCGGTGTCGGCTCGGCGGAACCGCTGCCGGGGGCGATCGTCTTGAAGATCGGATCCAGGCGTTTGACGACCTCGTCCTCACCGCCGATCATGAGGCTGTAGCCACGCTCCAGCCCCCACACACCGCCGCTGGTGCCACAGTCCACATAGTGGATGTTCTTCGTCAACAGGTTCTTCGCCCGGGTGATGTCGTCGCGGTAATACGAGTTGCCGCCGTCGATCACCGTGTCGCCCTGCTCCAGCAGGCCGACCAACTCTTCGAGCGTCTTGTCCACCACCGCCGCGGGCAGCATCAGCCACACCGCTCGAGGCTTCTCCAGCTTGTCCACGAAGTCGGGCAACGACGTCGCGCCGGTTGCTCCCTCCTTCGCCAGGGAGTCCACCGCGTCGGCGTTCATGTCGAAAACGACGCAGCGATGCCCGTCCCGCATCAGTCGTCGCACGAGGTTCGCCCCCATACGGCCGAGTCCAACCATTCCCAACTGCATTGGTGTGTCGGTTGCCATGCCCCCATTTAACGTCCATTGCCTTGGCCAACCATGAGAAACGGGCCACAGCTTTCGTCCAGGTATCGTCGATGGAACACCAGTTAGCGGCTGCTGGGCGGCGCTCAGTCCGCGGCGTGATCGGCGTCCTGGGTGGTGAGCCAACGCTTGAACATCACGTCGAAGCGGCGATAGCCGTCGCGCAGTGCATGCGCAGGCCAGTCCCGCGGAATCAGCTCGGCAGGAAGCAGCGGGTCGAGCTGGAGATGACGCACCGCCGCGACGGACAGCGCGAACTGATACACCGAATCCTCGGCCCCTGCGGCGTCGATCTCCAGTTCGTCACGCATCGCGGCAGTGAGCCGGCGCGCGTCAGCGGCCCAATCGTCAAGATTGAAAAGCGATCTCACGGTCTCGACGGGAATGTCGGTGGCGGCGCCGTGGAAGTGCACGCACTGCTGATCCAGCACCGCGCGCAGCGTCGGCAGGCGATTGCGGTCCAGGTTGTCGGGCCGCAGCCAGACGCCTTCACGTAGCTCGCCTAGGTGGAGCGCGGTGGCCGCTTTGCGGAGTGCGAGGCGGTCGGTCGCGGAGCGCCGGTCCAGCGAGACGACCGCCAACTCCCACGTCCCATCCCACGACGGCAGCGCGGTGTCGTCAATGCGTGACGCGTCGTCGACGCGTTGCCGTCGATCGAGCAGGCGTCCCGCGAGCGAATAGACACCGTCGTCAGTGATGAGTTCCCCCGCCGAGACCATGCGCCACAAGCAGGTGCGGGCTGCGCCCCCGCTGATGCCGAACAGCGAGGCGACCCCGACGAGTTCCCCGACCGTGAGGTGCGGCTGGTCGGCGCCCAGCAGCGCGGAGGCAAGCACGGAGCGCGCGCTCAGCGGCCGGTCACCGATCAGATCGGCGACGCGGGCGCGACGCTCGTCGACCGCGGCTGCGGGCACGCACCCATCCTCCCTCATCTCACAGGCTAATTGACGCGTGACAATCATAGTGTGATACTCGCTTACCATGAGCACTCCGACGAAGTCGTCGGTCGCCGAGGACGTGGAAGTCGTTCGCCGCATCCTCGCGCACATCGACGCGGGCACGACCGACGAAGGTGACGCCTGGCGTGAGCCGGTCGAGAACTATTTGGACCCAGACCGATTCGCCGCCGAACTCGAGACGTTGCGCTCGTATCCGAGCGTGTACCTGCCGTCGGCAGCCATCCCGAATCCGGGCGATCACGCCGAACGGGTCAGCTTCGGCGTCCCTCTGTTTGCGGTACGGGGCAGCGACGGCAAAGCCCGGGTATTCCGCAACGCGTGCCGTCACCGCGGGATGGCACTCATCGAGGGTCCCGGCTGTGCGCATGCGCTGGTGTGCCGTTACCACGGCTGGACGTACCGCCTGGACGGCTCGCTGTCGCATGTCCCCCATGCCGACGCGTTCCCCGGACTCGACGCGGCCGCGCGCGGGCTGGTCGAGGTCGACAGCCACGAGGTCGACGGCCTGATCGTCATCGGCCCCTTGCGGGCCGCGAGTTCACCCACGGACGAACCGATGGCAGCGCTGACCGACGGCAGCCCGTGGCGCGACAAACTGATGCCCGTCGACCGACTCGTATACGTCGACTCCACTCCGCGGCCGATGAATTGGAAGGTTCTCGTCGAGCAGTTCCTCGAGGGATACCACATCCGCTCGACACACAAGACCACCTTCTACCCGATCCAGTACGACGACCTCAACGTCGTCGAAAAGTTCGGACCGAACACCCGAATCACGTTCCCCTATCAGAACATCGAACGACTGCGCGACCGCCCGGAGTCGGCGTGGAACATCGGCAGACGCGCGACCTTCGTCTATCACCTGTTCCCGAACGTCATGCTTGCGACGTTCCCCGACCAGGTGCTGATGGTCGTGATCGAACCGGTCGACATCGGCCACTCCGTCACGACGATGTACGCCTTGACGACCGCCGCCGCGGCGGAGGCGCTGTCAGCAGGTCCCGGCGATGGCGCCGGTCCTCGCAACCTGCTGGCCGCGGGAGCGCTGGAGGACAACGAGATGTCGGAGGGAGTTCAGCGCGGCCTGCACGCGGCTGCGAACACCTTCGTAGAGTTCGGCACGCACGAAAGCGCTCTCGGCCACTTCCACGCGACCCTCGACGAGCGCTTGGAGACCCTTCTCCGTTGACTCTGCGCTGAAGGCGCAAAAGTACGGGTAGCTCCCGCCCGGAGCCCGCCCCCGCGCAGGCCTGAGGCGGGGCGACATTCCTTTATTTCCAGCCTGACAAGAACTATTGTGATGTCGGCATATGTTGATACGAAACTCTGCTCCCACCTGCACAGGCGGTCAGAGCGATGAAGGAGTTGAACAGCGATGCGAATTTCCGAGACCAAGGCCGGCGGCTGTAACTGTCATTGCAATGCCTGCGACAACGGACATCACTGCGGCAACCCGCCCAACTGCAACGTAAGGCGCTGACGACAGCGGATTAACCGGCTCGTCGCCGGGGTATTTCTCACCTGCCGGCCCGTCAATAAAGGGGTCGAAGGGAGATGAAGCGATGGCGACGCGCCCGAAGGTCATGGCGGTGCAGGGCGCCGCTTTGCTGATAGCCGCTGCGTTCGTGATCGTTGGGGTGCTCGGGTTCATTCCGGGAGCGACGAGCCACCTCGACCAGTTGCAGTGGGCCGGTCACCATTCCGGCGCGAAGCTCTTTGGAATGTTCGCTGTGTCCGGACTGCACAACATCGTCCATTTGGCGTTCGGCGTCATCGGCTTCATCTTCGCGCGTACGTATGCCGCAGCGCGCGCCTACCTGCTTTTGGGCGGGCTCGCCTATGTCGCGCTGTGGATATACGGCTTACTCATGGACCAGCGCAGCGCGCTGAACATCATGCCGCTGAACGACGCCGACAACTGGCTGCATTTCGGGCTGGGAGTGGGCATGCTGGTGCTGGGTCTGACCCTGGCCGGCACACACGACCCGACGAAAAGACCCAGGCGCCGCACGAAGGTTCGCACCTAGGTGATCGAGGTTGCGATGCCGTCCAGGATGTCGTGCTCGCTGACCACCAACTCGTCGATGCCTGCCCGGCTGCCCAGTGCATCCGCGAGCTCTTCGACGATGATTGCGCCGCCGCCGATCACGTCGACCCTGCCCTCGTGCATCGGCCCCAGTGCAGCGCGCTGGTCATGCGTCATCGCGATGATCTCCTCGCACACCGGCAGCAGGTCGTCGAAACCGACACGAGACAGGTGAATCGCGGCCGGGTCATACGTCGTCATCCGTTGCGCCAGAGCCGAAAGCGTGGTCATGGTGCCTGCGACACCGACCCAGGTGCGTGCCTTCTCGACAGGCACCACGCGCAGTGCCTCTCCCAGCCGTTCGCGCACCATGTCGCGCGCGGTTGCCACCTGCACCGCTGTCGGCGGGTCGCTGTGCAGACACCGTTCGGTCAGGCGGACACAGCCGATGTCCGCCGAGTAACCGGCCTGCATTTCCCGTTCGCCGAGCACCACCTCGGTGGATCCCCCGCCGAGGTCGACGACTACGAACGGGCCTGCGGCGACGTCCAATTCGCCGACTGCGCCGCGAAACGACAGCTCGGCCTCCTCGTCGCCGGTGATCACCTCGGCGACGGCGCCCGGCACGACTGCTCCGAGCACGTCGGCAGCCATCGCGAAGAACACGTCACGGTTGGCGGCGTCGCGGGTCGCCGACGTCGCCACCATTCGCACCTTCTCAACGTCGTTGCGGCGCAACAGGTGGGCGTAGTCGGTCAGCGCGGCCCTCGTCCGCTCGATCGCTTCCGGCGCGAACCGGCCGGTGGCGTCGACGCCCTGGCCAAGCCGCACGATTCGCATCTCGCGGAGGACATCGCGCAGGCCGCGCTCGGCCGGGTCGGCGATCAGCAGCCTGATCGAGTTGGTGCCGCAATCGATGGCGGCCACTCTGCTTGTCATGTCCACACCTCCGGGTCCAGGATTCCCGCCATGCCCGGTTCGGCGGCCAGCACCGCCAGCGCTTCGTCGCCCAGCGGATTCACCCCGCGCCCTTTCGCCAGTGAATGGGCGATCAGCACGTGCAGGCACTTGACCCGGTCCGGCATGCCGCCGCCGGAGAACGTGGTGCCAAGGGATTCGATCGCGTCGCGCTCGGCCAGGTAAGCCTCGTGCGCGGCGCGATAGGCGGCGGCCAGCTCCGGATCCTCACCGAGCCGATCGGTCATCTCGCGCATCAGCCCTGACGACTCGAGCCGGCTCGCCGCGGCCGTCAGCGCAGGATAGGTCAGGTAGTAGAGCGTCGGAAACGGTGTTCCGTCAGGCAATCTCGGCGCTGTCTTGACCACGCCGGGCTCGCCGTTCGGGCATCGGTAGGCGATCTCGAGGACACCGCGGGGCTCGCGGCCGAGCTGGCGCGCGACGGCGTCGAGATCCGACCGGTCAACCACCGGGAGGCGGAGCACCGGGAGGAGCGGGCGTCGGAGGTAGGGGCGGCACGGTGGTCGGCACATTGTGCGGATCATCGGCGATGGTGTGCCACAGCGACGTGTACCAGGGCTGACCCGCCCGCGCCGTCGCGGTGTCCGGACCCGGCTCGGCAGGCAGCACGGCGCCGGGAGGCAACTGCACCTCATAGGGGATGTCGCCGGGCTTGACGAAGCCGAGCCGCTCGCGGGCCTGCGCCGCAACGTAAACGGGGTCAGCGAGTTTCACCTTCTGCTGCTCGAGGTCGGCGATCTGTGCGCGCAGCTTGGCCTCGGTCGCCGCGAGCTGGTTCATCTCGGTCCGCTGGGCGAAGTACGTGCGAACCGGACCGGCGATCGTCAGCGTCAGCACACAGACCACCGCGGCGAGGATGGCCGCCCGCCGCGCCGCCGAGCCCAGTCGTTGCTCGGACTGCTGTTCGGCCGCTTCGGCGATCGACTGCCTGATCGACTCCGCGCCATTTTCTTCGACGGGCTCCGGCTTGGGCCGCGACTCGGCCTTGCGCGGTTCGCGGCGTGCCGGCGACCCCGCACGCGGACGGCCGCGAGCGACGTCGCCGGACTTTCCCGGCTTGCCCGGCCGGGATGCCGGTGACCGTCGCTTGGGATCGGGCCGTTTCGCTTCGGGCACGGGCTATTTGGCCTCCGGGGCGAATCTGGGGAATGCGAGGTCGCCCGCGTAGCGCGCGGCGTCGCCGAGCGTCTCCTCGATCCGCAGCAGCTGGTTGTACTTGGCGACGCGCTCGCTGCGGGCGGGCGCACCGGTCTTGATCTGGCCGCTGCCGACGGCGACCGCGAGGTCGGCGATCGTGGTGTCCTCGGTTTCGCCGCTGCGGTGGCTCATCATCGTGCGGTACCCGCTGTTGTGTGCGAGCGCCACCGCATCGAGGGTTTCGGTCAGCGTGCCGATCTGGTTCACCTTGACCAGCAGCGCGTTGGCCGCGCCCCGCTCGATGCCTTCCTCGAGCCGTTCGGGATTGGTCACGAACAGGTCGTCGCCGACGATCTGCACGCGGTCACCGATCGCGGTCGTCAGCGCTACCCAGCCGTCCCAGTCGTCTTCGGAGAGCGGGTCTTCGATCGACACAAGCGGATAGGTGTCGAGCAGCCCGGCGTAGAACTGCGTCATCTGTTCCGCGCTGCGCGTCTCCTTCTCGAAGCTGTAACCCGTTCCGTCGGTGAAGAATTCGGTCGCGGCGACATCGAGCGCCAGCGCGACTTCAGTGCCCGCTTTGAAGCCGGTGTCCTCGATGGCGGACAGGATCAGGTCGAGCGCGGCCTTGGTGCCCGCCACATCGGGCGCGAAGCCGCCCTCGTCACCGAGACCGGTCGCCAAGCCCTGCTTCTTGAGCACTGACTTCAGCGAGTGATACACCTCCGCACCCCAGCGCAGCGACTCCTTGAAGTTCGGCGCGCCGATCGGCGCGACCATGAACTCCTGTACGTCGACGCCGGTGTCGGCGTGCGCACCGCCGTTGAGGATGTTCATCATCGGCACGGGCAGGATGTGCGCGTTCGGGCCGCCGACGTAGCGGAACAGCGGCAGCCCCGCCGACTCGGCGGCCGCCTTCGCCACCGCGAGCGACACCCCGAGGATTGCGTTGGCGCCCAGCCGCGACTTGTCGGGCGTGCCGTCGAGATCGACCAGAGCCTGGTCGACCAGCCGCTGGTCGTCCGCGCTCAACCCGATGATCGCGGGAGCGATCTCGTCGAGGACTGCCTCGACGGCCTTCCCCACGCCCTTGCCGCTGTAGCGGGAACCGCCGTCGCGCAGCTCAACCGCCTCGTGCTCTCCCGTCGAGGCACCGGACGGCACCGCGGCCCGGGCGAACGTGCCGTCGGTCAGGGCCAACTCGACCTCGACCGTCGGGTTGCCGCGGGAATCAAGGATCTCGCGAGCTCCGACCTGCTCGATGATGGGCACTGGCATTCTCCTTGGTCGGTCGGCTGGACTGTGGCTATATGAGCCTAGAGCGTGCCCGTGCCCACAGCGTGTCTAGAGGGGATGGCCGTTGGCGTATGCCGTCGCCCAGTCGCGGACGGTTCGGGCGTACTGGTCGGAGAGGTTGTAGGCGCGCAGCGCGTTCATCCAGCCTCTCGGCGTGGACAGATCCTTGCCTCGCCAGCACAGATATCCGGCCGCCGACAGCGCGGCGTCGTCGTAGTTGTCCGGGCTGATCTTGCCGTCATTGTTGGCATCGACGCCGTAAAGCCGCCACGTCTCGGGAATGAACTGCATCGGGCCCATCGCCCTGTCCAGGTGCGGATCACCGTCGAGCACGCCGGAATCGCTGTCGACGATCTCGAGGTTGCCCATCGTGCCGTCCAGCCGCACGCCTCGGATGAACGGGGTGACATCGCCGTTGGGCGCGATCTCGGCGCCGCGATAGGTGCCGTGGTGGCTTTCCACCATTCCGATCCCGGCAAGCGTCGGCCAGGCCAGGTGGCATTTGGGGTTCTCCACCTCGGCCACCCTTGCCGCGTACGCATACGCCTCGAGCGCCGTGACCGGGATCCCGAGCGCGGGCGCCCGTTCGGCCGCCCACTCGTGCAACTGGTCAGCGGGCCTGCCCTTGGCATGGGTGTCGACCGCCGGCACCGGGTCGCCGGTCGCCGGCGGCACTCCCTCGGGGATGGGGGTGCCCAGCTGCCATGAGCAGCTGGAAGCCATCAGCAGCACTGTCGCGACTACCACCACGACAGCCCGCAGCCAAAGCACTGGCGACACCGGACTCCCTACAACACCCCACTGATTGCAACCCATCGTCCCACGGCTCGAGGAGTGCTCCGGGTGGACGCCGCCGCGGGTCGGAAACAGTCTCGAATAAGGTTAGGCAAACGACATTTAGGTGTGCCTACCCTATCGATGGCATAACGATGTAATGTTCACGCGTCAACTACGAGGAGGCTCAATGAGACTGCATCTCGCCTGGTCCGTGTCGATCGCGACCGCGGCGCTGGTTCTTGCCGGCTGCTCCAGCAGCGAGGCGGGCAGCACCGCAGAGAGCAGTTCCTCAGGCTCCGCCGAGACCCCGGCGGCGGCGCCGAGCCCAGAGCTTCAAAAGGCGGCCGATGACTACAAGGCGTATGCCGTCGCCCAGTCCGACGAGCTCGTCAAAGTCGTCAAGGTGTTCACCGACTCCGTTCGCGCGGGCAATCTGAAAGCCGCCCAGGATGCCTACGCGCCGTCGCGCATGCCGTGGGAGCGCATCGAGCCGATCACCGAGCTCGTCGAGGACACCGACGCCAAGACCGACTCCCGCGTCGATGACTTCGCGGGCGTCGACGACCCGAAGTTCACCGGCTGGCACCGGCTCGAGTACCTGCTGTTCGACAAGAACACTCTCGAGGGCGCTGTTCCGTTCGCCGACCAGCTCGACGCCGACATCGCCAACCTGCAGAAGGAGCTGCCGAACGTCAAGGTCGAGTCGATCAACGTCGCCAACGGCGCGGCCGAGCTCATCGAAGAGGTGTCGCAGGGCAAGCTCACCGGCGAGGAAGACCGCTACGCCAAGACCGACCTCTGGGACTTCGACGCCAACCTGCAGGGCTCGCAGGTCGCAGTCGACAAGCTGAGCGGGCCGCTGAAGGACGCCGACGCCGCGCTGCTCGGCAAGATCACCGCCGGGTTCTCGCAGCTGTTCGACACCATGCGGCCGCTGCGCCAGGGCGATGGCTGGGTGAACTTCTGCCCGGAGGGAAGCGAGTTCCCGTCGCCGCGCTGCCCGTCGGTGACCGTGCAGCCGCAGGTCGTCGACGCGCTCAAGGCGCAGCTCGCCGGGCTGTCGGAGAACCTGTCCCAAATCGCGGGTGCCTTGACACTGAAGTGACCGTGCGCCCGCCACGACGAGGGATCTCCCGCCGCGGGTTCGTCACCGGGGCGCTGGGTACCGGTGTCGCCGTGGGCGCAGGCGGGGTGCTGGCCGGGTGCTCGTCACCCGAGCCGGCCTCGCCGCCGGTCTCCCGGCCGGAGTTCATTCCCTTCGAGGGATCACATCAGGCCGGCATCACGACACTGCCGATTCCCGAACAAGGCATGGTGGCATCGTTCAACCTTCAGGTGCGCGACCGCGCGGGCCTGAAGGCGACGCTGCAGGAGCTCACCGAGGAGATCCGCGGGCTGATGGCGGGTAAACCGCCCCAAACCCGCGATTCGGCGTACCCACCCGTCGACTCCGGCATCCTCGGCGACAGGCCCCCCGCCGACAACCTCTCGGTTCTGGTCGGCGTCGGCGCTTCGGTGTTCGACGGCCGGTTCGGGCTGGCTGATCGCAAACCGAAGGAACTGGAGACCATGCCGTTCCTCGCCAACGATCGGCTGGATCCGAAGCTGTCGCACGGGGACATCTCGATCATCCTCGAGGCCGGGCACAACGACACCGTGCAGTTCGCGTTGCGACAGCTAATGCGCCGCACCCGAAGCGAGTTGACGCTGCGGTGGATGATCGACGGCTATGCCCGCGGAATCGGGGCGGGCAAAACCTCGGGAGCGACGACCCCGCGAAACCTGTTGGGATTCAAGGACGGGACCGCCAACCTCGATGTCGACGACGGGGCGCTGATGGACGAGCATGTCTGGGTACAGCCCGGCGACGGCGAGCCCGAATGGGCGGTCGGCGGCTCGTATCAGGCCGTGCGCATCATCCGGATGTTCGTCGAGTTCTGGGACCGGACGCGACTCGCCGAGCAGGAGGCGCTGATCGGTCGCAAGAAGGTCAGCGGCGCTCCGCTCGGGTTGACCGACGAGTTCGCCGATCCGGATTTCGCGGAGGATCCCGACGGCAAGCGAATCCCGCTGAATGCTCACATTCGGCTGGCGAACCCGCGCACCGCACAGAGCGACCAAAACCGCATCCTGCGAAGGGGATTCAACTATTCGCGAGGGTTCGACGGCGCCGGGCGTCTTGACCAGGGACTGGCGTTCATCGCCTATCAGCGCAGCCTGCAGAGGGGATTTCTGACCGTTCAGGAACGGTTGAAGGGCGAACCACTCGAGGAATACATCATGCCGGTTGGCGGCGGCTTTTTCTTTGTGCTGCCGGGCGTTTCGGGCGTCGATCGGTTTCTGGGCGACCAGCTCCTCGACTGACTCCGCGCTGAGTGCGGGGAATTTCGGCGAATCCCGCCACAGACGCAGAGTCAGCTATTTCGACTCGGCGGCCTCGGGTTCGGGCTCCTCGACGGGCTCGTCGTCGACGGGTGTCTCATCCACTTCTTCGACGGGCTCGTCCTCCACGGGCTCGACGTCTTCCTCGACGGGCTCGTCCTCGACGTCTTCCTCGATGGGCTCGTCCTCGACAACCTCGACGGCCGCGGCCGACGGCCAGAAGGCGCGCCATTCCTCCTCGGTGATCACGCCCAGCGAGGCGATGTCGAGCTGCTCGGGCACATCCTCACCACGGCGGTCGGCCGCGATCGCCCGCTCGACCGTGCGCACGGTGTCCATGAACTCCAAAACCGAAGTCCTTAAGTCGTTTTCAGCATCCCCCTCGACCGTCAACGCGACGCCGGTGATCGACGCGGGCAGCAGGTCGGCGGGCAGACCCGATGCACTGACGCGGTCAATCACCTTCTGCGCCAACGCCAGAGCGGGCTGGCCCGTCGGCACGTCATCCATCGACGAGTTGCGCGATTTCTCCGCGGCCTTGCGCTCCTCCCACTGCGCCAGCTGATCGGCCAGTGAGATCGGCTCACCCGCGAGAACGGCGGGCACCCGGTTGGCGAGCTTGCGGAGGAGCGAATCGGCGACATCGTCGATGGAGAACGAATGTTGGGTTGCGTCCTCGGCGATGCGCGCGTGGAACAGCACCTGCAGCAGAACGTCTCCGAGTTCCTCGCGAAGTTCCTCGGCATTGCCACCGCGCACCGCGTCGAACAACTCGTAGGTCTCCTCCAACAGGAACCGGCGCAGCGAGTCGTGTGTTTGCTCGCTCTCCCACGGTCCTGCGGTGCGCAGCTTGTCCATCATCGCGACGGCATCGACCAACCGCTCACCGGCCTGTGCGTCGGGAGCCGCGATCAGCTTGTCGCCGGCCGCCAGTCGTGCCTGTACAGCGGGGTGATCGCGATCCGATGTCAACAGCACCGGCGCATCCTCGCCCTCGTACGCCGGCCGCGCCGAGGGCATCGACCACGGCACCTTCACCGGCATCTCTTCGGTGTACTGGACATCGCCCGAGAGCAGTTCCATCGCCTCGACCGGAATCAACGAGGGGCGACGCGGATCGACAAGAACGACAGTCATCGCGCCTGTCGCGTTTCTTCTGCGCCCCTCGCGGTGTCCTTCATCGCCCCTGCACCTCCGATGTCGGTTATATCAACATCGTCCTGCGGTTTTCCATTGAGGGCCAATACCAAACCGGCCACCAACCGGACCAGTTCGAGATCGCGGATCCGTGGTGCGGCCACACCATTGCCCGCCCGGGGAATCGGCACCTGCACCGTCGACGTCGTCGCCCGATAGTGCGCACTCGGATGCATCCGCTTCAGCCGGAGTTGCTGCGAATCCAACAGCGACATCGGCGACAGCCGCAGGGTGGATTCCGACGGCGCGCTGATCTCGGTGACTCCGTACTCGCGCGCCAGCAGTCGCAATCGCGCGACCGCGACCAGTCGATGCGCAGGCTCCGGCAGCGGACCGTAGCGGTCGACGAGTTCCTCGACCACCGCGCCGATGCCTGCCTGGTCGGCGGCCGACGCCAGTCGGCGATAGCCCTCCAGCCGCAACCGGTCGCTGGCGATGTAGTCCGGCGGCAGGTTCGCGTCGACGGGCAGGTCGATCCGTACATCCTTCGGTTCCTCAACGGCGGCAATGGTTTTCCCGTCCACCGCGGCGCGGTACGCCTCGACCGCTTCGCCGACCAGCCGGACGTACAGATCGAATCCCACACCGGCGACGTGGCCGGACTGTTCGACGCCGAGAACATTGCCGGCGCCGCGGATTTCGAGATCCTTCATCGCGACCGCCATACCGGCGCCCAGCTCGTTGTTCTGCGCGATGGTGGCAAGCCTGTCGTACGCCGTCTCCGTCAGCGGAACCTCCGGCGGATACATGAAGTACGCGTAACCGCGCTCGCGGCTGCGGCCGACCCTGCCGCGCAACTGATGCAGCTGCGACAGACCGAACGTGTCGGCGCGTTCGACGATCAACGTGTTCGCATTGGAGATGTCCAGCCCCGTCTCGACGATCGTCGTGCAGACCAGGATGTCGTACTCCCGGTTCCAGAACCCCTCGACGGTGCGCTCCAGCTGCTCCTCGGGCATTTGGCCGTGCGCGACAACCACCCGCGCCTCCGGCACCAGCGCCTGCAACCGGGCGGCGGCCTGGTCGATCGACCGAACCCGGTTGTGAATGTAGAACGCCTGCCCGTCGCGCAGCAGTTCGCGGCGAAGCGCGGCGGCGATCTGCTTGTCGGAATGCGGTCCGACGTAGGTGAGCACGGGGTAGCGCTCCTCGGGCGGGGTCAGGATCGTCGACATCTCGCGGATGCCCGCCAGGCTCATCTCCAGCGTGCGCGGGATCGGGGTGGCGCTCATCGTCAGCACGTCGACGTGGGTGCGCATCGACTTGATGTACTCCTTGTGCTCGACGCCGAACCGCTGCTCCTCGTCGACCACGACAAGGCCGAGGTCCTTCCAGATCACCCCGGTCTGCAGCAGCCGGTGCGTGCCGATCACGATGTCGACCGAGCCGTCCCTCATCCCCTCGAGCGCCGCACGCGACTCGGTGGCATCGGTGAACCGCGACAGGCCCTTCACGGTGACGGGGAAGCCGGCCATCCGCTCGGTGAACGTCTGCAGGTGCTGGTCGGCCAGCAGCGTCGTCGGCACCAGCACCGCGACCTGCTTGCCGTCCTGCACCGCCTTGAACGCCGCCCGCACCGCGATCTCGGTCTTGCCGTAGCCGACGTCGCCGCAGATCACCCGGTCCATCGGGATCGGTTTCTCCATATCGCCCTTGACCTCGGTGATCGCGGTGAGCTGGTCGACGGTCTCGGTGAACCCGAACGCGTCCTCCATCTCCGCCTGCCACGGCGTATCGGGCCCGAACGCGTGGCCGGCCGACGCCTGCCGCTTGGCGTACAGCGACACCAGCTCGCTGGCGATCTCGCGGACCGCTCGCCGCGCCTTGGTCTTGGTGTTGGTCCAGTCGCTGCCGCCGAGCCGGCTCAGCGTCGGGGCTTCGCCGCCGACGTATCGCGACAGCTGGTCCAGCGAGTCCATCGGCACATACAGCTTGTCCGATCCGCCGCCCCGCTTGCTCGAGGCGTACTCCAGCACCAGGTATTCGCGGCGCGCGCCGCCGACCGTGCGTTCGACCATTTCGAGGAACCGCCCGATGCCGTGCTGGTCGTGCACCACCAGATCGCCGGCGGTCAGCGCGAGCGGGTCGACGACGTTGCGGCGCTTGGCGGCCAGCCGTTTGCCCTCGGGTGCGGTGACGCGGTTGCCGGTCAGGTCGGTTTCGGTGATGACGACGAGGTTGGCGCCGGGCACCACCACGCCGTCGTGCAGCGGGCCCTTGAGCACGCCGACGACGCCGGGCTTGGGCGTCGCACCGGGGTCGAGCATCGCGGCGGGCGTATCGGCTTCGGCCAACTGCTCGACCACGCGGTGCGCGGTGCCGGTGCCCGGCGTGACGACGGCCGCCGATCCGCCGGTGGCGACGTGCGCGCGCAGCATCGCGAAGATCTCGTCGACGCCGGACTGCTGGCCCCGCGCCGACGGCGACGGGCGGATGTCCAGCTCGATCGCCGCTTCGTCACTCAGTTGGCTCAGCGTCCACCACGGGTGGCCGCCATCGCGCGCCCCCGCGACGACATCGTCGAGATGCAGATACCCCGATGCGCCGAGCGCTTCGATGTCGATGGGTGCGTCACCGCCGACCGCGGCCGTCGACCATGACGCTTCGAGGAACTCGCGGCCGGTCTTGATCAGGTCGGCCGCGCGGGTGCGCACCTTTTCCGGATCGCAGACGAGTAGCGGCGTCTTGTCGGGGAGATGATCGCTGAGCAGGGACAGGTCCGCGGGCCGCAGCAGCGGCAGCAGGGCCTCCATGCCGTCGACGGGGATGCCCTCGCCCAGCTTGGCCAGCATGTCGGGGATACTGCCTGGCACGTCGTTGTCGGTTGCCGGGTGTTCGGCGGACAGCTCGAAGGCCCGCACGCGGACGTCGTCGGTCAGCAGCAGCTCCCGGCACGGCACGGCGATCACCGCGTCGACGTCGATGTCGGGAATCGAGCGCTGGTCGGCGACGGCGAACATCCGCATCTCGGAGACCTCGTCGCCCCAGAATTCGACGCGGATCGGGTGTTCGGCGGTCGGCGGGAAGAGGTCGAGGATGCCGCCGCGAACAGCGAACTCGCCGCGCTTGCCGACCATGTCGACACGGGTGTAGGCCAGCTCAACGAGCCGGGCGATGGTGTCGTCGAAGTCGGCTTCCTCGCCGAGTGTGAGCGTGACCGGTTGGATGTCGGCCAGGTCCGGCGCCATCGGCTGCACCAGGGAGCGCACGGTGGTCACCACGACCCGCAGCTGCGGGCCCAGCCGCTCGTCGTCCGGGTGGGCCAGCCGGCGCAGCACCATCATCCGTTCGCCGACGGTGTCGACGCCCGGCGACAGCCGTTCATGCGGCAGCGTCTCCCACGACGGGAACATCGCCGCCGAATCCCCGTAGACCCCGCGAAGCTCGGCAGTCAGATCATCGGCCTCGCGGCCGGTCGCGGTGACGACCAGCAGCGGTCCGGCCTCCGCGAGCGCGCACGCGGCGAACAGCCGTGCGCTGGCCGGGCCGACGAGGGCGAGATCAGCGGGTCTGTCTGCGGCACGGCTGATGACGTCTTTGAGGGAGGGGTCGCGCAGCGCCAGCTCAACGAGCCCCGCGATCGGGGTTTGGACACAAACGGTCCCCGATGCGGTCATGATGATTCCATCCTAGGCACTTGCGATTTCGGCGTGCTTGGTCGCGCTGAGCGCAACAGATCACGCCGAAATCACTACTCGTCGAGCAGCTGCGGGTCGTCCTCGAGATGCATCAGCCCGTTCCAGCACAGGTTGACCAGATGCGCGGCCACCACTTCTTTCTTGGGCTCGCGCACATCGAGCCACCACTGCGCCGTCATCGATACCGACCCGACCAACGCCTGGGCGTACAGCGGCGCCATGTCGGGGTCGAGGCCGCGGCGCTCGAAGTCGCCCGCGAGGATCGACGACACCTGGTTGACGGCCTCGTTCAGCAGCGTCGAGTAGGTGCCCGCCGTGATGGCCGCCGGGGAGTCGCGAATCAGGATCCGGAAGCCGTCGGTGCGTTCGTCGACATAGGTCAGCAGCGCCAGCGCCACCCGCTCGATGCGCAGCCGCGACCGGTTGTTGGTCGTCCGCGTCAACGATGAGGTGATGCCGTCCAGCAGCGCCGACATCTCGCGGTCGACCACCACCGCGTAAAGCCCCTCCTTGCCGCCGAAATGCTCGTAGACGACGGGCTTGGAGACGTTTGCGCGCTGCGCGATCTCCTCGATCGAGGTGCCCTCGTAGCCACGCTCAGCGAACAGCGACCGAGCGATGTCGATGAGCTGGTGACGCCGCTCGGCACCCGTCATCCGGGCGCGGGGTACACGCAGTTCCTTGTCCGGTCCTGCCACAGCTGTCAGCCTAGTTGCTTCGACTAGCATCACGAGTTGATCAGTCCGTCGTGGTGTAATCGGCAGCACCTCTGATTTTGGTTCAGATAGTTCAGGTTCGAGTCCTGGCGACGGAGCAGAACTTGTCCGCGAGCGACCGCAAAGTGACACTCTTGACCGGCGTGTCGACCTACAGACTCCCCCTTGCACGCGGGCAGGTACCCCCAGCTCGCTCGCCGAAAGGAACAAGATGACCGCGAATGGGCAGTCCGCGGTCCTGGTGCTGGCCGCCGGGGCGGGCACCCGCATGCGTTCGGACACCCCGAAGGTGCTGCACACGCTGGCAGGCCGAAGCATGCTGTCGCACGCGCTGCACGCGGTGGCCAAGGTCGCCCCGCAACATCTCGTCGTGCTGCTCGGCCATGGCCGCGACCGCATCGCGCCCGTCGTCGCCGACCTAGCGGACACGCTGGGCCGCACGATCGAGATCGCGGTGCAGGAGCAACAGCTGGGCACCGGGCATGCTGTCGGCTGCGCGCTGACCGCGCTGCCCGCCGACTTCGCGGGCACGGTCGTGGTGACGTCGGGCGACGTTCCGCTGATGGACGCCGAGACGCTGGCCGAGCTGATCGCCGCCCACAGCTCGGAGACCGCCGCGGCGACGGTGCTGACCACCACGCTGCCGAACCCGACGGGCTACGGCCGCGTCCTGCGCACGCAGGACCGCGAGGTCATCGGCATCGTCGAAGAGGTCGATGCCACTCCGTCGCAGCGGGCCATCGGCGAGGTCAACGCGGGCGTCTACGCCTTCGACATGGATGTGCTTCGGTCAGCATTGAATCGGCTGCGCCCCCACAACGCGCAGCAGGAGCTCTACATCACCGACGTCTTCTCGATCATCCGGCAGGACGGCCATATCGTGCGGGCCAAGCATGTCGACGACACCGCGCTGGTGGCGGGTGTCAACGACCGCGTCCAGCTGGCGGATGTGGCTGCCGAACTGAACCGGCGCATCGTGGCCTCCCATCAGCGCGCGGGTGTGACGATCATCGACCCCGCCAGCACGTGGATCGACGTCGACGTGAGCATCGGCCGCGACACCGTCGTCCAGCCCGGCACCCAACTGCTCGGCGCAACCCGTATCGGCGGCCGCTGCCAGATCGGCCCCGACACGACGCTGACCGACGTCGCGGTCGGCGACGGGGCGTCGGTGGTCCGCACCCACGGCTCGTCATCGGTCATCGGCGACGGCGCGACCGTCGGCCCGTTCACGTATCTACGGCCGGGCACAGTGCTCGGCGACGTCACCAAGCTGGGCGCGTTCGTCGAGACGAAGAACTCGACGCTGGGCACCGGCACCAAGGTGCCGCACCTGACCTACGTCGGCGACGCGGACATCGGCGAGCACAGCAATATCGGGGCGTCCAGCGTGTTCGTCAACTACGACGGCGAGAACAAGAGCCGCACGACGATCGGCTCGCACGTGCGCACCGGCTCGGACACCATGTTCGTCGCGCCCGTGACCGTCGGCGACGGCGCCTACACCGGGGCGGGCACGGTCGTACGCGACGACGTGCCGCCGGGCGCGCTGGCCGTCTCGGCGGGCCCGCAGCGCAATATCGAGGGCTGGGTAGAGCGCAAGCGACCGGGCTCGGCGGCCGCGGAGGCCGCCCGGCGCGCCAAGGATGCCAGCGAAGACGCCGACCAAGAGGACGCCAAAACGACGTGAGCCGGTAGGTTTCCGTTGACGTTCTGGCAACCCGGGCACGCGCGTCCAGGGGTGATACGTACGATTAGGCCGATATCGATCCCCGACCGGCAAGGGCACACAGTGGGCACCGAGTGGACCGACAACCGCAAGAATTTGATGCTGTTCTCCGGCCGCGCGCACCCGGAGCTGGCCGAGCAGGTCGCCAAGGAGCTCGACGTCCCGGTGACGGCCCAGACCGCCCGCGACTTCGCCAACGGCGAGATCTTCGTCCGCTTCGACGAATCGGTCCGCGGCTGTGACGCGTTCGTGCTTCAGAGCCACCCCTGGCCGCTGAACCAGTGGCTGATGGAACAGCTGATCATGATCGATGCGCTCAAGCGCGGCAGCGCCAAGCGGATCACCGCGATCCTGCCGTTCTACCCCTACGCCCGTCAGGACAAGAAGCATCGCGGCCGCGAGCCGATCTCGGCCCGGCTGGTCGCCGATCTGCTCAAGACTGCGGGCGCCAACCGAATTCTGACCGTCGACCTGCACACCGACCAGATCCAGGGCTTCTTCGATGGCCCGGTCGACCATATGCGGGCGCAGAACCTGCTCACCGGCCACATCGCGGAGAACTACCACGACCACGACATGGTCGTGGTGTCACCGGATTCCGGCCGCGTGCGCGTGGCCGAGAAATGGGCCGACGCCCTCGGCGGCGTTCCGCTGGCCTTCATCCACAAGACCCGCGACCCGCTGGTGCCCAACCAGGTCAAGTCGAACCGAGTGGTCGGTGATGTGCGAGGCAAGACCTGCATCCTGACCGACGACATGATCGACACCGGCGGCACGATCGCCGGCGCGGTCAAGCTGCTGCACGAAGACGGCGCCAAGGACGTCATCATCGCCGCGACGCACGGCGTGCTGTCCGATCCCGCACCGCAGCGGCTGGCCGAATGCGGCGCCCGCGAGGTGATCGTCACCAACACCCTGCCGATCGGCGAGGAGAAGCAGTTCCCGCAGCTGACGGTGTTGTCCATCGCGCCGCTGCTGGCCAGCACGATTCGCGCGGTGTTCGAAAACGGCTCGGTGACAGGGCTTTTCGACGGGTCCGCGTAGTGGCCGATTCAGTCATCTATCACAACCCCGGCTGCACGACCTCCCGAAAGACGCTGGAGTTGTTGCGGGACAACGGCATCGAGCCGACGGTGGTCCAGTATTTGAAGACACCGCCGTCGCGCGCGGAACTCGTGAAGCTGATCGAGGATGCAGGCATCGACGTCCGAACCGCGGTACGCAAACGCGAACCGCTATATGCCGAACTGAACCTCGCCGACGCCGACGACGATCAACTCCTCGATGCGATGGCCGAGCACCCGATCCTGATCGAGCGGCCGTTTGTCGTGACACCCCGAGGCACCCGGCTGGCCAGGCCGATGGACTCAGTTCGCGAGATTCTGTGACCCGTCACCGCGTTGCGGCGACCCTTGTCTTGCTCGTCGTCGCCGTGGCAGGCTGCGGCGACAGGTCGCCTGACTACACGAGGCTGCTGACGACCAGCACCACCAAGACGACATCGGCGTCCCCCACCGAGACGCCCGTGCCGATCTCACAGTACCTGGAGCAGGCCGGGGTGCAGGGGCAACCCGTCGCGCCAGACAAGCTGACCGACCTGACCGTGACGATGCCGAGCCCGAAAGGCTGGGAACAGTACAGCAATCCGAGCCTGTCGCCCGGTACCCGCGTGATCGCCAAGGGCGATACCTATCCCACCGCGATGCTGATGGTGTTCCAACTCAGCGGCGGCGACTTCGACGCGGCCAAGGCGATTCAGCACGGCAATGCCGACGCGCAGCTGTCGGAGAACTTCAAGGAGCTCAACAGCTCGATGCAGGACTGGAAGGGCTTCCCGTCGTCGATGATCGAGGGCAGCTACGACCTCAACGGCAAGCGGATGCACTCCTACAACCGCATCGTCATCGCCACCGGCTCACCGCCCGCCAACCAGCGTTACCTGATCCAGTTCACCGTGACGGGCTATGCCGACAAGGCGCGAGACGAGGGACCCGACATCGAGGCGATCATCGGCGGGTTCAACGTCGCCAAGAAATAGTTAGGGTGGCATCCATGACTGCATGGACTGCCGCCGATCTGCCCTCGTATGACGGACGTACCGTGATCGTCACGGGCGCCAACAGCGGCCTGGGCGAGGTCACCGCGCGCGAGCTGGCCAGGGTCGGGGCCAAGGTGATCCTGGCGTGCCGCAACACCGACAAGGGCGCGGCCGCCGCGTCGGGCATGTCCGGCGACGTCGAGGTACGCAAACTCGACCTGCAGGACCTGGCGTCGGTTCGGGCATTCGCCGACGGCGTCGACGCCGTCGACGTGCTGGTCAACAACGCCGGCATCATGGCCGTGCCCTACGCGCAGACCGTCGACGGGTTCGAAAGCCAGATCGGCACCAACCACCTCGGCCATTTCGCGCTGACAAATCTGCTGCTGCCGAAGATCGCCGACCGGGTTGTCACGGTGTCGTCGGGAATGCACCTGATCGGCTACATCAGCCTGAAGGACCTGAACTGGAAGTCACGGCCGTACTTCGCGTGGCCGGCATATGGCCAGTCGAAGTTGGCCAACCTGCTGTTCACCAAGGAGCTGCAGCGGCGGCTCAAGGCCGCCGGGTCTGCGGTGAAGGCGCACGCGGCGCATCCCGGATATTCGGCGACCAACCTTCAGGGCAATACCGGAAGCGCCGTCCAGGACCGAGCGATGCAGGCCCTCAACCGGTTCGTCACCGATGCCGACTTCGGCGCACGGCAGACGCTCTACGCCGTGTCCCAGGATCTGCCGGGCGACAGCTTCGTCGGCCCCCGCTACGGCTTCACCGGGCCGACAGGCCGCGCCCCCCGCAGCCCGCTGGCGCGCGATGCAAAGAAGGCCGCGGCGCTCTGGGAGCTATCCGAGCAGCTCACAGGTACCAAATTCGCATTGTGACCTGCCCGTGCGCTACTCTGTGCGCGCGTAACGGCGAGGGTGGCACCTAGTCCACCGTTATCGACGGGAACACGCTTTTTGCGAGTTGCGACCCTAGCCGTGCTGAGAATTGACCGGCATAGAGGAGCAACACCACATGGCCAAGAACGCGGCCCGCAAGCAAAACAACCTGACCGTCGTCGTGCGCACCGAGACCGGCAAGGGTGCATCGCGCCGTGCGCGCCGCGCAGGCCAGGTCCCTGCCGTGCTCTACGGCCACGGCGCCGATCCGCAGCACCTGCTGCTGCCCAGTCGTGAGCTCTCCGCGGTGCTCCGCCACTCCGGCACGAACGCCGTGCTGACCCTCGACATCGAAGGCAAGGAGCAGCTCGCGCTGACCAAGGCGCTCGACATCCACCCGATCAAGCGCAACATCCAACATGCCGACCTGCTGGTCGTGCGCCGTGGCGAGAAGGTGACCGTCGAGGTCAACGTCGTCGTCGAGGGCGAAGCGATTCCGGGCACGCTGGTCACGCAGGACTCCAACAGCATCGAGATCGAGGCCGACGCGCTGTCGATCCCACAGCAGCTCACCGTCTCCGTCGAGGGCGCCGAGATCGGCACGCAGTTCAGCGCGGGCTCGATCGAGCTGCCCTCCGGCGTCTCGCTGGTATCCGATCCCGAGATGCTGGTCGTCAACGTCGTCGCCGCCCCGACCGAAGAGGAACTCGAGGCCGAGGGCGCAGGCGAGGTCAGCGAGGAAGAGGCCGCAGCGCCCGCCGAGGGCGAAGAGGGCGCCGAGGGCGGCGAGGGCGGCGAGGAATCATCGGCCTCCGACGAGTCCTCCGAATAACTGGCGGACACCGACCCGATATGGCCTCGCCGCTTCTTGTGGTGGGCCTGGGCAATCCCGGGCCCGACTACGCCAAGACCCGGCACAACCTCGGCTTCATGGTCGTCGACATCCTTGCCGACCGCATGGGCGAGAAGTTCAAGGTGCACAAGAAGTCCAGCGCCGAGGTGGTCACCGGCCGCGTCGGCGGCCGGTCGGTGATGCTGGCCAAACCGCGCGTGTACATGAACGAATCCGGCCGCCAGGTCGGACCGTTGGCGAAGTTCTTCGGGGTGCCGCCCGCCGACGTGGTGATCATCCACGACGAGCTGGATATCGACTTCGGCCGCATCCGGCTGAAGTTCGGCGGCGGCGTCGCGGGCCACAACGGTCTGCGATCGGTGGCTTCCGCGTTGGGCACCAATGAGTTTCAGCGGGTTCGGATCGGCATCGGTCGTCCGCCCGGTAACAAGTCAGGCGCGTCTTTCGTGCTGCAGAACTTCAATGCGGCTGAGCGCAAAGAGGTGCCGGTGATCTGCGAACAGGCCGCCGACGCAACGGAGTTGCTTATCGCACAGGGACTCGAGCCGGCGCAGAACATCGTGCACGCCTGGCCCTAGCCCCGCTAGCAACCTCCCGCGAGCGTGCGTGTCTGCACCCCGACACGCCGCGATTCGTCAGTACTTTGCGCGCGCTCGCGGCCGCCGAACGTGCCCTACCTCCCGCGGATGCCGCTGTCGACGACCTTGACGTTCTTGTGGGGAAAGCGTCGCTCGGCGTGCTCCTTGGCCGCCGAATTCGGCAGCACGTACAGGGTCTCCTTCTTGTCCTGCAACGGCTTGAGCACGAGATCCATGAAGCCCTTGCGGTTCTCGAGATAGGGCTCGATGACCTCTTCGCCGGCGGGACACACCGCGAGGCAGTAGGCGGCCTTGTAGTTCGCCTTGAACGACAAGCTCTGCCACATCGACGCATTCTCGGAATCGCTTACCCGTGACCGGAAGTCGGCGGCATCGTCACTGTCGGCGATCGTCTGCGCCCAGTCGGTGAACCCGCCCATGAACTCGCGGTAGTTATGCACCGAGCAGGCGACGAAGTCGAAGTCGCCGTTTTTCTTGATGGCGCCGACGGGGCAGGCGGCGACGCAGAGCTTGCATTCCAGGCACGGCGAGTAATCCAGCGGCTCGCCGTACGCACTGATCTGCGAATCGACAAGCAATGTGGCCAGCAGGATGAAATTGCCGAACCTAGGGTGAATCACGTTGCGGTGGATGCCCATCACGCCGAGCCCAGCGGCCACCGCGACGGGCTTGTGGGCCACCACCCAGATGCGACCGGGAAAGTTGTCCATCTCCATCGGAAATGTGGCAGACGGGTTGAGCGCGCGATAACCGGCCTCTTGCAACGTGCGGGTGATGCGGTGGGCGGCCTCGTTGATGAGCTCGCCGCTGCGATGGAACTCCTGGTTGGCGACGCTGCGCGCGGGCGAGCGGACGTTGTCGCGATTCATCTTCACGACCAGCGAGATGAAGCTCCTCGTGCCGGGAAGGGCGCCTTCGACGTGTTCGCGTTCGGATGCGAGTTCGGGATTGTCGACGCTGGCAAACGCGACGTCGTCGGCCCCCGCTTCCAGGCACACCGTGCGCAGCCACGCCGCGTCGATGACGCCGGGCTTCTTGGTCTTGCGCGAGGCCACTTTGCGCACCGTCGGGTGGTCGGCGAGCCGCGCAGGAAGCTTGTCCATCATGCTGAGTATAGTACACAATACTCAGCCTCATGCACTGCCAGGCATCCATAAAAGCCGCTGTGACCGCCGTAAAGAAAGCGTCTGGACTTCGTTTCCGGCCGGTTGGGAGGGGTAGACCGGAAGCATGCGTGCCACGCAGATGGCCTCGCCGCTGCGCCGGGGCTGGTTGCGGCTGCTGGACGGCGAAAGGCCGTGGGGATCGCTGGTCGTCCAGCCCGACCGGTTCGGCGTCACGCGTTACCGGCTGGTGGTGTTCCCGCCAGGCATCAGCGAGCCCGAGCGGCGGCGCGTCCGGTTGGCGCGGGGCTGGCCAGTATGGGGTGCGCTGGTATGGCTCGCATGCGAGGTCTTTCTGCCGCAGGCGATCGGCCCGTGGGCAGCCGTCGCCGTCTCGACGGGCGCGCTCGTCGCCATCGCCGTGATCACCACCGCGATCGCCGGCACTCCGCGCACCCAGGTGAAGTCTCTCTCCGCCGTGGTGAGCGCGACATTCCACAATCCCGATGCGCAGGCGGCTCGTGACAGGCTGAGCAGGCTGGCATTGATGCTGATCGACGCCGACGAACGGCTCGGGCGCGGGCAGATCTCGGCCGCCGACCACGAGTTGACCTGGTGGCGGGTATACGACGAGATCGGGTCGAGCCGCACCGACTAATCCTCGTGGCGGGATCGCAGCCGTTGGATCTGCCCGTAGGCATCGATTGGGCTGTGCAACGCCAACCCGCCGTCGGCGAACACCGTTTGCCCTGTGACCCAAGACATTTCGAGAACCGCGACGATGGCCTCCGCGACGTCGTCGGCCTCCCCGAGCCGGCCAAGTGCCGTCCGCTCCGTCAGCCCGTCGACCCACCCCGGCAGCTGCTCGGGATTGGCGAGCATCGGCGTGCGTGTGACGCCGGGCCCGACGGCGTTGACCCGGATGCCGTGCACCCCCCATTCGGTTGCAGCGACACGTACCAACATGTCGATGCCTGCCTTCGACACGCAATAGGCGCCCATGTCCCGGTCGGCGAGCGTCCCGCTGATGCTCGACACCGCGACGATGGAGCCACCCGAGCCGTTGTCCACCATCTGCTGCGCGGCGGCACGCATCGTCAGCCACGTCCCCGTCAGGTTGGTGTCGATGACCCGCTGCCAGTCCTCCGGGCTCTGTTGCAGCAGAAGGCCGGACGCGCCGATGCCCGCGCACGCGACGAGCCTGTCGGGCGAACCGTGGGCAGCGACTGTCTGATCGATCGCCGCCGAGACGGACTCCGGATCGCTGACGTCGCAGTGGATCTCGCCGCCATTGATGTCCCAGACAACCACGTCGGCGCCTGCCGTACGCAGCCTCTCGACGACCGCCTTGCCGATACCGGAAGCCCCGCCGGTGACGATCGTACTCATTCGGGCGGTCCGATCAGCTCGACGCGCACGCCATCGGGCGCGGTGATCACCGCCATCGCCACTGTCTTGCCTCCCGGCGCGGGCATGGCGATCTGTCGCACCCCCGTGTCGAAACCCAGGCCCGCGAGCGTTGTCAGGGTCGCCTCGACGTCGCGTTGCAGCGACAACAGAAAGAAGCCGAAGGCCGGGGCGTCGGCTGTCGCGGGAGGCGGCTTGGCGCCGGCCAAGACCACGAGTTCGACGATGCCGCTGTCGGGAAATGCGGGGTCGCCGAGGAAGATCGACCGCAACTGGTCGGTGGCGGCACCGAAGAGGGTCGGCCAGTCACCGGTGAAGGTGTAGTCGAACAACTCGGTCAACCCGAGGCCGTCGCGCCAGAACCGCATCGATGCCTCGACGTCGGCGGTGACTATCGCCGTGTGGTGGATTCCGGGCACGCGGCCACTTCCTTCCGATCGAACTCGTCAAGTCCCACGCCGGCCAGCATCTCCACGAATCTCGTTCCGCTGTAGGGGAATTGCGTAACGACCTTGCCGTTGGGATGACGATAGTAGTTGTTGCAGTTGGCCAGCCACACAGTGTTTTGCATCGCGTGTTGGATCTCGGCGTTGTAGGCGTCGTGGACGTCGCGCCTGATCTCGACGGCCCGCACACCCGCGCGGTCCATCTCGTCGAGTGTGCGGCGCACGAATTCGGCCTGGGCCTCGAGGATGTAGATGATCGAGGTCACGCCGTTCGTGTTGGGCCCGTACAGCGTGAACAGGTTCGGGTAGCCCGGCACGACGGTGCCCAGGTACGCCTCGGCGCCGTCGCGCCAGTCGTCGCGCAACCGGCGGCCACCGGATCCGTATACGTCGAGGCTGC
>JBKPSU010000168.1:0-7577 GCA_046735135.1 Actinomycetota bacterium
CCCACGGGCAGATCAAGCCGATCGCTGCCGGCCCTGGGATCCCGCGATCCCGCAGGGCCATGGCCAGCGCCAACGCCAGCCCTCCACCCGCCGAATCGCCCGCAATGACAATGCTTTCCGGCTCGACCCCATAGTTGATCAACGTGTGATAGACCGCGACCATCTCCTCGAGCGCAACCGGATACCGCGCCTCCGGCGACCGCGAGTAGTCGGGCACCAGCGCCGTCATCCCGGCCGCATCGGCAAGCCGCGTCACCACGCCTCGATAGCCCTTGGCACTGCCCAGTGCATACGCGCCGCCGTGCAGGTACAGCAGCGTCGCGCCGGAGTCCCCTACCCCCGGCGGTCGCACCCCCTCCACCGGCACGCCCGCGATGGTGACGCCGTCGTAGCCCGTACCCCTCGGCACCCGAGCTACCCGCGTGAACAGGTCGTACATTCTGCGCTTGCCACCGACCGTCACCCGGCGGGAGGCCAACACCGGTCGGCAGCCGCGGAGCGCGGCGCGGACCACCCCTGGATGGATGCTCATGCGAACGCCTCGACCCGTGTCGTGTCGAACGACAGCACGCCGTCCTCGACGGGCTCGTCGAGCAGCATCCGAGAGTCCTTCTCGTAGTGCATCAGCACCTGCCACGGCAGCTTGGAGCCCTGTCGGGGCATGACGTCCTTGCCGCGCTGTACGTAGCCGGATTGCAGTTGGTCCAGCATGCCGTCGCCCGTCGCGCAGTCCTCGATGTCGCGCGGTGTCGCCACCGCATGACCGTTGTCGTCCATGTGCCGCATCAGTCGGCAGAGATACTCACCGGCCATGTCGGACTTCAGCGTCCACGGCGCGTTGGTGTAGCCGAACATCCACGCCATGTTGGGCAGGTCCTGCACCAGCACGCCTTTGTAGGTCATCGCGTCGTGCAGCTCACGCGCCTCGCCGTCAACCGACAGCGCCATGCCGCCGAGCATCTGCAGGTTCAGACCGGTGGCGGTGACGATGATGTCTGCCTCCAGCTCCCGACCCGACTTCAGCAGAATGCCTGTCTCGGTGAAGGTTTCGATCTGATCGGTGACGACCGACGCCTCTCCGGAGGCCAGCACGTCGAACAGGTCGCCGTCGGGCACCGCGCACAACCGCTCGTCCCACGGCATGTAGTTCGGGGTGAAGTGGCTCATGTCGAACGACGCGCCGACGCGACGGCGCACCTGCGACAGCAGGAATCGGCGCATCGTTTTCGGCCAGCGCCTGCATGCCTTGTACATTGCACGCTGGATCATGATGTTGCGCTTGCGCCCGAGCGCGTACACCGTCTCCTCGGACAGGAAGCGGCCCAGCGCTTGTGAGATCTTGTCGAACGCGGGCAGGGAGAACACGTACGACGGCGAGCGCTGCAGCATGGTCACGTGCGCCGCGTCGCCCGCCATCGCGGGGATCAGGGTGACTGCCGTTGCGCCGCTGCCGATCACGACGACCTTCTTGCCCGTGTAGTCGAGGTCTTCTGGCCAGTGCTGGGGATGGACGCAGCGGCCCGTGAACCGCTCGGCGCCGGGGAAGGTCGGCAGATAGCCCGCGTCGTAGTTGTAATAGCCCGTGCAGCTGACGAGGTAGCCACACGTGTAGTGGCGCGTCTCGCCCGTCGCCTCGTGCACGGCGGTCACCGTCCAGCGACTCTCGGCCGTCGACCAGTCAGCGCCGACGATCTTCAGCCCGTAGCGGATCTTCTCGTCGACGCCGTACTCGACGGCGGTGTCGGCGATGTACTGGCGAATCGACGGCCCGTCGGCCAGCACCTTCAGCTCCTGCCACGGCCGGAACTTGTAGCCGAAGGTGAGCATGTCCGAATCGGAGCGGATGCCCGGGTAGCGGAACAGGTCCCAGGTGCCGCCGAGGCGCTCGCGGCGCTCCAGCACCGCGAGGGTCTTGTGCGGAAACTCGGCGGTCAACTGAGCGGCCGTGCCGATGCCCGACAGGCCTGCGCCGATGATCAGGATGTCGAAGTGCTGTGTGTTCATGACTAGAAGAATGGCCGCCGGCGACCCTCCGGGTCTTGACAATTCCCGACAAGTTTTTATCATTTGCCGACAGGTGATGTCATGGGCAGTCTGATCCGCACCGCGGCCCTGCGGGGTTACAGCGATCTGGTGCGCGAACTGGGCGGCGACCCCGAGTCGTTCCTTGCCCGGTTCGGTATCCCCGTCGGCGCCGAACAGCAAGCGGACGGCTTCGTCGCGGTCGACGCGTTCATCCGCTTGCTGGAGGCCAGTGCCGAGGACCTGAAGTGTCCGGATTTCGGGCTTCGCCTTTCCCGTTTTCAGGGCCTCGACATTCTCGGACCCATTGCAGTGATCGCCCGCAATGCCCAAACGGTGCTGGGTGGTTTCGAGGCGATCGCGCGATACCTCTACGTCCATTCCCCCGCGTTGACGCTGACGGTCAGCCGGGCATCTGCCGAGTCCGACGTGCGGTGCACGTACGAAGTGACCGAGCCCGGCGTTCCGTACCCGATGCAGAGCTACGAGCTCAGCATGGGAATCGGTGCGCAGATTCTTCGGCTCCTCGGCGGACCGCACGCCCGGCCGCGGCTGGTCTCGTTCATACACAACCAACGCGGGTCGCAGGACGCCTACCGCGCGGAGCTGGGCTGCCCGGTGCGCTTCAATCAGACCTGGAGCGGCTTCGAGCTGTCCGCGCACGTTGCCGACAAGGCCATCGACACGGCCGATCCCGAGACGCAACGCATCGCGACGAAGTACCTGGAATCCACTTACCTGCCCAGCACTGCGGCGCTGTCCGAACGCGTGGCCGAACTGACCAGGCGACTGCTGCCCACCGGTCAATGCAGCGCCGAGGCCATCGCCGACCAGCTCGCCCTGCATCCGCGAACCCTGCAGCGCCAACTCGCCGCCGAGGGCGCGCGATGTCAGGACATCATCGACGGTGAGCGCCGAGCCCATGCGGAGCGCTACCTCGCGGTGCCGGGACTGCATCTGCAGCAGATCGCCGGCCTGCTCGGCTATTCCGAACAGAGCGCACTGAACAGGTCGTGCCGTCGCTGGTTCGGCCAGACGCCGCGGCAATACCGGGCGAGCCGTTCGGCGACCTGATCACGTCCCACGGTCTATCGAGTCGAAAACGTCCAGTGATTGCTCGAACGGTGCCGATGTCACGCCCAGCTGGTTTCCGAAGGGATGGTCAAGCCAGAAGACGACAAACAGCAGCAGGCCGAGCAGGACAGCGACGGCGCTCAGCAGAATCAGGTGCGCCCGTACGTTCCCCAGGCGCATGAAACCGCCGATCCCCAGCACTACGACCCCGCCGAAAAGCAGGCCGGCCCATAGCAAGCCGGGTATTCGCGGTTTGGCGTCCAGGATTCGCTGATTCCGCTCCGATGCCAACGTCGTCAACCCGTCGAGAAACTTCTGACTTATCGGGCTCGACGTGACGCTGGAGTGCTCTTTGCCGAGCACCGTATACATCTCGTTGAGCGCATCTCGCGCGCCCTCCGTTCCCGCGCCGGCGCGTCTTGCACTTTCCCATTCGGGACCCTCGACCGCGTGCGCGTACTTGCGGAGCAATTCCCGCATCTGGGTCCGCTCCGAGACGGGCATGCCGACGGTTTGCCGGTACATCGTGATCAGGGTGGACGCCTCATTGGAGACATTGGCCTCTGCGGAGGAGAACTGCTCCCACGCCACAACGATGGTGAATCCGAGCAGGGCGCCATACACGAGAGCGACACACGTGAGGAACGGTGCCAGCGTCCCGTTGTGGCCTGCGCCCACCTCTTTCGGGAGGGTGCGACTCGCCAGCAAGATACTGCCGGCTCCAATCAATACCGCGACGACGATGGCCGAAGCCAGAAACAGCCAAAGCCCCGCTATCCCGAAGTCGCCCATAGCCACCTCCGCATCTGGGGCCACGACAACCCCGCGCCGGGCGGGCCAGCCACTTCAGCGTGAATACCCGTAAGTCAGACATCTAGTCGTTCAGGCTGCTGATTCGACCGTAAGCAGAGGGCAGCCTGCTCCCGGCCTGATCGACTTCGGTAGTTGTGACCGTGTGCCGATGTGGCCGATGGTAAGGAAAGTAGATGGATCTTCCGAGTTGGATCCTGGGCCTTTCACTCATCGTGCTCACCATCGCGATCCACACGACCGCGTTGGTGTTGGTGGCCTTCGGCCTGGAAACGAGGGTTCGGGCTCGGATCAACAAGTACAAGCCTCACCAGCTGCGGGCGATTCCGACCGTGATCGTCCACATCGGAGCCGTCGCGCTGATATTGGCGGCTCTGCACGGACTCGAGGGCGTGTTGTGGGCCTCAGCATATTGGTGGCTCGGCGCAGTCGACTCCTTCACGGACGCGTCGGTCTATTCCCTGGCCACTATGACGACGTTCGAAATACCGGCAATAACGCTGGCCCCCCGATGGCAGAGGATCAGCGTTCTCGAGGCGGTGAACGGCGTGCTGCTGTTCGGCATCAGCACGGCGTTTCTTTTCGCCGTGATCCAGGTCCACTGGCAGGCGCTCTCCGACCGACGCCAATCGGTGGAGTAATTCGTTCCCACGTATGACTCCGGACCTAACGTCACGGCACGTCGCATCGCCGTCAGCGTTCTCTGCGCCGCAACGGTTTTGGTCTCCAACGTCACCTGGTTACTTCCGCCGTGGGCAGCGCTCGCCGCGCTCCCGAACGCCGAAGTGGTGCGAGGCAACAAGATCGCCAACCTGCCGCAGGTTTTAGCGCTTACCGATTCGTACTGCGCCAGAAGAGTTCGTCGACAGCATCGTGGCCGCGGTCGGGTCGGCCAACAAGGTCGACCGAGTGGAGATTCAAAGCTCGGCGCCTTTGTCACCGCCGACGAGGTCCTTGCGCTTATCAAATCTCAGCTCTGACGTCACGTGGCAACTTCAGCAAAGGCACTGCCGCGCAATGGAATCAATCTCGCCGCTTTACGCGTATGTACGAGACTGAGCGAGTAGGTTTTAGCGCAGGGCAGGCGCGAGCCCACGTCGACGCCATCGCATAGACGCTTCGTGGTGACGCCTCCCAGCCGAGAGCTCAATATGCCTAGCAAACGTGTGGAGGGGTGGTGGAACTCGTACTCGGTGTGTCGATGACGCCCACGGCAATTCGCCTCGCACTCGTTGAGGGTGAAAAAGCCGACGGTGTCATCGTCGACCACGACGTCTTCGACATCGATCCGGCGTCCGACTCGGCAACTTCTCATGCGACTGATGGCGTCATCGACACGATCCTCGGCACTCACGAGGGTGCAATCGACGCTTGCCACCATCTGGTATCGACCGGGGTGACGTGGACCGATCGCGCCGACGCGGCCGCCCTGCGGGAGGCATTGGTCGCACGCGGCGTCGAGGACGTGCTGTTGGTCTCAGAGTTGCACGCTGCCGCGGCTCTGGCCCAGGCGGTCGGCCGGGCGATGGACTACGGCAAGACAGGACTGATATTCGTCGAGCGTGAGACGGCCACCCTGGCGGTTGTCGACACCGCCGAAGGCTCTGTCGTCAAGGTGCTGAGCGAAACGCTGCACAGTGGCGATGCAATCGCGGTGGTGGCCGAGATGGTGACCGATCTGAGCGCCGAGGATTCAGGGGCCGAAGGCCTATTCGTCGTTGGCTCCGGCCTCGACGTCACCGCGGTCAAGGCACATTTGACCGATCTTGTCTCGGTGCCCGTCATGGCGCCGGAAGAACCCCAGCTGGCGTTGGCACGCGGGGCGGCGCTGGCGTCGGCCAATGCGCCCCACTACGACGCGTCGACCATCGGCGTGGCCTACTCACAAGATCGCGAGGGCACCACCGCACACTCGATCTTGGTGGCCGATCTTCTCGGCCTCGACGACGCGCCGGCAAACTTCGCCGATACCGCTTCGGACGAGGACGAGCTGCCGGAAGGCAAGAAGCCGTTCCTACTGGTCGGCAGCTCGCTGACCGCCATGTTCGTCATCGGGATGATGGCACTGACCATCGCGGTGGCAGTCACCGTACGGCCGACCGCAAATCAAGGCGCAGACGTCATGCCGACGACTCCCGGCGCTGCAGCACTTCCCCCCGCCGCGCAGAGTCCCACCGCGGCCAGGCAGGTTCCCCCGACGCTCCCTGCCCCCGCTCCAGCGGCACCGCCACCTGCGCGCGTCGCGATGGCTCAGCTGAAGGATCTGCCTGCCCCACCCCCACCACGAGTGGTCGTGCGCAACGTGGCGCCTGCCCCGGGGGCGCCCCCACCGCCTGCACCAGCCGCTCCGCCGCCCCCTTTGGTTCCACCGGCAATCCCGCCGCCGGCACTCCCACCGCCGGTACCCTCGCTGCCGATCATCCAGTGGCTTCCACCCATTCTTCAGCCACCCACCTACTACAACCCAGGGCTACAGAGCCCGCCGTACTACCCAAGTCCGAGGGGGTCGTGGCCTGGCAACGGTGGCTCTAAGCACGGGCACGGCCGCGGCGACTAGCGCCGCCAGCCCTCGAAACCTGCACATGCCGGCACCCAGCCAAACCCATTGAGAATTAAATGCTTTCACGATCAAGAGCTGCTTGGTCGAAACCCCTGCGGCGACGCTGTGAGGATGGGATGGTACGAACATGCGACCAACGGAGATTGTCACTGCGTTCTGGGACGACGTCTGGAACGCCCACCAACCCGATGCCGTCGACGGGTTGGTCGCCGACGACATCGTCGTCGAGGCAGGCGGTCAGGAAATCTCTGGCAAGGACAACCTCAAGAACTGGGTTCAAGGGTTCCTCGACCGCGTCAACGACCTGCACGTCGACAACATCGAGTCCTTCCAGAACGACGACGGCACCCGCGTCACATCCCGATGGGTACTGACTGGGAGCAACAACGGCGTCCTCGGCACGGAGCCCAACGGCAAGCCGGTCGCGATGACCGGCACCGCCGTCTGGACAGTGGGCGACGGAAAGCTGAAGCGGGGCTGGGTCGAGCAGGCCTCGTTCGAGCTCTACCGCTACCTGCTGGAGAAGTAGCACCGCACCGCGATCATCCGGGTACGGATCAAAGCCAAGTAAATCGTCGTCACGTCAGCGCTCGACGACCTCGGCTGACCGATCAGCGCCAGAAACGGCCCTTCTTCCAAGACTTTTCGTCGCCATCCACGTCGGTCCAGTCCCCCGACCTGTAGCTGTACGGCTGTTTGGCGCCGCCGCGGACGACGTCGAGCCTGCCGTCATTGTGCTCGATGTAGGCGTCGCCGAACCGCATGTACTTATCGGTTGTGCCGTCGAGAAGTGTCACGGTAACTGTCATGGTTGAAGCCTCCAGATGCGCCGGCCGACGCCGGCAAGGTCAGACGAACGATGTGAGGGGATGTCGCGGAGACCTGGTCAGCGGATCTTCTCGGGAATCGAATTCAGCGTGTGGAGGATCTGCACAGCCAGTTCGCCTGCCGCCTCGTCGCCAATCTTGGAGTGCTTCTCGATAGTGTCCTTGACGAGCTGGACGCGTAGGTCGTAGGGCGTGCGGAGCAATGTTGGCGAAGCCATGAATTTTCCTTCTTAGTCGAGCATTGTCGCTCGCAACCGAGCTGCCCGATACTCCTGACGGTACGC
>JBKPSU010000169.1:0-12638 GCA_046735135.1 Actinomycetota bacterium
GATACTCTCCTGAAGTTCTTTCTTCGGTAGTGGACCCCTTGAGTAGCTTGAGGAGTGACCCATGGCCAGCCCTGACCAGAACAAGGCCAACGTCAAAGCCTTTTACGATCTCGCCTTCAACCAGCGACAGCCCGAGGAAGCCGTGAAGCAGTACGTCGGGTCGTCGTATCGCCAACACAACCCCATGGCCGGCGACGGCCCTGAGCCGTTCATCGGCTTTGTGAAATGGATCACTGGCGAGAACCCAGATCTGCGCGTCGAGTTCAAGCGATTCATCGCTGAGAGCGATCTCGTGGCTGTTCACAGCCACATGATTCCGGCGAAGGGGGCACGCGGCACAGCGGTGATCGACATTTTCCGGCTAGAGAATGGCAAGATCGTCGAGCATTGGGACGTGTTGCAGGAGGTTCCGGAAAATGCTGCGAATCAGAACACGATGTTCTGACCTGCGTCGTCAGTTAGGCGGCATTTTCGATTCTAATCAGCATGTTGACGAAAAGGACCCAGTACCCTGTCGTTCGATAAGCGTCTCTCGTTTGGTCGTTCGATCTCGGGCCAGACTGGTGAGCCGGATCACAGAGCGTCCCGCGCCTGGCGCACCGGGACTCAGTAGAGGACGACGAACGAACCGTCAGGACGCGCGATCGGCGCGGCGAAGCTCCATACGGGGATTCTGGAGCTGGCGCCCTTGGTGGCAGTCGGGTTACCAGCGGTATCGAACATCTGCCAGGCGAAAGACCCTCCGCGTGACCACGCTGTTCCCTCGGTCCACACGAGCAGCATCTCACCCTTTGCATTGACGGCCAGGCGTGGATGTTTACGAGTGCCTGCGTCGCCGGGAGCTGCGATGGGCGCTGGGATGCGTGCCGCTTTCGGATCGATTTCACCGAAATAGACCTGGCCCGCCGTCTCCCACGCTCCGAACACGTTCGATGCGGTCGACGAGATCGACATGCTGCTCATCGGACAAGCGCCGATCTCCCACGGCTGTACTTTCGAGCCTCGGAACGACTGCCCGCGATCCGTGGACTCGAGCAGGTACATGTCGCGGTGGGTGAGTGCTGTCGCCGAACGGTACAGCAGGTACAGCGCGCTCGACGGGCCGGCAAAAATCCGAAGACCGCAGCAGCCGCACGCTCCGGTCGGCTCGCTCCAGGCAGGTCGCTCTTCGTCGAACGTCGCTCCATCGTCTGCGGATCGCGCGATCCAGACACGTCGTTGGTCCTCGCCGTTCCCGCCGCCGACAGGAAGCGCATGCCACGCAGCGTACACGTGGCCTGCCTCATCTGCCGCGATTGAACCGCCGCCGTCGATACCGTAGCTCCGCTTTGTCAGATCCCGCTGCGGCTCGAACGCCGTTCCGCTTGCGTCGGATCGTGAGTACAGGAACGGTGCCTCCGCTTTGCCACTCGCCGGGTTGATCAGACCGCGAGGCTTTGCCCCGTCCGATCCATTCCAGACCACATGCACACGCCCGCCGCGGCCGACGGCAAGTTGGCCTCCGCGAATTGTGCCAGTCGCGATCGCGCTGCCTTCCTGACTGTTCACCCTGATTGCCGTCGAAAACGTCTGTCCGTAGTCGGTTGAGCGAACGTAGAAGAGGTTACCGCCGTGCGGCTCGCCCGCGAAGTACAGCAGATGCAACGTGCCGCGCGAGTCGATCGCAGCCACGGGTTGAATCCCGCTGTGGGGAATACGCACGAGCGTGACGGCCGCGCTGCCTGTCATCGCGATAGGTGCGGTAAATGACGACGAGAGCAATGCCCCTGTGGCGATCGCCAATGAAAGCGCTTTCATCGAAACAATCATAGCCGGTCAATGGCTTCGCGTCGCGGCTCAGGAGCGTTCAAACCGTCGGCATTCAAACACGCGGTATACTCGATCCGATGATGAAGCGCCTCCTCGCGTTGGTCGTCGCGCTCGCTTTCGTGAGCGCACCCGTCGCGCTGGAGGTCTGTCAGGTCACGTGTGAATCGAAGGGGATGCAACCCTCGATGCCGCACGGCGGACAGGAACACGTCGCGCACCACCATATGCCGGCCGACCATGCGGCGTGCCACGAGCACGGTGGCACTCCGCACCAGGTGTCGCCAGTGGACGGTCTGTGCGACCACAGCACAGAATCGACGCCCAGTCTGGTGGCGGCCCGCAACACCGATACCGCCGTATCGCTGCTGGCGACGGTCCCGTTGATCGATTCGTTTGGTCTCGTCGCAACCGCCGACCGTATCTCGGCCCGCGAATCAGCGTGGTCTCAGCCCCTCGCAAGGCCACTCGCAATTCCGCTCCGCGTTTAGTCCCCCCTCCCTCTAATCAATCGATTCACGTTTTCACCTTGGAGAGCAGGGGTGTCCTCCGACCCCGGATGTGAGATCGGCGATCCGCCACCGCGACAAGCTCGTGAGCCCCGTCTGGCGCATACGTGCCGTTCTCATCATCCACCTCCGGTCGGCAGCGACGGGTCGGCCAGTCAGTTCGCGGACTCAATCCGCTCCACCCTGAGGATGTTCGTTTTCGTGTACAGCGTGCCGGTTACCTTCACGCGCTTGCCCGCGAACTTCGCCGGCGTTTCCTGGTCGCTCAGGATGTAGCTGTTCTTTCCGTCTGAGAGCGCGTACTTGTACGTCTTGGCGTCGGCCACGCAGTCCAGTACGCACTTGGAATCCGGAGCGACCTTCATCGGCTTGTGATCCGTCGTGCACATCGTGTCGGTGATTACGCCGACATAGGTCTTGACAGCTTGCGCATATAGGCCCGCACCGCCGAGCACGACGAGGGCGAGAGCATAGGCTGCAATGCGTTTCATGACAGGACTCCTTCCGCCGATGCGGCTTGGGCGAGCGAGAGCTCGCGCTTGAGGCCGAAATGCCATTTCCAGATTTCGTAGATAGCCGGATAAACGACCAGTTCGAGGACGAACGAGGTGAAGATGCCGCCGATCATCGGCGCGGCGATCCGCTTCATCACATCGGCGCCCACACCCGCCGACCACATGATGGGTACGAGCCCCATGAACATCACGGCCACGGTCATGAATTTCGGCCGAATCCTCTTCACAGCCCCGTGCATGATGGCGTCGCGAAGGTCACCAGCTGATCGCAGGCGTCCTTCTCGGCGGGCGTCCTCATACGCGATGTCGAGATACAGCAGCATGAAGACGCCGGTCTCCGCATCGACGCCCATCAGCGCGATCAGGCCGACCCAGACGCCGATGCTCATGTTGTAGCCGAGCAGATAGAGCAGCCAGACGGCGCCGACCGCCGAGAACGGCACCGCAAGGAGGATGATGAAGGTCTTCGCCAGCGACCGCGTGTTCATGTAGAGCAGCATGATCACCAGGAACGCCGTGACCGGCAGCACGAGCTTCATCCGCTCCTTGACGCGCTGCATCGCCTCGTACTGTCCACTCCACGACAGGGAGTATCCCGGCGGCAGCTTGACGTGCTCCGCGATCACCCGTTTCGCGTCGGTGACGTAGCCGCCGACATCACGGCCGGCGACGTCGACGTACACGTATCCAGCCAGGAGGCCGTTTTCATCACGCAGCATCGCCGGACCGCTGACGAGCTTCACGTTGGCCAGTTGACTCACAGGGATCTGCATCCGGCCATCCATCGCCGGCACCATGACGCGCCGCAGCCGGTCGAGGTCGCTGCGATAGTCGCGGAAGTACCGCACGTTGACCGAGTACCGCTGCCGGCCTTCGATCGTGGTCGTGACCGTGTCACCACCGATCGCGGACATGACCACCATTTGGGCATCGTCGATCGACAACCCATAGCGGGCGAGCTCGTCGCGCTTCCAGTCGAAATCGACGAAGTAGCCGCCGGACGTGCGTTCGGCGAAGACGCTGCGCGTGCCGAACACCGGCGGCAGGACCGACTCGATCTCGGTGCCAATCCGTTCGATCTCGCGAATGTTGGCCCCGTAGATCTTGATGCCGACCGGCGTGCGCACACCGGTCGTCAACATGTCGATCCGCGCCTTGATCGGCATCGTCCACGCGTTGGACGTGCCGGGCAGCTTCAGCGCTTCATTCATCTCCTGCACGAGCTCGTCGGTGGAGAGTCGATCGCTGGTGACGCGACGAAGGGCCGGTCTGAGCCACTGGGGCGCCCAATCGGAGTACCACGTCTCGACGAACCGCCATTGATCGTGCGGCTTCAAAGAAATGACGGTCTCCATCATGGAGAAAGGAGCGGGATCCGTGGACGTTTCCGCCCGGCCGGCCTTCCCCATCACGGTCTCGACTTCCGGAAATTGCTTGATGATCTTGTCCTGGGTCTGGAGCAGCCGTTGGGCCTCCGCGACAGAGATCCCGGGTAGCGTCGAGGGCATATACAGCAGCGTGCCCTCGTCGAGTGGCGGCATGAATTCCGATCCGAGACGTTCGAACACCGGGACCGTTACGGCGACCGTTGCCACGGCTCCGGCGAGGACGAGCCACTTCCAGCGCAGTGCCCACGCGCAGATCGGCTCGTAGGCCCAGATCAGTACGCGGCTGATCGGATGGGTCTCCTCCGAGTGAATCGTGCCGACCAGCACGCCGTTCGCGATGCGCGCCAGCCAGACAGGCCGGAAGGTGCAGTTCTTCATCCGGGTGAACATCAGCCGCATCGCCGGATCGAGTGTGATCGCGAGGATTGCCGCGACAATCATCGAGAACGTCTTCGTGTACGCCAGCGGCTTGAACAGGCGACCTTCCTGCGCTTCGAGCGTCAGCACCGGAAGGAACGACACCGCGATCACCAGCAGGGCGAAGAAGCTCGGGCCGCCCACCTCCTTCACCGCGTCGATGACGACGCGGTGGTAATCCTCTTTGCGACCGGTCCGCTGCCATTGCTCGAGCTTCTTGTGCGTCTGCTCGACGACCACGATCGCGGCGTCGACCATGGCGCCGACGGCGATCGCGATGCCGCCGAGCGACATGATGTTCGAGCTCAGGCCCATCATCCGCATCGGGATGAACGCGATCGCTACAGCGACCGGGATCGTGATGATGGGAATGGTGGCGCTCGGCACGTGCCAGAGAAACAGCAGAATGATGATCGAGACGATGACCAGCTCTTCGATCAGCGTGTGCTTCAGGTTCTCGATCGACCGCACAATCAAGTCCGACCGGTCGTAGGTGGTGACGACCTTGACGCCCGGCGGCAAGGTGGGCTCGAGCTCCTTCAGCTTGGCCTTGACCCGCTCGATGACGTTGAGGGCGTTCTCCCCCTGTCGCATGACGATGATGCCCGCCACGACGTCGCCGGTGCCGTTCAGGTCCGCGATCCCACGGCGCAAATCGGGACCAAGCGTCACGTCGCCGACGTCGCGCACGCGTACGGGAACGCCGTTCTCGTTCCGCGCGAGGACGATCTCGCCGATGTCGGCCGTCGTCTTCGCGTAGCCGCGGCCGCGGACCATGTATTCCGCACCCGTCATCTCGACGAGCCGCCCGCCGACGTCGTTGTTGCCCGCGCGCACGGCCTCGAGCACCTTGCCAATCGGAATGTTGAACGTGCGCAGGCGATTCGGGTCGACCTGAACCTGGTACTGCCGCACGAAGCCGCCGAGTGGCGCCACCTCCGCGACGCCGGGCACCGACTTCAGGTAGTACTGGAGATACCAATCCTGGTAACTGCGTAACTCGGCCAAACCCTGCCGGCCTGAGGTATCGACGAGGGCGTACTGAAATACCCACCCGACGCCGGTCGCATCGGGCCCCAATTCCGTCCGCACGCCTTGCGGCAGGCGCGGCAGCACGCCCGACAGGTATTCGAGCGTGCGCGAGCGCGCCCAGTAGATGTCGGTCCCCTCCTCGAACACGATGTAGACGTACGAGAAGCCAAAATCGGAGAAGCCGCGGACCGCCTTCACCTTCGGCGCGCCGAGCATTGCGGTCACGATGGGATAGGTGACCTGGTCCTCGATGATGTCCGGGCTGCGATCCCAACGCGAGTAGACGATCACCTGCGTGTCGCTGAGATCGGGAATTGCGTCGATCGGCACGGTCTTCATCGACCACACCCCCGCCACAGTCGCGACGGCGACGAGCAGGAAGACGACCAAGCGGTTCTTCGCCGATCGCTCGATGAGGGCGTTAATCATTGGCGAGCCCCTCCCGGTCCCGGCTTCTTCGGCTCCGGCATGGGCACCTCCACCCCACCGCGGCTGCCGCGTTGGGGACCCCGGATCGACGGATCCATCGGCTTCGCCGGCGGTTGGTTCGCCGCCGGCGGAGCACCGTGCTCGTGCTGTGGCGCTCCCATGCCACCGGCTGCGGCTTTCAGCTGGCTCTCCGAGTCGATCAGGAACGTGCCAGACGACACGACCCGTTCGCCGGCGGCCAGACCGCGCGTGATCGCGACGCGGTCTCCGTACCGCTCACCTACTACGACCTGACGCGGTTCGAGGTAGCCGTCGCCGAGATCGACGAACACCGTTTGCCGATCGCCGGTGTTCAGCACCGCTTCAGCCGGTACGACGAGCTGCTCGGCTTCAGCGATGCCAAACTCGACGTTGACGTACATGTCCGGCTTCATCCGCAGTCCCGGGTTCGGCGCATCCAGTCGGACTTTGAGCGTGCGCGTCGTCGGATCCACTTGCGGCTGGATGTAGGTCACCTTAGCGGCAAGCGGCGGCGTGTTGCCGTTTGGAAACGAGACGTATGTGGCATCGCCGACCTTGATCGAGGTGATGTCCGACTCGAAGACGTCGGCGACGATCCAGATTCGGCTCAGATCGGTGATCGTGTACAGGTCGCTATCCGGGGTCACCTTTTGGTTCGGAAAAGCCTTCCGTTCCGTCACAAAACCGCTGGTGGGCGCGTACAAGGTCACGCTGTGAATCGGCTGGCCGGTCTTGAGCACCTGGTCGATTTGGTCGTCTTTCAGTTGCCACAGCTCCAGACGTCGCCTGGCCGCTTCGAAGAGCGAATTACCGTGCTCCGCGGCGGATGCCAGCGGGTTGTTTCGCATCAGATCTCGCGCGCGGGCCGCGAGCAACAGCTCCTGTTGCGAGGCCAGCATTTCCGGGCTGTAGATCGTCAGCATCGGCTGGCCCTGCTTGACGAAGTCGCCCGTGAAGTCGACGAAGACCTTTTCAATCCAGCCATCGATCCGCGTGTGGACGTGGGCGACACGAGTCTCGTCGAATGTCACTTTGCCGACCGATCGGATCGAACGGGCTTGTCCGCTGAGTTCGACGGCCGCGAACTTGACGCCGATCAGCTGCTGGCGTTCAGGAGAGATCTTGATGGCGCCGGGCTTGGCCGTCGGCGTGACGTCGGCATACACGGGTTCGAGCGTGTTTCCCGTTTCGGGATTGAGCCCCGGCTTGTCCGCGTGGTACTTGGGATCGTGTGGATCCTGGTAGTACAGGATCGGGTGTCCGGCGTGTCCGCTTGTGCCCGTCGCCTCATCGGCGTAGACCGGCTCGAGCCTCATGCCGCAATCCGGCGCCACTCCCGGTTTGTCGGACTTGTAGGCGGGGTGCATCGGGTCGACGTAGTACAGAATCTTGCGACCGTTCGATGCGCTGGCCGAGGTCCTCGTCGCACGCAGGACGTAGCCACCGCCAAAGGCCAAGCTGATGACGACAAGAGCCGCGACAGCTTTTACAATCTTCATAACAGCCTCAGTGCATCAGCGCGGTGCCGGTCATCTCTTCCAGGCGGCTCACCGCCGTGTGGTAGGAAGTGAGCTCGTCGAAGTAGGTCATTTCGTATTCGAGAACTGTCCCGAAATTGGTCAGGACCGACAGGAAATCGACGGCGCCGGTCTGATAGCTCGCCATTGACGATTCGAGCGCAAGACGCGCCTGCGGCAGCACGGTGTCGCGATACAACCGCGCAAGCCGCACCGATGTCGACGCCATCTGGTACTCCTCCTGGAGGCGACCCTGGAGGCCGAGGCGCGTGCTGTCGTAGGTGCTTTTCGCGTCCTGGACGGAGCTGAGTTGCTCGGCAACCGCAGCTGCGCGCCGCGCGCGCTGCAGCGGGATGGTCATCTCGAAGCGCAACTCATACATCGGCGGCATCGCGCCCATGTAGTAATAGCCACCGGTAACGCCGAAGTCAGGCTTGTACTCCTTGCGAGCGGCGTCGACGGCCAGTTCGGAGCGGCCGATCATGATCTGGTCACGGCGGAGCATCGGCGCGTGTTCGGTCGCGGCGGTGACCAAGGCGTCGAGTGACTGATCGAACGCCGTCAGCTGCAGATCGTCCGGTTGACCGACGGGTGCGTTGATCGCGCGGGCCAGAAGAGCGTTCAGCTCGCCTTCGCGAGTGGCGCGCTGCTGCCGCACACGTTCCAGTTGCAGCTCGAGGATGCTGAGCTGTGTTTGCGCTTTGATGACATCCTGTTGCGCGGCCTGGCCGACGGCGTAGCGGTTCTCGCTCACTTTGAGGAGCGTGTCGAGCAGGTCGCGGTTCCGCGTCAGTACATCGCCGACCGCGTAGGTGTATGAGAGCCGGTAGTAGGCTTGCTTGACGCGCGACGCGACGCTGAGGCGCGCTGCCTCAACTTGCTGGAGTTCAGCGTCCGCCTCTCGAGATGCCATGGACGCGCGCAGATCGAGCTTGCCCGGATATGGGATCTCCTGACTGACCATGAAGCCGATGTTTGACGTCGGCTCGGTGCCGAGACCGGCGCCCGGCCATGGACGGCCGTTGGCGCTGTAGCCCGCCGACACGATGGGATCCGGCAGGCTTCGCGCCTGAACGGGACGTTGACGAGCCGCGTCGTACCGGTGCTGCAGGGCCACAATCTCGGGATTCTTGGCGAGCGCCTCCGCGACGACATCCGTCAACGGCGTGCGCACCGGCGTTTGCGCATTCACCGAGGCTGGCACGAAGAGCAGAATGAGAAGACTGTGGATCACACGCATATCGACCTCGTCGAAGCATCCGCACTCCCACATGGGCGAGCGCCGGATGCACGGGTACCCGCTACGGGACTTCGAGCAGAGGTCGGGCGTTAGATCAGCAGCGAGGAGAAGAGCGTGGGGAGATCGAGGAGGGCGAGGCGTGGTGGCGAGGCCTGGACCGCCGAAAGCAGCGGGTGTGAGACGACCGGCTGCACGAACGACGGCAGTGTCAGGGCGACAGCCACATCCTTCGTCAGTTCCGTCCGCGCTTGTGCCGGAACGCTCGCATCGCGGAGCTGGCCGAGATCCCCGCAGCAGCAACTGGAGATTTTGGCAGTTTTGCCGCAATCGTGCTGCTTGGTCTCACAAACGGGATGGCGTTCGCGCGCGAACACGGGTCCCGTCGTCGCGGCCAAGAGGCTGACGATCAGTGCGAGAACCGAGCATTTTGTTCGCAGACGTGTCACAACATGCCGATCGGTTGCATCGGCGGTGCCATCGAAAAGGCGCGGCAAACCCGCTAGTCTCGGACGAGACTGCCGGAAAACCGGGAAGTTTCCCTGCTTGACTGCGGGAAATTCACCACCGGCGCGCTCTTTAGAGTCGCGCGCGGCGCAGTAGCTGCGCATTCACGGCCACGACGATGGTGCTCAGCGACATGAGGACAGCGCCGACGGCGGCAGGCAGAACGACGCCCCACGGTGCCAATGCGCCGGCGGCAAGTGGGATCGCGAAGATGTTGTAACCGGCGGCCCACCACAGGTTCTGAATCATCTTGCGGTAGGTGGCTCGGCTCAGCGCGACGATCCGTGGCACGTCGCGCGGATCGCTCCGGACGAGCACGACGTCCCCGGCCTCGACGGCCGAGCGCCACCAGATGAGCAACGTGAAACGGTTCCATCAGTTCCTTCACCCGACACTCGAGTCGGTCTCGACACATCTCCGCGGGCGACGGTTGCTGAGTCACCGATCTTGGTGGAAACGAATCAGACAGCCGCTCGAAGCGGCTGTCCCGCTACACGGAATGGGGCAGTGACGGCAAGCGCGCCCCAGACCATGACGAGGCCGAGGTATTCCGTCAGCTCGAACGGGCCGATGGCGTGCACCGTCTTGTCGTACGTCATCGCCGACACCAAGGCGACCGTGTTGCCGACCAGCAGAGTCCACCACGCCCAGCGTTCGCCGCGGCGGAAGGCGGTAACGGCGATGACGCTGCACAGGCCCCCAAACAGGACGTTGTAAATCCCGTACATCCGGAACAGCACGGTCATGTATCCCGCGACCAGCGGGGAGGCGCCCTGGAGTTCTGACCAGGACCCGGTCGAGTAGCCCTCGTACCCGGCCGGCAGGATTGCCTTGCCACCGGGGCCGAGCAAATGATTCGGCGATGCCGCGGCGCCAGCGCCCCACGCGACGTATCCCACGTCGACGACGAGGATGAGAACCCACGCGACACGTTGCAGCTGTTTCATGGCGTTCTCCTTACGCGGGCAGTCCGCCGGTCAGCTTGAGAAACCACCGCATGCACGTATGGCCAAGGTCGGCGCCGGGGCCGAACATCATCGGGCAGGCGCCGGCGATCACGCTGATGTCGTGCTGCCGGCAATACTCGACGGCCTCCGGCGACACGCTCGAGCCTTTTCCCAACGACTGATGCATCCAGATTCTGCGGACCTTCGCTTCGGCGCAATCCTCCACGAGCCGCTTGGTGACCTCAGGTCGTGTGATGATCACGACGCCATCAACTCCGCCCGGGATGGATTTGAGGTCGGGATAACAGCGATCGCCCTCGAAGGTCTGCATGTTCGGATTCACCGGGAAGACGTCGTGTCCGGTTTTCTTCAACCGCTGATAGATCAGATTGCCGACCGGATGGAGGCTCTGGTTACGCGACACGCCCGCCACTGCGATGCGCTGCTGCGCGAGAAAGTCGTGCACTTTGGTTTCAAACGCCAGCGTCGTCATAAATCCCCCCCTCGTCCGACCGCCGCAGAATCACCTCGCGGTGCGGATTGAGATACTGTGACCCTCACCCAGGCATCCGGTCATCGGCCCGCGTTGGCCGCGGCCCGCCGCGACGCCGCGCAAATCGTCTCAACATCCTGCGGCGAGAGCTTGGTTTCAGGACGGACCAGGGTGTAGGGCCCTGGCATCTTGCCGCTGGACACGTCCTCGCAGGATGCCGAAAGCAGCGTTCGCTGTGCCGCCAGCGGATAGCGGCCCCACTCCGAGAAGTTGACGGCTTTCCGCCCTTCGGCCACAGCGCGCGCCATCACCCAGGACAGCGGCGCGACCTGCGCGACCGACGGCCACACAGTTGCGTTCGAGTGACAGTCGCGGCATGAGCGATCAAGCACGGCGGCCAGTGCACTCGCCGTTCCCACCTGTGCTTGAATCGTGCGGCCGGTGTCGGTCGGCGGGTTCGTCCGGTCGGGGCGAACCAGTTGGGCCGCGGCGAAGAGGACAACGATGACAACGGCCGCCTGTTTCAGTCGTCTGCTCACGTGATCCTCCCAGCGGGTCGGGCAATCAGGGACACCCTACCGGAGCGGCTGGCGAGGTCCGCCGACCGCTAACGCCGGACAGTCACACGGGCTGGGTGTCCTCGTGAGCCGCTCGCAAGATCTGCGGCGAGATGACGGCTGATGGATTTAACCCCTGAAGGAAGGAAAACCACTTGTGTCCGGTCGCGTGCATCTTGAGCAGGTTGAGGAGCGGCTCTGACACGTCGCCGTACACGGTCATGAAGTGGTTGTCGGCGTAATCCCTGAACAACTTGCTTCTGGCATCGAGGATATGGTGGTTGTGCTCAATCAGCCCTTCAGGGCCGGTATACGCCTCACGAACCTCGCATTCGGTCCCATCCAGACTGAGGAACCAGTCGTAGCGCAGCGTGTGGGTGTCTTTCTCCTGGGTGATCCGGATCAATTCCGCCGCCTGCTTCCTGAAGCCGTCAAGGCACCCGGGACGCACGGTCATATGCGCGCTCAACTCTAAAGGCGCCATAGCTCCTCCTCTCACGTCCGGTCGCACACACATCCTCATGCCGTGCAATGTTCGGCCGATTAGGTGCCGTGCAGGCGTGATCGCTGTCTAGCGGCTTTGTCGAATCGGCGAACAATCGTCAAATATTTGCCGACAAGCAATTCTTGTTCTTAGGCTTCATGAGAGATGTGACAGGAGCGTGGCCGTAAACGTTGGCTTTTCTCTCAGTGGCTGACCTCTATCCGGCAGATGCGCCGGAAACCCGGCAAGACGGTGCCGACATTTCGTCGCCCTGACCAGAACGCAGGCGTCACGGCGTTGATCGGTTCATCCACACGCGTAATCGCGACGGTAAAACGTGTGTTCGAACTCGCGGATCTCCCCTGGGCCCTCTTCGTCAGTCCAGTGACCGATCGGTGTTGGGTCGTCGAAGAGCCAACACGGAACAACCAAACGGGTTTGCTCGCGCCGTGTCCGCTGACCGGCCAAGTTCGTGGGCGACGCACCACCGGACTTCCGACGGGGCCGACGCCCGTCGACCAGCTCGCGCGGGAGATGCTCTCGCTGTCGAAGCTCAATTGGAACAATACGCAGTTTGATGGCGGCGAACCGATCACCGTGCGCGCCGCACGGCGCGTCGGCGACATACTGAAGTGTGTAGCGGAAGGCGGCAAGGTTCAGCCGACCTTCCGCTTCTTCATCTAGCGTTGCACGACGAGTTGTCGCTTGCCGCGCGCGTCTAGTCGACGACGATGCCGCTGGCCGCGAGCGCTTCTTCTGCTTCCAGCTTGGTGCGACGA
>JBKPSU010000170.1:0-28586 GCA_046735135.1 Actinomycetota bacterium
TCGCGGGCCGAGCGCTTTTCGGCAGCAGCCAGTTCGATGCGCAGCCGCTCGGCGGCCTCGGCGACCCGGCGGTCGGCCTGGCGCTGAACATTCACCGTCTGCCACACGGCCACCACCGCGACAACGAACACGACGGCCCCGAAGAACCAGTCGGCCTTGGACCCTGTTTCGCCGGGACTCAGGAGAATGAACCAGGCGATCGCGAGGGCCCCTGCCGCGCCGCACGCCAGCCGGCCGACGCCACGCCAGCCGTCGATCGCAGCGAACCAGCCGCCGTCGCGTCGCGCCCGGATGGCATCGGGTATCGGCTCGGTGGCGTCGTGCACATCGCCGGGTTCTGACTGTTCGTCGGTCGTGGTCGGTTCGACTAGTCCCGTCATCTGGACCTCCCGTTCCTCCCCTCGCCTCCCCGCCTTGCGGGTACAGACTAGGGCCGCGCCGCGCCCCCATCTTCACACCGTCCGGCCCTGCGGGCTTCACCAAGGTTTGGCCTGCGATAACTCTGCACGTCAAGCTCTCGCGGTGACTTGGGGTGCCATGCCCGCTAGTGTCGACGCGTGCTCAAGTCGAGCGGGGCGACGGGAACGCACGCCTCGTGTCGCTGCTCATCGCTTCACCGAAGTGACCGCTAGAGAGTCGAGGGCCCATGGGACAAGCCGCGCCGCAAGATGATTCGTCGATAATCGTCAGTCTCTCCGAGGCGGCGATGCACATGTACAGCGCCGCAATCGATGCGTTGCCGTTCGCCGAGGACAAGAAGTTCCACAAGCGTGCCGACGTGGTACTCGAGGGCATGCGGAAGCTGCGGACCGCTCTGGCGGACGCAGCAAGCAGCAACAGGCCTTCACCCGCGGTCGTCGTGGAGCTCAGCAATGTCCGGCGGCGTTATGACTCCCTCATGGAGCACGCCGCGGCCGCACCGGGATCGAGCCTCGGTCAGCAGCTGTACGTGACACGGATCCACGCCAGGCTGTCCGCGGAGGAAGTTGCCAACGGAGCCGGACTGCGCCTCGAGCTCCCCGATGAGCTCGAGCACGGCGGCAACCCCAATGACGACGAAGCAGCAAAGATCAGGGACACGATCGCCGCGCTTGGTGGCGTGCCGGGCACCGAACACCTGCAGTACCAAGATCACCCGCATCACGACCAAGAGCACGAGCATCACGACCACGACGACTCTTACGTGAACGGTCACGACGAATCGCTCGTCGAGGAGAACGCCGGATAGCTCGTCAGCCGTCGAGCTCGCCGGCGATTCCGCGCTCGATCGCGGCGCGGGTGCGCTCGGGCAGCACGATCAGCCCGTCGAGTTCCCTCCGTGCGACGTCGAAGGCGCGTTCGCGTTCCTGCGGCGTCGCGGCAGTGTCCGTCGCGATCCGCATCGCACCGTGCGCCCGGGACAGGCGCTGCTGATCCTCCCGGGAGAAGACGCTCCGCCGCTTGCGGATCGCCTCGGCCTCCGCGACGTCGAACGCCGTGACGTACTCCTCGACGGCGTCGAGGTATTCCCGTGCGGCATCGCTGTCGTGCAGCAGGTCGCCGGCGTCGGCGGGCCGAAGCAGGTCCGCGTGCAGCTTGGCGCGGTGAAACCGCTGCGTCAGCGGATCGCGCATGTCGGTCATCAGCGGGTAGTCCAGCAGCTTGCTGACGTCGATCTCGTAGTCGAGCCAGCGGGTGTCGGTTCGGTCGTGCTCTCTCACCGTGCGCTTGATGGCCTGCCACTGGGCGGACTTGTTCGATCGCTCCTGCTGCGGCGCATCGGCCGTCGGCTCCTCGCCGGAGCGTTCGCGCGCCTTGGAGACCGCCTTGAAGCCGCCGTAGAGCACACCGACCACCGGCACGATCACGATCAGCAGCTCCACGAGACGAACGATGAGCAAGCCCACTCCGCCAGAATGCCACCGCTGTTCACATGAGCGGGGACGGCGGTGACTCTGCGTGCGACTCCATCGATCCCCGCGCGCTGAGCGCAAGTGCGATGACGACAAGGGCGATGCCGGTGACCTCAAGCGCCGTCGGTATCTGGCGCAGCACCACGACGCCGATCAGCGCCGCGGTGACGGGCAACAGCGCCAGCAGCAGCGCGAACTTCGCGCTGCCGATCTGGACGAGGACGAGTTGATCCAGGACATACGGGATCGCGGTCGACAGCAGACCGATGCACAGACCGAGCAGCCATGTTCGCGACTCAGCGAAGACCGACGCGTCGATGCGCGCCTGTGGCAGCAGAATCGCGGGCGCGAGGACAAGCGCTGCCAACGACATCCCGACAGCGAGCGAGTCCAAACCGTCGCTGGTGTCGGCCACCCGCTTGCCGAGCAGGATGTAGCCGGCCCACATCGCCGCCGATATCAGTGCGAACAAAACGCCGGTCAGGTTGGCGTGGAACTCCACACCTGCCAGCAGAAGAACGCCGGCCGAGGCGAGAGCGACGGCGGCGAGATCGCGTCGGCGACGCGACCCGAGCGCGGCCACCACCGTCGGGCCGAGGAATTCGATTGCCACCGCAGTGCCGAGCGGGATTCGCGACATCGCTTCGTAGATCGCGACGTTCATGCCGATCGTCACCAGGCCGAAGACCAGTGCGAAGCCCGCCTGCCGTCTGCTCAGCCCGCGGCGCCATGGCCGGCGCCACGCCAACAGCGCGATGGCCGCCGCCGCGGCCCGCAGCCACGCGACCGTCGCCGGTTCGGTCGTCTCGAACAGAAAGACGCCGATCGCGGCGCCGACGTACTGCGAGACGGCGCCGACGACGAAGACGAGCGGGATCGACCAACCGGGCAGTGATCGAGGATGAGCGCGTTGCATACAGGGCGGACCTTAGCGCGTCGCTTCACGCTCACACCAAGCTCGCTCCGCCCAATCCGATCGCGGCCAAGAACGCGAACGACTACGAGATGCGTGCAGGTTGCGGCTCATGCCCCGGCAGCGGGTGTGTGCACTCGCTGCGCCAGCCATGGCAACGCGTTGGCGAATGCCTGGGCCGCGAACTGCCAGGTGTGGTAGCCGGGGTACACCCGGAGCGAACATCCGATATCGACGGCCACTGCTGCGGCACACAGATCCGGAAGGGCGCCTTTCTCGCGGAACTCGTCGTCGTCATTGTGACCGCCGAATCCCACTGGCGCATCGTGCTGTTCGGGTCGACCCGGAAGGTTCTTCGTCTTGTCGTCGGCCGGCTCCTGCGAATCGTCGAAGTACCCGGCGACGCCGACATACCTCCCGTGCTTGGCCATGACGGTGCGCGGATCGAAGGCGCCCCACGCCGCGGCGTCACCGCCGTAGAGGCGGTTGATGGTCTGCGCCTTGGTGCCGGAGTTCGGACCGCGGTCACCGCCGATGTCATCGAAGGTCGTGAACATGTCAGGGTGCATGACGGTGAGATCGATGGCACACGTGCCGCCCATTGACCAGCCGACGACGGCCCAGCCGGCCCGATCAGTTGGCGTGTTGAAGCGTGAGATGAGCTACGGGCGAACATCTTTGGCGAGATGGTCGGCGGCGTTTCCGCGTGGACCATTCACACACTCGGTGTCGTTGTTGAAGCTTCCGTTGGAGTCGACGAACGTGAGCACCGGTGCTGTGCCCGTGTGCGCCTTGGCATAGCTGTCGACGACCCCGACCGCGTTACCCGTGCGGATCCAGTTGGTCGGATTGCTGAACTCGCCCCGATCATCATCACCACCGGCAGGCGCGGTGGCACGCTGCCGATGAACCACACGGGCGGGAGATAGACGTACTCGCGCCGATGCGGGAAGCCACTGCCGGTGTCCGGATATCCACCGGGACAACCTTGCCCGCATCGGGCCTGGCACCGCGCCTCTGCACGGTCGGGTAGTAGCCGACCCAGTTGTTGAGCGCGAGAAGCGCACAGTAGCGTCAGCGGAACCGCCGCGATGGTCAGCCCGCGCCGCCACCATCGTGTCCCGGCGAACCCGGTGACCGCGACCGCTACCGACGCCGCGAACACCGCGGTCCACGCCCACAGCCTCGCCGGGGCCGGATCCGAGGCGAGCCCCTCCGAGTTCATGTATGCACGTGCAGCCAACGCCACGATGACGCCGGTGCCTGCCGAGACGGGCAGCCACATCCGTCGCCAGCGTCGGCTTCGCCAGCCGATCGCGACAACCAGCAGTACCACCGTCACGACCTGAATGCTGACCGGAAGCCAGCCACCAAGCAGGGAGACTCCGTGCCCATACCTGCTGAAGTTGGGGTCCGGCAACGGCGGCATCGACGTCGGAGCGGGAGGCGTCGTCGAACCGAAGGGCGGCACAGCGTCAGTCTGGGATTCGTTGTTGAAGAAACGCTGATCTGTTGGCCCGCATAGGCTGACGGGATGAGCACCTCCGAGCAGCGCGCCGGGGTGAAGCTGACCAACCTCGACGAGCCGCTGAGCCCGGAAGCCGGCGCCACCAAGCGCGATCTGGTCGACTATCTCGACGCGGTGGCCGATCGGATGCTGCCCGGACTCGCCGGCCGTCCGCTGACCGTGCTGCGGGTGCTGCGCGACCAGGCACCGTTCATGCAGAAGAACGTCCCCAAGTACACTCCCGACTTCGTGAAGACCGTGCCGATCTGGGCCGAGGCGTCCAAGCGCGAAGTGCACTATGCGCTGTGTGACGATCGGCAGACCCTGCTGTGGTTCGCGAACCAGCGCGCCGTCGAGTACCACCCGACACTGGGCCTCGCCGACAACATCTACCGACCGACACACATGGTGCTCGATCTCGATCCACCCAACGACGACGCCTTCTCAGCCGTGGTCGCCGTCGCGCATCTGGTACGGCGGGCACTTGCGGACAGCGGGCTCGAGGGCGCGGTGAAGACGAGCGGCGCCAAGGGAATTCATGTATTCGTGCCGATCGACGACTCCGCCCCCGTCGACGACGTGGCCGCGGCAACGCGTGCACTGGCCGCCCGCGCAGAGGCGCTCGACCCGCAGGTGGCGACGACGGCGTTCATCGTGGAGGACCGCGGCGGCAAGGTGTTCGTGGATTCCACCCGTGCCGGGGGAGCTACGGTCGCCGCCGCCTACAGCCCCCGCCTGCGGCCCGGCACGCCGGTCTCGTTCCCGTTGGACTGGTCGGAATTGGACGGCGTCAACCCCGCCGACTTCACGGTGCACACCGCGATCGATACCCTCTCCGACCATGACCCGTGGGCGGAATCAATGCCCGATCCCCAACGGCTGCCTAGCGATCTGATCGAGCAAGGCCGCACCATTCCGGTCGCCCGCGTGGCCGCCATGCACGAAGGAAAACGACGCGCACGGGCACGGCGCGCCGCCGAGTCGTAAAGGTCTGTCAGGCGGCGAGATGCTCGGTCGCGCTGGTGTCACACGACGTGCACGCGTCGTCCTCGAAGTCGAAATGGCCGCAGGTCGGGCAAATGAAGTCGAGCATGGCGCGCCGCCTTTCCAGGCAGAAAAACAGGGGGTTGGCGCCGGCCTTCTGCAGCGCTGCCGGGTTCATACCCGAGCTTTTCCGGCGTGAAACCCGGTCGGGTTACGCCCCACCCTGAAGTGACACCACGGTGATGTCCGGCGGCGCGCCGATCCGCACGGGCGGACCCCAGAAGCCCGCACCGCGCGTGACGTAAAGCTGGGTGTCGCCCACGGTCGACAACCCGGCAAGCGACGGCTGCACGAGCCGGACGACGTAGTGGAACGGCCACATCTGGCCGCCGTGAGTGTGCCCGGACAGCTGCAGGTCCACCCCTCGGGCCGAGGCCTCGCTGACCTGAACCGGTTGGTGGGCAAGAAGAACCGTCGGCCGGGACGGACTGGTGCCTGCCAGCGCACGGTCGTAATCCGGAGAATCGGAGTGCTGCCCACCGCTGACGTCGTTGACGCCGGCCAGGTCGAAGGCCGCCGCACCGCGCCTGATCGCGGTGCTCTCGTTGCGCAACGGCTGCACGCCGAGTTGCTCCAGCTCCCGCAGCCACTCCGCGGTGTCCTCGACGAAGTATTCGTGGTTGCCGGTGACGAAATACGAGCCTTCACGGGATACCAAGTCGTGCAACGGCTCTGCCGCGGGTCCAAGCTCTGCGACGGTGCCGTCGACCAAATCACCCACGATGGCGACCAGATCGGGTTCGGTCTCGTTGATCATCGCGACGATCCGTTCGGTGTGTGATCGCCCCGCAAGCGGACCGAGGTGGATGTCCGACACGACGGCGATCCGGAACCCGTCGAACACCGGATCCAGCCGACGCAGTCGCACCGGCTCCCGCAGCAGATTGGGCGGCCCCATGGCGTTGGAAACCCCCACACCGACCAGGCTCACCGACGCGGCGCCCGCCGCCGCAGCACTAGCTCGAGCGAGGAAGAGCCGCCGGTTCATCGCGGGCGGCGCCACGGGCTGTTCATCCTGCGGCTTCTGCTTGACCCAGCGCCGCAGTGCGAGCAGCACCGGCTCCAGTACGAGCAACGTGAGGAACAGGTACACGACGAGGCCGAACCACAGATAGCCCGGCCACGCGAGCCACGCGGGTTCCCGGAAGCCGAAAAGCCTTGGCAGGAAAAGCGTCCCGAAGAGCAGCACCGTCAGCGCGAGCAGAACACCGGTGAGTACCCACCGTGTGCGGCCGCGGACCGTGTCCTTGACGAGTCTCTTCCATACATAGAGGTGGATCAGTCCGAGGACCGTGCCGAGGATGACGATGAACATGCGTCAGCAGGACAGTGGCGGTAGGGCGTCGACGCGGACCACCCCTGCGCTCGTCGGAAGCTCCTTCGACGTCGCCCCGATCCCCACCGCGATCGTCCCGCCGTTCGCACCGCCGACGGTCGGACGCAGGTAGGTGAGCGCACCGGATCGGGTGTCGATGACGGTCGCGTAGGAGTCGTACCTGTTGTCCTGCCCTCTGTCGATCACCGCGTAGGGCCCGACCACGTACAGGGGCGTCGGTTGATACTTCCCGGTCTTCGGGAGCGTGCCGGTGATGCGCACCAGGCCCGAGGTCGGCGACCAATAAGCGAGGCCGGTTGCGCCCCTGTCGTTTTCAGCGAACCACGCGTATGCGGTGCCGTCGGTGGCGAGCGTCAACTGGTCCCTGCCGGTGCCGAGCGCCCCGGCGACAGCGGGCGGCAGCGCGTCGGGGATCTTCAATTCGGCCCTGGTGCCCGCATTCTGGTCCCACGCCACCTCCCAGGACAGGCCTGCGGCGGTGGTGCGCACGTTGCGCATCGGGCCGGAGGCCACGTCACTCACGGCACCGCTGTTGAGGTCATACGACTTGATCGTGCCGGTGTCTCCGGCGTAGGTGTCACGGGTGATCCAGTACACCTTGCCACCGAAAAGGGCGAACGAGTCGATGGTCTTGCCCCCGGACGTGCGGTCCTCCAACGGACTTTCGACAACGGTCCGCAGCGGGCCGCCCTGGCGGTCGACGACATCGATGCGCATCAACGTGGGGATGATGCCGTTGGCGCCGCGCGGAGCGTGTTCCACACCGACGACGACCCAGCGATCGTCGATCGCAACGGACCCGACAGTGTTCCGGTTGGGCTCGGGCACCGCGTAGATCTCGCGTATGGACCTGTCACCGCCGATCAGTAGAACGTCCCGGGTGTCACCGTTGTCGCGGGCGACGGCGACCTCGCCGGCATGGCCGACGACCATCGGCACGTTCGATACACCGCCGGTGGTGACACCGGCCGCGTCGATCGCCTTCTGCCACGCCGCCGGTACCGCAACCTCGCAGGTCTTGCGGATCGTCGGGGCGGCTTGGGCGACGCTTGCGGGCGCGCTCGTGGCCGTGGAGCCGGAGTCAGGCGAGTTGGTGCATGCAGACGCTGCGACGGTCAGGGCCGCAATGACGACCGCCCGGATCAGCACGTCGCCATCGTAGGCACGGTCAACCACGCGATGTCGTCCGGAACCTGTCGCGATAAGCCGTGGGTGTCACGCCGAAATTGGTCACGAACACCCTTCTGAGTGTTTCGGCACTGCCGAAGCCGGCCAGGTGCGCAGCTTCCGTCACGGATCGCCCGGCGTCCAGTGCCGCTCGCGCCGCATCGATCCGGATAATCTCCACATAGCGGGCCGGTGTGGTGGCGAGTTCCGACTTGAACAGCCGTGTCAGTTGCCTGGTGCTCAGAGAGGCTTTGGCGGCGAGTGCTTTCACGTTGTGATCGGCAGCTGGATTGGCCGCGATGGCTTCTGTCACAGCGCGTAACGGGGACTGGGGCGGCGGCGCCGCCTCGACGAGCGCCGAGAACTGCGACTGGCCACCCGCCCTCTTGAGATACACCACCAAGGATCTGGCGACGTCGCGAACCAGTTCAGTGCCGTAGTCCTCTTCCACGAGCGCCAACGCCAGGTCGATGCCTGCCGACACACCAGCTGACGTCAGCACCTGGCCGTCACGCACGAAGATTGCGTCGGGTTCGACCCTCACCTCGGGATACGCACGGGCCAACAAACCCGCATGTCGCCAATGGGTGGTGGCTCGGCGACCGTTCAACAGGCCGGCCTGGGCCAGGATGAACGACCCCGTGCAGATCGATGACAATCGGCGGGTCTTGTCGGGCATTGTCTTCAGCGACTCAACGAGGGTGGGATCGATCGGCCGCCCGATGAGACCGTCGCCTCCAGCGACAAGGACCGTGTCGACGTGCTCGACGGAGGAAATGCGCTCCGTCACAGGGAAATACGTACCGATCGATGTCGTGACGTCTCGCCCGTCCACCGACGCTATCTTGATCTGGTAGTCGGCCCCGAACCGGTTTGCTTCGGCGAAAACCTCGGCGGGCCCTGCGGCGTCCAGCAGTTTGACGCCGTCAAAGACGACGATGATCACCACGCGCGGGTCCTTTGAAGCGCCCGGCACCACGCCAGTGTGTCACATTCTGTGGGAAACATGGCTCATCGGACATGGTCGGTACATCGGCAACGGCCGCAGACTGGCGACAGAAGACGAACCGAAACGTATAGAGAACCGGAGTCCATCATGTCTGCAACGTCTGTCGAAACCATCGCCGACATCGTCGTGCCCGACACCGCCCTGGTGCGTGATGTCACCGCCTACATTCGCGAAGCCGAGGATGATCTGCTGTTCGATCATTCTCGTCGGGTCTTTCTCTTCGGTGCGCTGCAAGGCCGTCTGCGTAATCTGCAACCGGACTTGGAGTTGCTTTACGTCGGCGCGATGTTTCACGACATCGGGCTGACGCAGCGCTACCGCGCCTCCATGCAGCGCTTCGAGGTCGACGGAGCGAATGCGGCCCGCGACTTTCTGCGTGACCGCGACGTCGATGAGTCCGCGATCCGCAAGGTCTGGCTGGGTATCGCCCTCCACACCACGCCGGGCGTGCCGGAGTTCCTCGATCCGGAGATTGCCTTGGTCACCGCAGGCGTCGAGACCGACGTACTGGGCATCGGCCGCGAAGACCTCTCCCAGCAAGCGCTGGACGCAATAACGGCCGCACACCCCCGCCCCGACTTCAAGCGGCGCATCTTGCAAGCGTTCACCGACGGGATGCAGCATCGCCCTCGCAGTACGTTCGGCACCGTCAACGCCGATGTGCTCGAACACTTCGATCCTTCGTTCGCCCGCGACGACTTCGTCGACATCATCCGCGCCAACAGCTGGCCTGAGTAGGCGCGAGTCACCGCGCACTATGCGCGAGCTGGGAGGGCGAAACCTGTTTCGCCAATGCGCGCCGCGGCAACACTGCCTGCACGCGACTGCGGCAGCCCGCACTCGATACGGTCGCGACGAAAATGGAGAGGATCATCATGGCGCTCAACGACGACGACATCACCACATCGGGTGGAGGCGGAGAAGGACCCGCTGACGGCGGCTCGAACCCCGAAGGCCACGACGGCGGCGCCGACGGCAGCGCAGGCGGCGAAGGCCCGGCTGACGGCGGCTCGAACCCCGAAGGCCACGACGGCGGCGCGGACGGCAGCGCAGGCGGGGAAGGTACCGCCGACGGCGGCTCGAACCCCGAAGGCCATGACGGTGGTGCCGACGGAACGGCATGACCGTGACGCGATGCTGAACCGCTGCATCGCGCTCGACCCACAGACATTCGCCACCGAGTACTGGGGTCAACGGCCGCTCCTGACGCGGTCCGACGCGCTGCCCCGCGATTTCGGCGACCTGCTGTCGCCGGGCATGGTCGACGAGCTCATCGCCGAGCGTGGGGTACGCGCGCCGTTCATCCGTCTCGCCAAGGAAGGCGACGTGCTGGCCCGGGACTGCTATCTCGGGCCGGCGGGTTTTGGGGCGGAGATGCCCGACCAAGTGGACTCCGCCAAGGTGCTTGGTGAATTCGCCTCTGGCGCAACAGTAGTGCTGCAGGGTCTGCACCGGCTGTGGCCGCCGCTGATCGATTTCGTCCGCCGCGCCGTCGACGACCTCGGCCATCCCGTGCAGGCGAACGCCTACATCACGCCGCCTACCAGCCGGGGCTTCGACCCGCACTACGACGTCCACGACGTCTTCGTCCTGCAGGTCGCCGGGCAGAAACGCTGGATCGTGCACGAGCCCGTGCACGAGCATCCGTTGCCGTCCCAGCCGTGGACTCGATACCGGGCGGCGATCGACGGGCGGGCCGGCGACAAACCGGTCATCGACACCGTGCTGTCGCAGGGCGACGCGCTCTACCTGCCGCGCGGCTGGGTGCACTCGGCGCAGGCACGGGAGACCACGTCGATCCACCTGACCATCGGCGTCTCCGCGTCAACGGGTATCGATGTCGCGCGCGCCGTCGTCGACCAGCTGGCTTCGCGCCCCGACTTCCGCAAGTCGCTGCCCATGGGCGACGATCCGACCAATTCGGATGAGATCATCGCGACGGTGACCAAGGTGATGGCGGAGATGGTGGACACGTTGCGCGACGACGCGTCGAATCTCAGTGTCGGCGCCGCCGAGACGCTGACGCAGCGCTACGCCGACCGGACCCGGCCCGTCTCGGTCCGCCCGCTCGCGTCGCTTCAAGCGGCCGAGCAGGCCGACTCGGTGCGGGTCCGATGGCGCCACGGCCTGGTCGCCGACTGCGCCGCCGCCGGCGGGCTTGTCGTGCTCCGGCTGCCCGACAAACAGATGACGTTCCCAGCCTCGTGTGCCGACGCCGTGGTGGCGCTGCGCGCCGGGCTCGTCGGCGACGCCGACCACCTGCCGGGCCTCGACCGCGCCGACGCGACGGTGCTGATCCGCAGATTGCTGCGCGAGGCGGTCGTGGTGCCTGTCGACGGATGACCACTGCAAAGAGGTCACCCTGCAGCGACCAGTCGCTGGCCCGCGATGATCCGATGTACGGCACGGCCTCCGCGGGCTTTTCCTGGGTGCTGCTGGAAGTGGCTGGCGCCTGGGGGAATTCGGCATTTCTCAATTCGCCGGCCGCCATCGATCCCGCGCTCGGCCGTGCCGTCGTCCGTCGCATCGAATCCGCCAAGATGCGCGTCGCGGCGATCCGTAAGCACGGCCGTCGCCCTGACACACCGCGGTGGCGGTGGTTCGTGGCCCATTCCCGGCCGGGCGAGGAGGCGCTGTACAGCGGTGAGGTGGGCGATCCCGGCGAATATCTCGACGTCGCACTCGACGGGAGCGATGGAAGACTCTGCACCGATCCCGTCGTCGCGGTCTGTGCGCACGGCAAGCATGACCAGTGCTGCGCGGTTCGCGGACGCAGTGCATGCAAGGCGATCGCCGACGCGTACCCCGACTTCACTTGGGAATGCTCGCATTTGGGCGGTGACCGGTTCGCCGCGACGATGTTGGTGCTACCCGAGGGGCTCTGCTACGGGCGGGTCGATTCCACCGATTCTGCCGGGCTCGTCCGTCGGTATCTCGACGGGCGACTCGACAACCGGTTTCTGCGCGGGCGCACATCGCTACCCCATGCGGTTCAAGCCGCGCAGTACTTCGCGCGGGAAGAGTACGGCGACGACCGCATCGCCGGACTCGCCCCTTTGACCGTGGAACGAGGCAAGGGTAGGACGCGGGTCGTACTCACCGCCGAACCTGCGCCCATCGAGGTCATCCTCACCGAGGAGATGTCGGACCCACTGCTGTCGCAATGCCATGCGCGGGTCGCGGGCGAGGTCAGGATTTTCCGGCTGGCCTCGATCGTGCGCCTATAGCGACACAGTGCCGTAGGAGCGGATGTGTCCGGCGAGGACGCGCAGTTGGTCGTCGGTCGTGCCAAACGTGTTGTCGATAGCCGTGAGTCGCGCCGCGTAGTGGCCGACAGGGTATTCGGCGGTCATGCCGATTCCACCGTGCAGCTGGATGGCCTCCTGCGCAATGTGCCGGCCGGATCGGCCGATCTGGAGCTTGGCCCTCGCGGCGACCACCGGGTCGAAGCGGCCGTCGGCGATCGACATGGCCGCATAGAAGTTCATGCTGCGGGCAAGCTCCAACGAGACGTACATGTCCGCCGCGCGCTGTGTCAGCGCCTGGAAGTTCTTCAGCGGAACACCGAATTGTTTCCGTTCGCCGAGGTATCCGGTGGTCAGCCGCAGCGCCTCGTCCATCGCACCCACGGCCTCTGCACACAACACCGATTGGTACCGGATCACGGTGCGCGCCACCTGTTCTGCCGCGTCGCCGCCGCCGCCCAACGGCTCGGCGGGGACGGAGTCGAGGTCGACTTGGGCTCCCCTTCGGCCGTCGAAGGTGCGGTACGCATGCCGGGTCGTCGACTCCCCATCCACGAGAAACAGTCCAACGCAGCCGTCGGGAAGCGCGGCGGTCACGACGATCATGTCGGCCGAATCACCCGCCAGGACAGGGTTTTTCCGGCCGCTGACCATCCATGTGTCACCGCTGCGTTCCGCCCGGGTCTCGAGCTCGCCCGTTGTCGTGCGCGCGCCCGGCTCATCGTGAGCGAAGGCCAGCAGCAGGGTGCCCGCGGACACGTCGTCGAGGATCTTCTTCTGCTCGTCGGTGCCCAACTCGGCGACCAGACCACCGGGTATCAACGCGGCCTGCGCCACCGGTTCCGGCGCGAGTCGCCTGCCGATCTCGGTCATCACGACCATGATTTCGATCTGGCCTGCCTCCGCGGGGTCGAAGCCCAAGCCGAGCAGGCCCACCTCGCCGAGCTGGCCCCACACCTCCCGGCTCCAGCCGAGGTCGCCCCCGATGATCTCGTTGTATTTGGTGATGTCGTAATTGCGAGACAGCACGTCGCGTGTCACATCGCGCAACAGTTGCTGTTCCTCGCTCAGGTCGAAGTCCACGATCAGCTCACAATCCCAAGATGGTCGACGCGATGATGTTGCGCTGAATCTCGTTGGTGCCACCGAAAATCGACGTCTTGCGGAAGTTCAGATAGCGCGGCGCGGCCTCGCCCGACCACACAGGCACGTCGATGTCGTCACCGGCGTCGAACGGCAATACGTCCGGACCTGCGACCTCCACGAGAAGCTCCGTCGCCGCTTGCTGAAGCTGGCTGCCGCGCAGTTTGAGGATCGACGACGCGGGATTCGGCTTGCCGTCGGCCTCCGAGCCGCTGACCCGCATCTGTGTGAGCTCGAGCGCCAGCAATCCATTCTCGACCTCGGCGACCCGCGCAGCGAACAGCGGATCGTCGAGCAGTGTCGTCCCGTTCACGCGCACCTGAGCTGCTCGCTCCTTGACTTGTGACATCCACATTTTGGTATAGCCGATGCGTGCGATGCCGGTGCGCTCGTTGCCGAGCAGGAATTTCGCGTACGTCCAGCCCTGGTTCTCTTCACCCACCAGCTGATCGGCAGGTACCCGCACGTCTTCGAAGAAGACCTCGTTGACCTCGTAGCTGCCGTCGATGAGCTTGATCGGTCGCAGGGTGATCCCCGGCGTGTCCATTCTCGCCAGCAGGAACGAGATACCGGCCTGCTTCTTGGGAGCTTCCGGGTTGGTGCGGGCGAGCAGGAAGATCCAGTCGGCGTACTGACCGAGTGTCGTCCAGGTCTTCTGCCCGTTGATGACATAGGTGTCGCCGTCGCGCACGGCGGTGGTGCGCAGCGATGCCAGGTCCGACCCGGCCTCCGGCTCGGAGAATCCCTGGCACCACCAGATGTCGATGTTGGCGGTCGGCGGCAGGAACCGCTCCTTGAGCTCCTGGGATCCGAACTGGGCGATCACCGGACCGACCATCTTGGTGTTGAACGCCAACGGCTCGGGGACGCCTGCCAGTTGCATCTCGTCGAGCCAGATCTGGCGCTGCAGCGGTGACCAGTCCTTCCCACCCCATTCCACCGGCCACGTCGGCACCGCGAGGCCGTGCTCGTTGAGGATCCGCTGTGAGGTCACCACGTCGTCGGGGTAATTGAGACGTCCCTCTCGGGCCCGGTCGCGAATGTCCGCGGGGATCACTGTGGTGTATATCCGCCGCAGGTCCTCACGGAAAGCGGCATCCTCGTCACTCAACGCCAGTTTCACGGCTAACCCCTGTTCTGTAGTTGTCGCTGGGCTACCCGGTGGCCCAAGGCCACACCCGCGCGCGTGCGAACGCACAAAAAAAGGAAGGGTGTCCATCCCCTTCCACTATCAATCTATATCGCACCGGGGGGCTTGCGGCAAGGCCCCGGTCATGCCTCACAATCGTCCCCTGACCTGCGGCCGTGGGCCCAGGCCATGACTGACGGCGATGGGGGCATGTGACAACTCGAGATCACGACGACGAACTGGAGTCCGAGCGCGACTACGTGGCCGGGCTCTACACCCGGCTGGACGCCGAACGCGCGCGGGTCAAGGGCCGCCACGCCGAGGCGATGCGCGCCCACATCGACGTCAAGGACGGCGGGACGCTCGTGGCGCGCGACGCCGAGGTGCGCGCACTGGCCAAAGAGGTGCGACGGCTGGACGTTGCCGACAACGGGCTGTGCTTCGGCCGGCTCGACACGCTCTCGGGTGAGCGGTCCTACATCGGCCGGATCGGCATCTTCAGCAAGGACGACGACTTCGAGCCGTTGCTGCTCGACTGGCGCGCACCGGCGGCGCGGGCGTTCTACATCGCCACGGGCGCAAGCCCCGAGAACATGCGCCGGCGCAGGCAGTTCCAGACCCGAGGCCGTCAGGTCGTCGATTTCACCGACGAGGTCCTCGGCCGGCCGGGGGACGGGGAGCGTGGCGGCCGCGGGGATGCGGCGCTGCTGGCGGCGGTGAACGCGCCACGCGGCGACGGGATGCGCGACATCATCGCGACGATCCAGGCCGAGCAGGACGAAATCATCCGGCTCGACCACCCCGGCGTGCTGGTGATCGAGGGCGGCCCGGGTACCGGAAAGACGGTGGTGGCGTTGCACCGCGTCGCCTATCTGCTCTACACCCAGCGCAGGCGCATCGAGAATCACGGCGTGCTCGTCGTCGGGCCGAACCCGGCGTTCCTCAACCACATCGGACGCGTGCTCCCGTCCCTGGGCGAAACCGACGTGGTGTTCATGACGACCGGCGACCTCGTGCCCGGCATGCGCGTCACCGCCGATGACTCCGCAGAGGCGGCTCGGCGCAAGGGCTCGCTCGAGATCCTGGATGTGCTCACGGCGGCGATCGCCGACCGCCAGCGCATTCCTGACCACGTACTGCCGATCGCGCTGACGGACGTCACCGTGCGGATTGACGCCGAGACCGCCGAATGGGCACGGGAGGAGGCGCGTGTGACCGGGCTGCCGCACAACGACGCGCGCGCGAAGTTCGCCGAGATCGTCACCTACGTGCTGACCGAGCGGGCGGTCGCGCGGATCGGCCGGGGTTGGCTGACCCGTGATGACCGCCAAGCGTGGGACCACCTGCGGTCCGACCTGGCCGACGAGCTGGCGGAGAGCGACGCGTTCACCGCCGCGCTCGATGAACTGTGGCCGATCCTCACTCCGGAAACGCTGCTGTCCGAGCTCTACACATCGCATGACCGATTGCGGGCGGCGGGCGCCGACGCGGCGCTCTTCCGCGCCGACGGTGCGGCCTGGACGGTGTCGGACGTGCCGCTGCTCGACGAGCTGGTCGACCTGCTGGGCCGTGACAAGCCGGAGGACGACTCCGCCGAGCGTGAACGACGGGCCGAAGCCGAATACGCGGCGGGCGTACTCGACCTGATGATCAGCCGCGAGGATCTGATGGACGACGAGGACCATCTGCTCGCCACGGACATGCTGCACGGCGAGGATCTTGCTGACCGGTTCGTCGAACGCGACACCCGCGAACTCGTCGAACGTGCTGCCGCAGACAGGGATTGGACATACCGGCATGTCGTCGTCGACGAGGCGCAGGAGCTGTCCGAAATGGATTGGCGGGTGCTGATGCGGCGCTGCCCGAGCCGGTCGTTCACGGTCGTCGGCGACCTCGCCCAACGCCGATCGGTGGCCGGAGCGACGTCGTGGGCCGCGATGATGGAGCCCTATGTGCCCGGTCGCTGGATATACCGGTCGTTGTCGGTGAATTACCGCACTCCCGCGGAGATCATGGAGGTCGCCGCCGCGCTGTTGGCGGAGTTCGCGCCTGGGGTCCGGCCGCCGGAGTCGGTGCGCTCCACCGGCGTGCAGCCATGGTCGCAGCTCGTCGACGACGACGAAATGACCACGGCCATCGAGGATTTCGTCAGAGGCGAGGCGGGCCGTGAGGGCACCAGCGTCGTCATCGGACCGGCCGGGGTACCGGATGCGGTCACGGCGGCGGAGACTAAGGGGCTGGAGTTCGACGCCGTCTTGGTGGTGGATCCGGAGCGGATCCTCGCCGAGAGCCCGCGCGGCGCAGCCGAACTCTATGTCGCGCTCACCAGGGCCACGCAACGCCTCGGCGTGCTGCACCGCGGCTCATTGCCAAAGTCGTTGAGCGGACTGGTCGAACATCAGACGGCGCATATGTCCGGCTTGAGCTGATGCGGCTCGGTGTCGGTGTCGTCGATGCCGAAGCTGATGATCCGCGTCGGCGTGATGCGGATGATGGCCGCGTCGAGAGCATCGCCCGCGGCACCGGTGGTGCGCGGCGCCGTGGCTTGCTCGGCGATGCCGCGGATCTCCAAACACCTGACACGCCAGGGGTTGCGCGATGCGATGTCGTCGACGACGAATGCGACCTTAGGGTTGACGGCAATGTTGCGGTACTTCTGGCTTTTCGACATGTTGTAGCCTGCGATGTCGATGGTGCCGAGTTCGGCGTTGTACGCGAAGCCGACGGGGCTGGCCTGGGGAGTACCGTCGCGTTGCACGGTGGCCAGCCTGCCGAGTTCGGTCTGTTTCATGTACTCGATCTCATGCTGCTTGAAGGTCACACTCTCACCGTAGGACCTCAACTCGTGTTGAGGTCAAGCGCGTGAGAACCGTCTACTTCCAGGCGAACACAGGCTGTTCGAGTTGATCGACGGGATCGTGGCGGCCTTCAAGGCCGAGCCACCGCAGCTGAAGCAGCACCGCACCCGTCGGCGCGTGGATCAGGTCGTGGCCCAACGGGATCTGCACGACCGGACGCGGGCTCTCCGGGATGGTGATGAAGCGCGGCGAGTCCTCGCGTTGCAGTTGGTGTAGCCCCACCCGGTAAACCGCCACGACTTCATCGGGCGCAGGGCGGGGATCGAGGCGTCCGCCGCCCCAGATCACCACCGGCGTGATGACATACCCCGACCGGGTCGGGTAGTCGTCGAGATAGCCCAGCACATCGGCATCGGACAGGGTGACGCCGACCTCTTCGTCCAATTCCCGCAGCGCCGCGTCCACCGCGTTCTCGCCGGGATCGAGGCGACCGCCGGGCAGTGCCCATTGCGCGGCGTGCGAGGTGAGCCGAGTCGCCCTGCGGCACAACAGGAAAGCGGCGCCCCCCGATACATTGACCATGCGGCCGTCCAAACCGGCCAGAGCCACCTCACGCCCGTCGTTCCAGTCGTCCACGTCGACAGGGTCCACCCGGTCGTCGCCGACGTCGGAATCGACGAGGGCCACCGCGACGGCCGCGTGCCGTTTGGTCGGGTCGGTGACGGTGCGACGGTCGTGGCCACCCAGATTCGCGCGGATCCGGTCGCGCAGCGCGTCGTCGTAAACAATCGTCACCGCTTGACCATAAACAGGCTGATGATCCGTGCCGTTAGCCGGGACTCATAGGTTTACCGACGCAGAAGCGCGGGAATTTCTTATCAAGCTCACGGCTAACACTGACGACCAGGCTCAGCTTTGCCGAGCATCCTGGGCAATGTCGGACCGGGAGCGACGCTGAACTGCAGCGAGAGGGCAATTGACATGACTACGCAGGCCGCTTCCGCAAAGGTGATATCCCTGCAGTCCCGTCGCGCTGCGCGCGCGCAACGGCGCTCCCGCGCGCTGCGTGAGGCGATGCGCAGGCACCCCTCTTACCAGGGCGCTCTGCTCCGCAACACCACGCAGCATTCGGACGCTGTGATCCTCGAGTTCCGCGCGCCCGCGTCCTGATCAGAGCCCATCGATCAGCGCTTGAGCCAACCCTTCACGGTGTCCAATTCCCTGGTCAGCGACATCAGGATGCCGTCCCGGTACAGCATGCCGCCGCTGATGGCGTCGGTGCCCTGCCAGACGATCCGAACGCGTTCCGGCTGACGCGAGAAGTAGTCGATGCGGTCGGAATCCCGGTGCTGCCACCCGCCCTGCGATGCGAGATCGGACACCTCGGCGCGCTTGACCGTTGCCGTCATGGGACGAACCTCCTCTGTTGCAGGCCACGTTATCGAAACTGCATCCAACAGGGCCAATTCAGGGCGTCATCCAGCGGCTCTCACCCCTGCGCCGGTCGCGACGGCGTCGCTCGAAGAGCGCAGGTGAGACGGGACAGGCATGATTCTGTGGTTGCCCGCCAGGTAGGTGTCCAGGTTGCCGGGGCGGTAGTCCGTGCGCTCGTCGTGGCGCAAGCTGGCGCTCGAAGCGACATACTCGTGTGCCTCGTCGGTGACACCGATACTCCGGTGATACGGCGAGACCACCCGATACAGCTTTTCGCGGGACTCATGAAGCAAACCGAGCGCATCCGGGTCCACGGACGTGCAGGCGACAGCGTCGTCGGCTACCAGGGTCGACGGGTCGCCGGGCGGTCGGGGACCGGCGAAGGCGTCGGGGCAGAAGGTCAACCCTGAGCTACGGGCGCGGTTGACCATCCACAGCAGCGGTATATCGCTGGTTTCGTGTTCGGGGTAGCCGCCGCCGACGTCGCAGTGCACGCCCGCGAACCACACCTGCTCGACGTGTTGGCCTTCGGGGGGATTCTCCTGCGGCTCCCACAGCGTGGGGCGGAACGGTGGTCGCTTCTCGTCGATGGCCAACGCCTGGTAAGCGGCGTCGACCGCGCCACTGAGCTTTGTGTCGTGGAACTCCCACCGCCTGTTGATCAGCCTGGCCAAGGGGGGCCCGTCCAATGGAATGCCCAGTGCGCCAACCGTATCCCACACGCCGACGAAGTGGATGCGGGTTTCATGCGAGTAGGACCGCCGGAACAGAGTCGCCTCCATGCCCCGCGGATGTGTCTTGCTGCTCTTGTCGCGGTACAGCGCATAGGCTTCATCGACGCGGTCGGCGTGTTCGCGCCGCAGGATGCCGCAGTTGCGCACGAAGCCCGCAGTACTGCGCGCGGTGTATGCACCGCGGCTGAACCCGAAGAAGAACAGTTCGTCGCCCGGCTCGAAGTTCTGCACAAGGAAGCGGTAGGCGTCGCAGACGTTGCGGGAGAGGCCGAAACCGAACGCGCCACCGCGCAGGCGCTCCCACCGGTTGGTGCCGACCCCGCGGTGGTAAAAGGTCCGCTGCTCGCGGCCACTGGCATCCGTGGGCGCCACCGCCAGCGCGACCTTGGTGACATTCGTCGGGCTCTTCTGGTCAGGGCTGTTCCATGTGCCGTCACAGCACAGCACCAATCGCTTCGACATGTCCGCTCCTTCCACTGGGCCAGCCTCAAGTCTGTGCCGATCGCCCGCAAATGACACGAGTAACGAGCTACTTGAATTCCGGGCCGCGTATCGGCGTGTAGTGCGAAGGTGCCCGCGCGTTACTGTGCTGTGGTCGGCTTCAGCGAACGAGCCGATGGAAGAGTTGAGCAATTTCATGACTGCACCGCCAGGAACGTCGCCACTCGAAGCGCGGGTCGGCCACTACTACCAAATGGACGGCACCTATCAGGTGGGCCGCGAGAAAGTTCGCGAGTACGCCCGTGCGGTGCAGGACTATCACCCGGCGCATTGGGATGTCGCCGCCGCGGCGGAACTGGGCTATTCGGACCTTGTGGTGCCGCCGACGTTCACGTCGACCCCCGGCATGACGTGTAATCGCCGCATGTTCGAACAGGTGGTCGTCGGTTACGACACCTACATGCAGACCGAAGAGGTCTTCGAACAGCACCGCCCGATCGTCGCGGGCGACGAACTGTGCGTCGACGTGGAACTGACGTCGGTGCGACGAATCGCTGGACGAGACCTGATCACCGTGACCAACACCTTCACCGACACGGCAGGCGAGCGGGTTCACACCCTGCACACCACCGTCGTCGGCCTCACCGCTGAGGACGTCGATCCGGCGATCAAGACGGCCGTGCAGTACAAGATGATGCACGACGTGGACATTTTCGGAGTCGGCGAATCCGAGTACCACAAGACAGTGCGCCCGGAAGGCGAGGTGCGGATCGCCGAGGGCGGCAACACCCGCACGCCGGGGACGCCGTCCTTCGATGACGTGAAGGTCGCCGACGAGTTGCCGGTGCGCCACACCCGGCTGTCGCGCGGCGACCTGGTGAACTATTCCGGCGTGGCCGGCGACGCCAACCCGATCCACTGGGACGAGGACATCGCGAAGCTGGCCGGGCTGCCCGATGTGATCGCCCACGGAATGCTCACCATGGGTCTTGGCGCAGGATTCGCGTCCGCATGGTCGGGCGATCCCGGCGCGGTCACCCGGTACGCGGTGCGGCTTTCTGCGCCCGCCATCGTGTCCGCGACCGCGGGCTGCGACATCGAGTTCAGCGGCCGGATCAAATCGCTGGACCCGGAAACCCGCAGCGGTGTCGTCCTCGTCGCCGCGAAATCCGATGGCAAGAAGATCTTCGGCCTGGCGACGTTGAACATCCGCTTCCGCTGAGTCGCCGGGGCGAATGCACCAACCGATGAGTCTCGTGGTGAGCGCCGGTCTGTATCAACGACACCCGTTCGGCGCACACGAGGAGGCAACATGACCGCCAGCTACACCTTCGACGTCTTTTCCAGCCTCGACGGCTTCGGGAGCGCGAGCGCAAACTGGACCGGCTACTGGGGCAAGCAAGGTCCCGAGCTGCTCGCCCGCCGCCTCGAGCTGTACAGCACGGAGCAGCGAATGGTGTTCGGAGCAAACACCATTCGCGATTTTGTGGCAATGCTGGCGGACAGCACCGAGGAGTCGGAGGTCCGCGATCCGTGGGTCACTCAGATGTGGAACATGCCGGCGACGGTGGTGTCGACGACGCTGGAAGGACCGCTCGACTGGCCCGACGCAACCATCGTGAGCGGCGACGCCGTCGACGTCGTCGCCCGGCTTAAGGAGGAGTCCGAGGTGCCGTTGCGCTCGCACGGCAGCCTCTCGATGAACCGGGCGCTGATGGCTGCCGGCCTGGTTGACCACGTGCAGGTGACGCTCTTTCCCGTCATCACCGGTCAAACCGGGCTGAACGCGATCTTCGCGGGCGCGGCCGACTTCGACCTCGAACTCATCGAGCATCGCACGCTGGACGGTCGCACCCAAGAGCTCATCTACCGACCGACCCTCCACTGATCCGTCGGTCGCGTCCTGCAGCGCAGCACGATTACGTGAAGTGAAGCAGATAGGCGCGGGATCCCTTGTGCGTGAATTCGATCCAGTTGATGCCGTCGGGGTCCCAGGACCATCCGCGGTTCAGTCGACCCGGTGAATGCTGTGTCACCAGCGGGTAGTTGTCGTTGGTGAATCCCGTAACCATCGCGAGGTGGTCGACTCTCCCGTCAGCGCCGTTTTCCCAGTCGTAGGCGATCACATCGGCGAGTTGGGCACCCCCGGCCGTGTTGTCGCTCCATTTGATCTCAGTTAGCGTGGCCTTTCCAGAACGCACCATGTAGTTCTTGAACTCATCCGCCAACGCCGCCGCCCTCGTCGGCCCAGGGTTGTACACGTCGGATGCGAGCTTCGACTGGTCGGTGCTGCTCGCAGTCCAGTCGGCAGACGCGCGGTTTCCGGGCTCGTCGCCACCGCTGCTACTCGTAGGCCAACACAGTCCGCACGTTCAACGTTCCCGGCGGGAACCGATCGACGACCAAGCCTCCGCACCCATCCTGCTTGGGTTGGTCAGCCGACTCACCGCCGTGGGTCATCCGATTTGTCGAATCGCTGGCGTTGTCGAACCCCATATGCGGCCGCCTTGACGGCGTCGTCATCCTCCATCCCCGATCCCAGGGCGCCGGCCAGCGTTGCGACCGCCGCCACCAGCCAGGCCATCATCAACAAGGTTGCGGGGCCGACGGAATGGCCGATGTTTTGAGCGACCATTTGCGGTGGAAGCGTCCACCAGGCGGTCACCAGTAGGAGGATGAACAGCCCGATGTGGAGAATGGCGACGCCGATGGTCAGGGTGACGACCGTCGCTGTGTTGTACAACACCGCGCGTTCACGTTCGTCGGCCGAATGCGGCCGTTCCCACAATTCGTGGTCAAGGATCAGCCAGGCGATCATCGCTGCGCTCGCCAAGATCGTCGCCGCGCTCAGCCGCCAGGGGCCCATGGTGTCGGACAGCTGCCAAATCGTCGGATACGCAAGGCTCACCGCGCCAGCGGCGAACGCCGCCATCAACACCTTGGACAAACCAGCAGCCAATCGCCATGGGCGGTTGGCGTAGACCATGCCCATCAGAAGCCGCAGCCGTGAAAGGCCTGCCGCCGCGACGTAGCGGACGACATCCTCCTCCTGTGTCCGCGTCAACCGCTGCACCGATCGATGATGCTTGTTCGGCACGCTTGTCACCTCGGCCACGACGGTCTGCGCCAAGTTTTGCACCCGGCGGTCGATAAACAAGCCGCCCATCCCGGGGATGGAAATCAGTCCGAACCGGTTATCCACGCTGATGTCAGCAATCACCGGCGTCGTCCCTAGACGTCGGGGCAGATCGGTCAGGTAGATGACGATGTCCTCGGTCTCGCCAGCCGGGTCAACGGTGCGGATCACCTCTACGACCTCGGCATGCTCATCGACCGGATAGGAGTCGCGTCGCACAGACACGTCCCACTTGCCATCCGCGGCAGCACCGTCCGCCAGCACACTCGGGAGCGAATTAGAAAGACGTTCGGCGATCACCGCCGGAGCGCCGGGATCGGCGATCAGCAAGATTGTTGACGGGGCGCCTGTCATTGATTCCGGCATACCCGTACCCCACCCCGCGAAACGTCGGGGCGACCGCTGCCGACTACATCCCGAAGTACTCGTGGATTTGGCGGATCGCCATCGATCCCTCGCCGACCGCGGAGGCCACCCGTTTGACCGAGCCGCTGCGCACGTCTCCCACCGCGAACACACCGGGTTGGCTGGTCTCGAGCATCATCGGCTGACGTTGCGTGCGCACCTGATTGCCATCGGCGTCCGGGTAGAGCGCGGCCGGGCCGGTCGGGACGAAGCCGCGGTCGTCGAGTTGGATGGCGCCGGCGAGCCACGAGGTGTGGGGATCTGCGCCGATGAAGACGAACAGGGCGCGGGTTTGGATCGAGTGCCGCTCGCCTGTTCGTTTGTCCTCGGTCACCACCGCGCTGAGTGCATCGTCTCCGTGCACCTCCCGGATCTCGGTGCACGACCGGACGGTCACGCGGGGGTGCGGGTTGATCTGGTCGACGAGATACCGGGACATGGTTCTGTTCAGGTCGTCGCCGCGGATCACCAAGTACACCCGGGAAACCTGTGCGGCGAGGAAAACGGCCGCCTGGCCCGCGGAGTTACCACCCCCCACGATGACGACGGGCCCGGTGCCGCACATCAACGCCTCTTGAAAGGTGGCGGCGTAGTACACGCCCTTGCCCTCGAACGATTCGATTCCCGGGACAGCGAGCCTTCGATACCTGGCTCCCATGGCCAGCACCACGGCCCTGGCCACCACCGACCCGCCGTCCGCGAGCGTTACCCGGTGCAGGCCGCCGGTAGATTCCAGCCGGGTGATCTCCGCGGAGACGATGATCCGCGCTCCGAACTTGCCGGCCTGCAGAACTGCCCGCTCGGCAAGGTCGGCTCCGGAGATTCCGCCGGGGAATCCGAGGTAGTTCTCGATTTTCGATGACGTCCCGGCTTGGCCGCCGGTTGCGATCCGCTCCATGGCCGCGGTGGTCAGGCCGTCCGACGCGGCATACACCGCAGCGCCCAGCCCTGCCGGACCGGCGCCCACCACGACGACGTCGGATTCGTCGAGCGCTGTATCGGGTACCGGCAGTCCCACCCGGCGGGCCAGCTCGGTGTTGGTGGGGTTGCGCAGCACCTCACCGCCCCAGATCACCACCGGGGCGTCTTGGGGCGATACGCCGAACCGCTGCAGCAGCCGTTCGGCGTGCTTATCACGTTCCAGGTCAATCCATCGGTGCGGCAATCGGTTTCGCGCTGCGAATTCTCGCAGCCGGGCGGTGTCCGGCGAATAGCAGGAGCCGATGATCCGGAATCCGGATTCTTCCTGGATGAGCAGCGAGCGGCGTAACAGATATGCGCGCAAGATGAGATCGCTCAGTGCCGGATCGTGGGCGACCAGGGACCGCACCCGATCGGTCGGCAGTACGAGTACTTCGCCCGGTTCGACCACTTCGGCGGTATAGAAGGCGGCTTGACCTTCGAGGTCGCCCAGCTCCCCGAGGAATCGCCGGGGGCCATGCACCCGGATCACGTGCCGATTGCCCGCGTCGTCGGTCGTGATGACGGCAACCTTGCCGGACAGAATGACGAAAAAGTAGTCGGAGCGCTCACCCTCGCGGACAAGCGTTTCGCCCGCTTTGACTGCGCGCCGGGCGCCGCCTGCCTCGAGGGTGGCAATCTGATCGTCGGACAGTCGCGGGTACGCGCCGTAGATGTCGGGGGTTTCGGCCAGCGGAGGCGATTCCCGCTGGTCGATGGCTACCTCAGACATAGTTCTCATCGACGTAGCACCAGCGCCACTTCTCGCCGGGCTCAATGGACTGCACGATGGGGTGTTCCACCGTGCGCGCGTGCGCCCGGGCATGCCGCATCGGTGACGAGTCGCAGCAACCGACATGCCCGCACGTCAGGCACAGCCGCAAGTGGACCCACGGTGTGCCGAGCCGCAGACATTCCTCGCAGCCGCTCGTGCGCGGGCGCACCTGGCGGATCGCCGTCACGTGTGGATCTATATACACCGATGTCATGATCGTGCGTCCTTCCCGCTGTCTGCCGACAGCGCCTGGTCCAGCCAATTACGCAGCGCCGCAACGGGAGCGGCGCCCGCTTGCCGCGCCAGTATCTGCCCGTGGTCAAGGAGCAGCAGTGTCGGCACCGCCTGCACCGTGAACCGCTGTGAAATCGCTGGTGCCTTGTCCACGTCGACCTTGACGAGTTTGAGTTGTCCGGCGCGTTCGGTGGCGAGCTGCTCCAGCGCCGGACTCACCATGCGGCACGGTCCGCACCAGGGCGCCCACAGGTCGACAAGTACTGGAATCGAGGGCTTTTCGGCAACGTCGGTGAAGTCCCCGTCACCGGCGGCAGCGATCCACGGCAGCCACTGGTGACAGTTGGCGCACCGGGGCTTCCCCGCGGCTGCCGCGGGTACGCGGTTGCGTTTTCCGCAATGCGGGCATGTCAGGATGTCTGTTTCCATGGCGCTTCTCCGTCAGGCCGCCAGGGCCGGTTCCGAATAGCCAACGGCGAGTTCGCCGTTCTCCACCATGATGCGGATCTTGCCACCGCCCGCGATATCGCCGCGTAGCAACGCCCGACCGATCTTGGTCTCCACCTCGTGGGCGATGTAGCGGCGCAGCGGCCGCGCCCCGTACACCGGATCGTAGCCGTGTTCGGCGATCATCCGGCGAGCGTCCTGGCTGATGTCGAGCTCGATTTGCCTCTCCGCCAACCGATCCCGCAGCTCGGCCAGCTGCAGCTCGACGATACGTTCGAGCTGCGGCATCGACAGCGGGGTGAATAACACGATGTCGTCGACGCGATTGAGGAATTCGGGCCGGAAGTGTCCGCGCAGCTCGGCCATCACCCGGTCACGCGCGTCGGGCTTGATCTCGCCGTCCGCGGTGACACCGTCGAGCAGGTAGTGCGATCCGATGTTCGAGGTCATGATGACCACCGTATTGCGGAAGTCGACCTGACGTCCCTGTGCATCGGTGAGCCGGCCATCGTCGAGCACCTGCAGCAGGGTGTTGAACACATCGGCGTGCGCCTTTTCGATCTCGTCGAGCAGCACCACCGAGTAGGGCTTGCGACGCACCGCTTCGGTGAGCTGGCCGCCCTCCTCGTAGCCGACGTATCCCGGTGGCGCACCGACCAACCGGCTCACCGTGTGCCGCTCCTGGTACTCGCTCATGTCAAGCCGGACCATGTTGTCCTCGCTGTCGAACAACGCGGCAGCCAGCGTCTTCGCGAGCTCGGTCTTACCGACCCCGGTGGGTCCGAGGAAGATGAACGAGCCGATCGGGCGGCGCGGATCCCGGATTCCGGAGCGAGCCCGAATCACCGCATCAGAGACCAGCTGGACCGCCTCATCCTGGCCAATCACCCGCTCGTGCAATATTTCGTCGAGCCGCAGGAGCTTTTCGCGTTCACCCTCTTGCAACCGCGCGACCGGTATGCCGGTCCATGCGGCCACGATTTCGGCGATCTCGTCCTCGGTGACGACCTCGCGCAGCAGGGGCTTTTCGCCCTGCTTGGACCGGAGCTGTTCCTCGGCCGCTTGCAGTTTGCGCTCCAGTTCGGTGATCTGGCCGTAGCGCAATTCGGCGGCGCGGTTGAGGTCGTAGTTGCGTTCGGCTTCTTCGGCCTCGTGCCGTAGTTGCTCGAGTTGCCCGCGCAGTTCCTGTACCCGCCGGATGGCCTGCCGTTCGGCATCCCATTGGGCGTGCCGGGCGTCGGCCTCCGCTCGCAGATCGGCCAATTCTTTGCGAAGTTCCTCAAGACGGGACTTGCTGGCCGGGTCGGTTTCCTTGGCGAGCGCCGCCTCCTCGATCTCGAGCCGCGTGACCCGCCGGGTGATTTCGTCCAACTCCGCCGGCATCGAGTCGATTTCGGTGCGCAGCCGGGCACAGCCCTCGTCCACCAGGTCGATCGCCTTGTCGGGCAGGAAGCGGTCGGTGATGTAGCGATGCGACAGGGTTGCCGCCGCCACCAGGGCGGCGTCCTGAATCTTCACCCCGTGGAACACCTCGAGGCGTTCGCGCAGGCCGCGCAGGATCGAGATGGTGTCCTCCACGTCAGGTTCGTCGACCAGCACGGTCTGGAACCGGCGCTCCAGCGCGGCGTCCTTTTCGATGTGCTTGCGGTATTCGTCGAGGGTGGTGGCACCGATCATGTGCAGCTCACCGCGGGCGAGCATCGGTTTGAGCATGTTGCCGGCGTCCAGCGACCCCTCCGTCGCCCCGGCGCCGACCACGGTGTGCAACTCGTCGACGAACAGCAGAATTTGACCTTCGCCCGCCTTCACCTCTGACAGCACCGCCTGCAGCCGTTCCTCGAACTCACCCCGATACTTCGCACCTGCCACCAGCGAACCCATGTCGAGGGAGAAAATTGCCTTGTCCCGCAGACCTTCCGGGACATCGCCGCGAACGATCCGCTGGGCCAGGCCTTCGATGATCGCGGTCTTGCCGACACCGGGATCGCCGATGAGCACAGGGTTGTTCTTGGTCTTGCGGCTGAGGATCTGGATCACCCTGCGGATCTCGGCGTCGCGTCCGATTACCGGGTCCAGCTTGCCGGCGCGGCCTTCGGCGACCAGGTCGCGCCCGTACTTCTCCAGCGCCTCGTAGGAGCCCTCCGGGGTCGCGGAGGTGACCCGCTGGTTGCCGCGGACCTTGGTCAGCGCAGTCAGGAACGAGTCCCGAGTCACATTGTGGGAGGCCAGAATCCGTCCGGCGGCACTCGCCGAACCCTCTTCGGCGAGTGCGATGACAAGGTGCTCCACCGATACATATTCGTCCTTGAGCCGCTTGGCTTCCCGCTCGGCGGCCTCCAGCAGATTCGCCAGGCGCCTGGTGACAGAGACCTGGCCCGGCGTGGCGCCGGGGCCGCTGACCTTCGGACGCCGGTTCAACTCGCGTTCCAGGTCGGCGCGCAGCGCCGCGGTGTCGGCGCCCGCCTGATCAAGCAGCCGCGGTACCAGACCCTCGGGCTGGTCGATCAGCGCCATCAACAGGTGTTCACCATCGACCTCGATATGACCCATCCGGGTCGCGATGCTCTGCGCTTCGGCCAACGCCTCCTGTGACTTCTGCGTCAGCTTGTTGATGTCCACCGCGATGTCCTCCCTCGGCGAGAAGCGGATTCCAGCTCTTCGATGTGGTCCAGCAGGTCGAGCACCAGCCCGATCGCCGCGTAGTTCAGTCCGAGACCGGTCCTCAACCGCTGGATGCGGCCGACTGTCACCAACGCAGACGGTTCGAACCGGAGATTGCCGCTTGCATCCTGCTGGCAAGCGACGAGGCCGAGCGCCACCAATCGGCGCACCATGTC
>JBKPSU010000171.1:0-13669 GCA_046735135.1 Actinomycetota bacterium
GTGGGAGTGTGCTGACAAATCGCTGAGGTCAGGGACCCGTTGCGGGCAAACCGGTGTACGGCGGAATCTTCTGCGGCGGCATCGGGAGGCCGCATCGAATGAGTTCGTACTGCGGCACACGATCGATCCGGTACCTCGTAAAGTCGAACGCGTGCAGCACATTCGACAGGAACCGCCGCGGATGCATCGGCTCTCGGATCGAAATCAGCATGGCGTCGGTCTGCGGGCACTTCAGGGCCTCGCCGGCTTGTGCGATCCAGTCCTCGTCGAGGTAGGGCGGGATCCAAGGCGGTTCCTTCAGGAAGGGTCCTTCGGCAACGGCCCAGTCGGGAAACAGGTTCTTGTCGTGTCCGATGCGGCCGTCTGCCAGTCGCGCAGTGTGCGCGGCCAATGGATTGGCGAGGCCGATCTGGTCGATGACGCGAACGTCGAGCCCCACATTCATCCCAAGCATGCCGAGATTGGTGAAAAACACTGTGTGCGGGCCGATATAAGCCTTCCGCGCCTCGGGTGGCATGTCCGCAGGCGGCGGAAGCGCGGGCACCACGTCCCACACGTCGTAGTTGCCCGACGGCAGCAGCAGCGCGCCGTCGGGGGTGTTGTTGAGCGCGACGATCACCGCCCGCATGCGCGGATAGTCCAGATAGTCCGCGGCGGTCAACGGGTGCGGGTTGCCGGTGGCCTGCGAATAGAACCGCCGTTCGTCGACGATGCCGGTGTAGGTCACCCGCGTGGCGTCCGAGCCCATTCCCGGTGAGTTCGCCGCCCACAGCGACCACCCGACCACCGCGAGCCACAACACCGACGTCATGCCCGCGAGTTGATATCCGGTGCCGCGGCTGAACTTCGTGCCGTCGGGCAACAACACGGGAATCACAGCCACCGGCGCGACCACACAGAACAGCGGCGTCAACAGGACCCTGCCGTGCATGAAGTCGCCGCCCTGCCGAATCCAGTAGGCGGCCTGCAGCACACCGCTGACGAGAATGAACATCACAACGGCAGGCGGGCTTTGCACCATTCGGGCAAGCCGGCTGTAGCCGTACGGCGCCGACCGCCTGATCCACCATGGGCGGGCGCGGGTGACCAGGAGGACCAGTGCCAGCACCACCAACAGGAGCGCGGGTACCCACATCAGATACGGCTCGTCGAAGTTGGTGAGGTACACCCAGCCCTGCGCCCACTTGTCGCCGGACGCGTCCTTCGCCAAAGCCGTTCCGGGGACGAGTAATCCGTAGTATCCCATCCGGAAGATCTGGTAGGCGACGGGAAGCAGGCCGCCCGCGACGACGATCAGTGTGCGGCGCCGCCAGCCCCGCGCCGCGATCAGCATCATCACCAGCGCCAGGCCGCCGATCAGGGCGAGCTCCGGACGGACGAGCACCGACAGCCCGGCGACGAAGGCAAGCGACCCGTCGAAGAACCCACTGACGGCGTTGCTTTCGGTGACTTCGTCCGGGTAGGCCCGCAATGCCTGTGACCAACACACCATCATCCACCACAGCAGCCCCAGATAGGCCAGCACCAAACCGTTTTCGAGTCCGGACGTGGCGAAGTCACGGGCAGGCGGCACCGCGATGTAGACCAACACACCCGTCGGCAGCAGCAGGGCCCGACGACCCTGCAGGCTCGGCGCGTACAGGCGCGCGGCGCCGAGCATCAGAAAGACGGCTCCCGCGATGCTGAGCGCAAGTGCTAGAGCCAGCGCTATGTACTCGAGTCGCACCGACGGTGCGATGACGCCGCCGAGATAGTTCAGATACGTCCACAGCGTGGACGTGTTCGCCTCGACGCGTTCCCCCTTGTTGAAGACGGGCCCGTTGCCTGCCAACAGGTTTCGCACCGTCCGCAGCACGATGAGCCCGTCGTCGGCGATCCAGCGCCGCTGCCACGCTCCCCAGCCGAACAGTGCGCCGACCACCAGCACGCTCGACCAGAGGCTCAATCGGGTGGTGATGTCATAGGGAAAGGCGGGCCCGCGGGCCAGCCGATCCTTGACGCTGTCAGCCGAGAAGGACAGCGGCACCGATGGTTCCGATCCACGCGACGGCCAGAAGCTGCAGCACCCGGTCCTTCAACGCGATCTCCTCCGGCTCGCCGGCCAGCCCGCCGTCGACGTCGACGGCGTAGCGCAGGATCGCAATCGTGAACGGGATCATGGTGATCGCGTACCAGGACGCGTTGGCGCCGTCGCGCTCGAAGGCCCACAGGCCGTAGCAGACCACCATCGCGGTGGCCGACAACGTCCACACGAAGCGCAGATAGGTCGACGTGTAGCTCTCCAGCGACTTACGGATCTTCGCACCGGTTTTCTCGGAGAGCTGGAGTTCGGCGTAGCGCTTGCCCGCGACCATGAACAGTGACCCGAAGGTCATCACCAGCAGGAACCATTGCGACAGTGGGATGTTCGCTGCAACACCACCGGCGATCGCCCTGATCAGGTATGCCGAGGACACGATGCAGATGTCGAGCACCGCCTGGTGCTTGAGGCCGAAGCAGTAGGCCAGCTGCATGGCGATGTAGACGCCGATCACCCCGGCGAGGTTCGGCGTCGCCAGGAAGGACACCGCAAGCGCCGCGGCGGCCAGCACCAGCGCCGTACAGTAAGCCAGCCACTCCGGCACAACGCCCGCCGCGATGGGCCGGAACCGCTTGGTCGGATGCGCACGGTCGGCCTCGACATCGCGGGCGTCGTTGACCAGGTAGATGGACGACGCCGCCAGCGAGAAGGCCACGAATGCGATGGACACCTTGACCGCGACGTCGCGCCAGTTGTAGGACACATCGCTGCCCAGTGCGGCCACCGGTGCGATCAGCACGAGCAGGTTCTTCACCCACTGGCGCGGGCGCGCGGCCTTGATCAGGCCGGTGACCACGTTGCGCGGTGGACCCTTGACCGGTGCCGGTTCTTCACTCATCTTCGCCGCGCTCTCTGCACTGCTGTCACTTGAGATGCTCATGAGTCTCCTTCGGCCCGGTCCGCGATGTGACCCACCGCAGCGGCGACGGCCGCGCCGACCGCCACACCGGTGACCACGTCACTGGGGTAATGCACGCCAAGCACCAACCGCGACAGCGCCATCGGCGGCACGAGCACGGCGGGCAACGGCAGTCCGGTCGCCTTCGCCATCAGTATCGACGCCGCGGTGGTCGAGGTGGCGTGCGCGGACGGGAAGCTGAGCCGGCTCGGGGTGCCGACGTTCACCACGATGCTCGGATGGTGTGGCCGCTCCCTGCGCACCAACCGCTTGATGATGACTGCGGCGGCGTGCGCGGCGAACGCCGCGAACCCTGCGGCCAGCCACGTCCGGCGCCGCCGGGGCGACAGCAGTGCCCCGAGCGCGGCCACGGCGAGCCATCCGATGCTGTGCTCGCCGAAGTGTGAGAGAGCGCGGGCCCCGGCGAGCACGCCGGGTCGGTCGGCAAGCACCGACTGCACTGCCACCAACGCGGCTTCCTCGCCGCGCAGAGTCTCATCCATGTGCGGGCTTCTCGAGAAATACACTCTCCCACTGCTGTACGCCCGAAAGCGTCGGGAGCGCATCGCGATACGCCTTGCGCATATCATCGAAGCGCGCGAGCAGCTGACGCTGCCTGCGCAGCGACTGGCGCAGCAGGGCGAACATCTTCGCGCGGTCGCGCTGCCGGTACACGACTCCGCGGCTGTCGGCGGTGGTGACGGTCACGCCGTCGACGGTGCACAGCAGGAACCAGCGCGAGTCCTGGGTCGGCACGTTCAGCTGCGGCCGTTCGTGATGCGCCGGATCCGCCTTCGTCAGGTTGTGCAGCACGCCGCGTACGAGCCGAATCGCCTTGCCGGGAGCGGTCTTCGGTTCGCCGACCCGACCCACGATTCCAGACGACGGCGGCAGTTGGGTGGCCGACGACAGGATCACCGCGTCGGGATAGTCCCTACGAAGCCGGTGTACCTCCGGCAGGGCCGACTCCAGGATGGAGAAGATGTGCTCGGGGCCCGCGAGGAAATCGTCCATGGCCTTGTTCTGAACGGCGACAGTCGAATACTCCAGGCACAGCAGGTGTTTCAGCGTGGCCTTCAGATGGCTGCGGACCAGCCCGCGCACATCGCCGTCCCAGTGCAACGCCGCGACCACGAGCCGGTTGCGCAGGTGGAAGTACGCCTGCCAGTCGATGGCGTCGTCCTTGTCACTCCACGCCATGTGCCAGATCGCGGTGCCGGGCATGGTCACCGTGGGATACCCGTGCTCGGCGGCCCGCAGTCCATAGTCGGCGTCGTCCCACTTGATGAAGAGCGGCAGCGGCTGGCCAAGCTCGTCGGCGATCGCCCGCGGGATCATGCACATCCACCAGCCGTTGTAGTCGACGTCGATGCGGCGGTGCAGCAGCTTGCTGTCGGAGTACCTGTCGTTCAAGGGGTTTCGCGCGAAGTCGTGGTCGTACTTGGTGTGCGGCGCGTTGGTCCACATGAAGTCGTGCCTGCCGACCACCTCGCCCATCACGTGCAGGTGCGCCGGGTCCTGCAGGTTGAGCATCTGGCCGCCGACGAGCATCGGCGTCTTGGCGAACCGGTTCATCGCGAGCGCCCGCAGTATCGAGTCGGGCTCGAGGCGGATGTCGTCGTCCATGAACAGGATCTGCTGACAGTCGGTGTTCTTCAGCGCCTCGTACATGACGCGGCTGTATCCACCGGAACCGCCGAGGTTGGGTTGGTCGTGGATCGACAATCGGGTGCCGAGCGGGGCTGCTGCGTCGGCGAACTCCGGATGGTCGCGTAGCTTCCTGGTGCCCTGGTCGGGCACGATCACCGCGCCGATCACCCCGTCCACCAACGGATCCGACGTCAATGCCCGCAGCGTGTCCACGCAGTCGTCGGGCCGGTTGAACGTGGGCATCCCCACCGCGATGTTCGCGGTGCCCGGCGCGGGCACCGGCGCGTACCAGCCTGCGTTCTGCAGCGTGACCGGGGTGTCGGAGGTGATGTCGAACCAGATCCACCCGCCGTCCTCGAACGGCTCGAGGCTGATCTCGAACTCGATCGCCTCGGGCGTGTCACCGTCGTGGTGAAACGGCCTGCCCTCCACGAAGATCCGTGCCCCAGTGGCCTTGCTCCTGTACACGTCGACGCGGCCGGTGCCGGTCAGCTCCACGTGCAGCACCACCGACGTCAGCGTCGACCAGCGCCGCCAGTAGCTCGCCGGGAACGCGTTGAAATATGTGGAAAAAGACACCTCCGACTCGGCGCCGATCTGCAATGTGGTCCGCGTAGCGGAGTGGGCACGGCGGGCGTTGGTGCTCGACTCTTCGATGTAGAGCTTGCGGACGTCGAGCGGTTCACCCGGCCGGGGCAGGATGATGCGGCCGAGAAGGCTGACCGCATGCTCGCTCATTCCGCCACGCTTTCAGACAGCGGTGCACCGTCACGCAGGTGCGGCGCGAGGACGTTGTCGTACATGTTCAGCGCGCTGGCGATCGCCATGTGCATGTCGAGGTATTGATAGGTGCCCAGCCTGCCGCCGAACAGCACCTTGGCCGTTGCGGTTTCGTCCTTGGCCCTGGCCCGGTAGGCGGCGAGCAGCGCGCGATCGGCTTCGGTGTTGATCGGGTAGTACGGCTCGTCATCGTCGTCGGCGAACCGCGAGTACTCCCGCATGATCACCGTCTTGTCGCCCGGGTAGTCGCGTTCCGGGTGGAAGTGCCGGAACTCATGGATACGGGTGTACGGCACGTCGGCGTCGTTGTAATTCATCACCGGGGTGCCCTGGAAGTCACCGGTCGGCAGCACTTCGACTTCGAAATCGAGTGTGCGCCAGCCCAGCCGGCCCTCGGCGTAGTCGAAGTAACGGTCCAGCGGGCCCGTGTAGACCACCGGGGCGTCCGGGTTCTGCGCGCGGAGTCCGTCGCCGACGTCGAACCAGTCGGTGTCCAGCCGGACCTCGATGCGGTCGTCGGCGGCCATGTTCTTCAGCCACGCGGTGTAGCCGTTGACAGGCAGGCCCTCGTAGGTGTCGTTGAAGTAGCGGTTGTCGAAGGTGTAGCGCACCGGCAGCCGGGTGATGTTGGCCGCGGGCAGCTCCCTCGGGTCGGTCTGCCACTGCTTGGCCGTGTAGCCCTTGACGAATGCCTCATACAGCGGGCGGCCGATCAGCGAGATGGCCTTCTCCTCCAGGTTCTGCGCGTCGCCGGTTTCGATCTCGGCGGCCTGTTCCCTGATCAGCTGGCGCGCGGCGTCCGGTGTGAAGTACTTGCCGAAGAACTGCGACACCAGGCCAAGGCCCATCGGGAACTGGTAGGCCTGCCCGTTGTGCATCGCGAAGACGCGGTGCTGGTAGCCGGTGAAGTCGGTGAACTGCCGGACGTAGTCCCACACCCTCTTGTTGGAGGTGTGAAACAGGTGTGCGCCGTATTTGTGCACCTCGATGCCCGTCTGCGGCTCGGGTTCGGAGTACGCGTTGCCGCCGATGTGCGGGCGCCGATCCACGACGAGGACTCGCTTGTCGAGTTGGGTCGCCACGCGCTCGGCAATCGTCAGGCCGAAGAATCCGGAACCGACGACGAAGAGGTCAAAACGAGCGGTCATCGGCAGCCAGGGTATCCGACCAGGCTTGGCCCACCCGAATCCAATACGGGCTCAAGGTCGCGATTCGCTCACAATTACATCTCGTCACTCTAGACCCACTAGTCACACCCGTACCATCGTTCACGTAGCCCACAGCAATACGTAGTCCACATATTGAGGAGACTTCCGTGCCTAACCGACGTCGACGCAGGCTCTCGACAGCCACGAGCGCAGTCGCCGCCCTGGCCGTCGTGAGTCCATTTGCAATTAGCGCCTTGACCGATATGACCAAGCCCGCGCCGCACCCGCGCGAGTTCCGCCAGGCCGCCATGGTCACCGATCTGCCCAACGAGCTGATGGGGGCGCTGTCGCAAGGCTTGTCCCAGTTCGGAATCAACCTGCCGTCCATGCCGTCCGCATTGACGGGCACGGGCACGGGCGCGGGGATGCCGACGACGCTGACCGCCCCGAATGCGCTCGGCTCGCCGGGTCTCACGCCGGGTCTAGCCAGTCCGGCGGCGACCCCGGGACTGACCAGCCCCGCACTCACGCCGGGTCTGGCCACACCTGGAGTGAACCCCGCGACGGCGCCCGCGGCACTGCCGCCGCTGACCGACCCCTCGATGACCAGCACGGCGCTGACGAATCCGACCGCCGCCGCGGCCGGTCCAGCGGCCTTGCCGGGACTGGGTGCTGACGCGACGGCCGCCAACCCGGCCCTGAACCCCGCGCTGACCAGCCCGCCCGGAGCCGCTCCGGGCGGCCTGACGACCCCGGCGGTGCCGGCCCTGGACCCGGCATTGGCCACCACGCCGATCTCGAACGCGGCCGGCCTGCCGAACCCCGGTGAGATGCCGATCTCGGCTCCCATCGGACTCGATCCCGTCGGTGGCGCAGGTGGCCAGACATTCCCACTGCTCGGCGGGGGCGACCTCGGTAACACGATGCCCGCCGCCGCCAGCACGGGTGGTGGCGGCTTGATGAGCGATCTCAGCAGCGCCGCACAGCAATTGGGCGCCAACCAGGCGATCGATCTGCTCAAGGGTGTGGTGATGCCGATGATCACGTCGGCGATGAAGCCTGCGGCGATCGCCCCGCCGGTGCCCGCACCTCCGCCACCGCCGCCCGCCGGATAGTCCTGCCCCCCAAGCGGCACCGCAGAAGCCAGTGGCGGGCTCTGCGGTGCCGCTGCAGGACATGTGGTCGAGGATTTGATCGGGCATTGTGCCGTGTCGAAACACTGGTAACAACTGACACATACGTAACATCGGGCCGTGCCGTCCCGTCGTCATCCGATGATGTTCACCGCGATCGCGGGCACCGTGGTGATACTCCCGTTCGCTCTGCAGGGCGCGCCTTTCGGCCACGACGATCGTCCTCTCGCCGATCAGACCCAGCTGGTCTCGCAGCCGCTGACCGGCATCGGCGGTGGTGAGACGATCCGCGAGGTCCATCAGGACACCCCGTTCTCGCTCGTCGCACTGACCGCGGCTGACCTCAGCGGCACGTCGGCCCGGGTCCGCGCCAAGAAGGCAAACGGCTCGTGGGGGCCCTGGTACGAGGCGGAAACGCTCGAAGGCGTCGGCGACGAGTCACCGGAACCCCGCGGTACCGAGCCGGTGTTCGTCGGCCTCACCACCACCGTGCAGATCGCGGTGACGCGCGCAGGCGCTGCGGCCACCGCGTCGGCGGCACCGCAGCAGCCGAAGGCCGACCCCGCCAAGCCTGACCTCGGCTACGTCCCGGCCACCACCGGCCAACCGTTCGGCCAGAACATCAACGCGGTGCTGATCACTCCGCCGCTGGCGCCGATGGACAATCTGCCGCTGCCGAACGCGGTGACGCCGCCCGGTCAGCCGCCCGCCGTCATCACCAGGGCACAGTGGGGCGCCGACGAGTCGATGAAATGCCCCAACACCGTCTACGACGCCGGCGTGCGGGCGGGCATCGTGCATCACACCGCGGGCAGCAACGACTACAGCCCGCAGGACTCCGCGGCGATCGTCAGATCGATCTACGCGTATCACACCCGCACGTTGGGCTGGTGCGACATCGCCTACAACGCGCTGGTCGACAAGTACGGGCAGGTCTTCGAAGGCCGTGCGGGCGGCATGGACAAACCTGTCGAAGGCTCCCACACCGGCGGGTTCAACAAGGACACCTGGGGCGTGGCGATGCTCGGCAACTTCGAAGTCGAGCCGCCGTCGCCGATACTCATCCGCACGGTCGGCCGACTGCTCGGCTGGCGGCTGGGGATCGACCACGTCGACCCGAGGGCCACAGTGGTTTTGACGTCCGCCGGCGGATCGTTCACTCACTTCCCGCGTGGCGCCACCCCGACGCTGCCGACGATCTTCACCCACCGCGACGTCGGCAACACCGAATGCCCGGGCAACGCGGCCTATGCGGTGATGGACCAGATCCGCGATATCGCGGCGCGATTCAACGAACCGATACCCCCGCCCACACTGAAGGACCTGCTGCGTGGCGGCGCGATCCTGGCCAAGTGGGAATCGATGGGCGCAGAGAACAGCCCGCTCGGCGCACCGAAATCACTCGAGGCCGCAGGCGATGGAAGCGCCCGCTACGCCACATTCGACAAAGGCGCGGTCTACTGGTCGCCCGACACCGGTGCCGAGCCGATGACCGGTTCGATCTACGCCGCGTGGGCCTCGCTCGGGTATGAGCGCGGCGCGCTCGGCATGCCGACCAGCGGCGAGATCCAGGAGCCGCAGTGGATCGTGCAGAACTTCCAGCACGGCACGCTGAACTTCGATCGCGAAAAGGGCACGGTGACAAGGGTTATCGACGGAATGCCCGAGGAGTTGCCGCCCCCGTCGGCCGACGGTCCGCCCCCTCAGCTCGAACGAATCAAATCGATCGACCCGAGCTAGAGCCACCAGCGTTCCAGTACCCGTGCCACACCGTCGTCGGTGTTCGGCGCGGTGACCTCGTCGGCCGCGTCGACGGCGTCGGGGTGCGCGTTGCCCATCGCCACGCCGCGTCCGGCCCACCGCAGCATCGGCACGTCGTTGGGCATGTCGCCGAACGCCACCACGTCTTGCGCGGTGATCTCGTAGGGCCGTGCCACTTCCTCAACACCGGTGGCCTTGCTGATGCCCAACGGCACCACCTCGATCAGGCCGTTGTTGGTGGAGAATGTGATATCGCCTTGCAGGCCAACGTGTTTGGCGAGCACGGTCGCCATGTCGGAACTTCGCGCGCCTGCCTTGCGGATCAGCAGCTTGATCGCGGGGGCGCCGAGCAGATCCTCGACGGACACCTCGGTGTTGTCCGGGTTGAGCCATGCATGCTCGTACCCCGGTGAGCTGACGAACTGCGGAGTCGCGGCGTCGTGCGCGCTTCGGCCGACCCGCTCGACCGCGAGCCCCGCACCGGGGATCACCCGGGTCGCGATTTCGGCGAGCTCAGTCAACTCGTCGGACGACAAGGTCCGGGCGGACACGATGCGGTCGGCCCCCGGGTCGTAGATCACAGCGCCGTTCGCGCATACCGCCATCGGTGCGAAACCGAGCGCGTCGACGACGGGGTGCACCCACCGCGGCGGGCGGCCGGTGGCGAGCACGAACTGCGCGCCAGAATCGACCGCGGCGAGCACGGCGCCGCGGGTGCGGGGGCTGACTTTTTCGTCGTCGTCGAGCAGCGTGCCATCGACGTCACTGGCGATCAGCGCAGGCAGTGTCAGCGTCTCGCCTCTCCCTCGGCCTGCTTGCGGGCCCGCTCGGCCAGCTCGACCTCGTCGAGCACCTTCGCCTCGTCCATCGTCGGCGCGGAGCCACCCATCCGGCGCGGCACCCAGTACGCCCCCTCTGGGTGCTCGTAAGACTGCTGGACGTCATGCAGCAGCGTCGTCATCGACTCGCGCATGGCGGCCTCGGTCTCTTCGGACGTCGCCGCAGGCGGCAGCGGCTTACCGACCTTGACGGTCATCGGAATCTTCGCGCGGCCGAGCTTGCGCGGATGGTCCTTGGTCCAGCGCCGGTGGGCGCCCCAGACGATCAACGGAACGATCGGCACCTGCGCCTCGTTCGACATTCGCGCCGCGCCGGACTTGAACTCCTTGAGCTCGAAGCTACGGCTGATGGTCGCCTCCGGGTACACGGCGACGAGCTCACCTGCGCGCAGCCGTTCGACAGCCACCGCGTACGCGCCGGCGCCCGCCTTCCTGTCGACGGGGATGGTTCCCGTGTGCCGGATCAGGAAGTTGACGATCTTCACCTGTGTCATCTCTTCCTTGATCATGAACCGCAGCCGACGGTGCCGCTTGTACGCGGCCAGCGCGGCGGGCATCCAGTCCAGATAGCTGGTGTGGTTGACCGCCATGACCGCACCGCCCTGTGCGGGGATGTTCTCCAGATCCAGATAGGTGATACGCGATCCCGATACGGCAACGCCTGTGCTGCAAGCAATTTCGAGGATGCGGAAAACCGGCTCCATCGCTAGCCCGAGGCTCCGGCCGGATCGCCCCGCTCCTCGCGGCGGGCGGCTTTTTCGGCGGCTTCCTCGGCGTCCATCTGGTTCGCCTCGGCCAGCGTCGGCGCGCCACCCCCGAGCCGATGGGGCACCCAGTACTCGCCGGGCGGATGCGGACCGTACGCGTCCTGCACTTCCTGCAGCAGATGCTGCATGCGGGAATGCAGCAGCGCGGTCAGCTCGGTCGCGGGAAGCGTGGGAGGGATCGGTTCGCCGACGGCCACCGAGATCGGCACCTTGGGCCGCCACATGTTCTTCGGGTGGCCCTTGGTCCACAGCCGCTGGGCACCCCAGACGATGTGCGGGACGATCGGCACGTCCGCGGCGATCGCCATCCGGGCCGCGCCGGACTTGAACTCCTTGATCTCGAAGCTGCGGCTGATGGTGGCCTCCGGGTAGACGCCGACCAGTTCGCCCTCCTTCAGCTTCAGGCAGGCCAGCTCGTAGGACGCCGCTCCGCTGTTCCGGTCCACCTCGATGTGGCGCAGGCTGCGCATGAGCGGGCCGGTGATCTTGTTGTCGAACACTTCCTTCTTCGCCATGAACCGCACCTTGCGGCCACGCTTCTGCCTATAGGCGGGCAGCCCGGCAAAGGTGAAGTCGAAATAGCTGGTGTGGTTGATCGCCACCACCGCACCGCCCGTGACGGGCAGGTTCTCCAAGCCGGTGACCGTGAACTTCAGCCCCTGCAGCCGCCAGGCCAGGCGCGCAAGTTGGATGACAGTCCCGTATACCGGTTCCACAGCCGCAAGCGTAGTGCTCCCGGGAAAAAGGGCGACAGGTCAGCTTCCGATTTCTCCGACGACCTGATCGACACGTACGGTGTCGAACCTGACCCGGAACGGGTCGACTTCTACCGGGCGTCCCCAAGCACGCTGTCGGCCCGGTGGAACGCCGGCGACGTCTCGTCCCATTAGGATTGTCCGGACGGCCGTATCGCAGAGAAAGGTCATTGGTGCAGGTCACGAGCGTCGGGCACGCCGGTTTCCGGATCGACACGCAGGCCGGGAGCATTCTGTGCGACCCCTGGGTGAACCCGGCCTACTTCGGATCGTGGTTCCCGTTCCCCGACAACAGCGGGCTGGACTGGGACGCGCTCGGCGACTGCGACTACCTCTACATCTCGCATCTGCACAGAGACCACTTCGATCCGCAGAACCTGCGCCAGCACGTCAACAAGGACGCGGTCGTGCTGTTGCCGGACTACCCGGTGCCCGATCTGCAGCGCGAGCTGGAGAAGCTCGGCTTCCATCGGTTCTTCGAGACCACCGATTCGGTCAAGCAGACGGTCAGCGGCCCGAAGGGCGATCTCGACGTGATGATCATCGCGTTGCGCGCGCCCGCCGACGGCCCGATCGGCGACTCCGGCCTCGTCGTCGACGACGGAGAAACGGTGGCGTTCAACATGAACGACGCCCGTCCGGTCGACCTCGATGTGGTGCACGCGGACTTCGGCCAGGTGGACGTGCACATGCTGCAGTACTCGGGGGCGATCTGGTACCCGATGGTCTACGACATGCCTGCACGGGCCAAGGAGGCGTTCGGCACCCAGAAGCGCCAGCGTCAGATGGATCGCTGCCGGCAGTACATCGCGCAGGTCGATGCCACCTGGGTCGTCCCGTCGGCCGGTCCGCCCTGTTTCCTCGACGAGGACCTTCGTGACCTCAACGACGACCACGGCGATCCGGCGAACATCTTCCCCGACCAGATCGTGTTCCTCGACCAGATGCGCACCCACGGGCACGACGGCGGGCTGCTGCTGATTCCCGGGTCGACCGCCGATTTCACCGGGTCGCAGTTGAATTCGCTGAACCACCCGCTGCCCGACGACGAGGTGACCGCGATGTTCACCACCGGCAAGGCGGGCTACATCGCCGACTACGCCCGGCGGATGGCGCCGGTGCTGGCCGCGGAGAAGGCGGGCTGGGCATCGGCCGACGGTGAGCCGCTGCTCGAACCTCTGCGCGCGCGGCTCGAACCGATCATGACCCAGAGCGACCAGATCTGCGACGGGATCGGCTACCCCGTCGAGTTGCGACTGGGTCCGGAAACCGTGGTGCTCGATTTTCCCAAACGTGCCGTGCGCGAACCGATCCCCGACGAGAAGTTTCGGTACGGGTTCGAGATCGCACCCGAACTCGTCCGGACGGTGCTGCGCGACGAGGAGCCCGACTGGGTGAACACCATCTTCCTGTCCACGCGGTTCAAGGCGTGGCGGGTCGGCGGCTACAACGAGTACCTGTACACGTTCTTCAAGTGCCTGACCGACGAACGGATCGCCTACGCCGACGGGTGGTTCGCCGAGGCGCACGACGACACGGCGTCGATCGAGCTCGACGGGTTCGTGATGCAGCGGCGCTGCCCGCACCTCAAGGCCGACCTCTCGAAGTTCGGCGTCGTCGAGGGCTCGACGCTGACCTGCAACCTGCACGGCTGGCAGTGGAACCTGGAGAACGGCAGATGCCTGACGTCCAGGGGCCACCAGCTTCGCTGCGCACCCAAGGAGCAGGACAACCCCAGCGAGCGGACATGAGCGCCGCGCCGCGCCAGTACTACGACGACGGGCTGATCCAGCTCGACGAGCAGGCGATCACGTTGCGGCGCTACCACTTTCCGTCCGGCACGTCGAAGATCATCCCG
>JBKPSU010000172.1:0-37836 GCA_046735135.1 Actinomycetota bacterium
TCACCTGCGATCTGCTCCAGCCGCGCGACGCGGCGCGCACCGAGGACAAGCGATGCGCCTCGCGTGGCGAGCAGCCGTGCGGTCGCCTCCCCTATGCCGCTGCTGGCTCCGGTGATGGCGATGACGGTTTCACCCATGACAGCTACGACCTCCAATGCGCGGGCTCTATTCCGTAATCACAACCGGGTACGCAATGCGATGTCCTCTTCGAACTCGGCAAGCATGTCTGCGGTCAGCGTCGGCCGGATGTCAGCAATCGCCGACAGGTAGTCGTCGGTGTGGGCGGGAACGCCGCGCCGGAACTCGATTTCGCGTTCGAAGGCGGACTGGGCACCCTTGCGGGCGGCGAACTCGATGTCCGCGGGGGTGAACATCTCGGTCGCCTCGACGAGCTTGTCGATCTCGACTGCCGACGCCATCGCACCGAGATACCGATTCCAGATGGCGGCCCTGGCCAAGGGATCCGGTGGTCCGACCGGAATGACGTAGTCGAACCTGCCAGGGCGCAGGAACGCCGAGTCCAGCGACCGCACGGAGTTCGTCGCGCAGACCAGCAGGCGTTCGTCGTGTTGGCGGAACGCCGGAATCAGTTTCAGCAGTTCGTTTGTCACGCCGTGCGAGGGATCGGACGGGGTCCTCGACCGACAGCCGGCGATCTCTTCGACCTCGTCGATGAAGACCAGGGCTGCCTCCAATTCCATCAACGTCGCGAACGCGTCACGCAGCGCACTGGCCATCGCCACGTCGGGCGTTGCAAGCCGCGAAGGGAACAGCTCGACGAAAGGCCAGCCAAGCCGACCTGCGACAGCTTTGGCGAAGCTCGTTTTTCCGGTGCCAGGAGGGCCGAACAGAATCACTGCCTTGGGTGGCGAAACCCCAAAGGCCGCGGCGGTGTTCGGTTCGACGAGCGGCAGGACGATCCTTCGCTCGATGATCTGTTTCTCGGCCTCCATGCCTGCCATCGACTGCCACAGACCGAACGGCATCACCTGACCACCCAGACTGGCCAGCAGACCGGCGTCGGCAGCCCCGACATGGTCCACCTTCTCGAAGTAGCTCAACCCGGCGAGCTCGGTAAAGCCAGAGTTGTGCATGGCGGCCGTCCCGGTGGCGTCTCGAGGGAGCACTGCGCTGATCCGCCGGATACCCATCGTCCGCAGGCGGATCTCCAGCTCGCCGAGCAGTGCACTGCCGATCCCGCGGTTGCGCCAGTGACCGCTCAGCGCCACGAGCGATATCCATGCCCGCTCCCCGTGCAGTGCAGACGCTGCCACACCCACGATCTCGTCGCCGACAACGGCCACGAGGGCAGGCTGCCCCGATCTGGCCGCCGAGATCACCTCGGAAATCGGAAACACGGGATGCGGCTCACTCGGGTCCCGACTCTCGTCCCAGACGTAGATCACCCGATCGAGGTCGTCTTCGTGGAAATCGCGCACACGCCAAGGAGCCATACCTTCAGGTACCGGTCCACGCTGTCGCTCGCATCGCCCAAATGGGTGGGACGACCGGGGACACAGCGCCGGGGTGCACATTCTGCTGTCGGCGATGTGGGGTATCGGGCTGCTGACCGGGATGGTTTTGCACCTCATCGGGATATTCACGCTGCCCGTCGACGGGGCCAACGCCGCGGGCACCGCAATGTCGCTGGTCGTTGTGGCCAGGAAGGCGCGGGCGCGCTGGGAACAAAGGAGCCTGTCCCAGGGTTGAGCGGATCAGGCTTAACTTTGGAGGACTCAATGCCTGAAGCAATCTCAGTGCCGGTGTTGTTCGTCAGCGAGCCGATCGTGCTGCCGACGATGGTGGTGCCCATCGAGCTCGACGACGCCGCCCGCACAGCCGTCGACGCGGCGCAGGCCAGCGAGAGCGGAAAGCTGCTGATCGCTCCGCGGCTGGATGACCGCTACCCCACCTACGGAGTGCTCGCTTCGATCGTCCAGGTCGGACGCATCCCCGGTGGTGGCGGCTCGGCCGCCGTCGTCCGCGGCGAGCGACGTGCCCATATCGGAACAGGAACCACCGGCCCGGGTGCGGCGCTGTGGGTCGAGGTGACGGAGGTCGAGGACGGCGATTCGACGGACGAGACCCGCGCGCTGGCCGCCGAGTACAAGAAGCTGCTGCTGGCCATGCTGCAGCGCCGCGAGGCCTGGCAGATCATCGACTTCGTCAACAAGCTGTCCGACCCGTCGCAGCTGGCCGACACGGCCGGCTACGCGTCGTATCTGACCGACGTGCAGAAGCGTCAACTGCTGGAAACGCCCGACGTCGCCGAACGCCTGCGCGCGTTGATCGACTGGACCAGTGACCATCTGGCCGAGGTCGAGGTCAACGACAAGATCGCCGAGGACGTGCGCGACGGCATGGAGAAGACGCAGAAGGAGTTCCTGCTGCGTCAGCAACTGGCCGCGATCCGTAAGGAACTCGGCGAGGGCGAACCCGACGGTTCCGACGACTACCGCGCCCGCATCGAGGCCGCCGACCTTCCCGAGAAGGTCCGCGAGGCCGCGCTGCGCGAGGTCGGCAAGCTGGAACGGTCGAGCGAGCAGAGCCCCGAGGGCGGCTGGATCCGCACCTGGCTGGACACCGTTCTCGACCTGCCGTGGAACGTGACCACCGAGGACTCGGCGGACCTGAAGTCCGCGCGCGAGATCCTCGACGCCGACCACCACGGGCTGGAGGACGTCAAGGACCGCATCGTCGAATACCTCGCGGTGCGCGCCCGGCGGGCCCAGCGCGGCATGGCTGTCGTCGGCGGTCGCGGGTCCGGCGCCGTGATGGTGCTGGCCGGTCCTCCCGGCGTCGGCAAGACCTCGCTCGGCGAGAGCGTGGCACGCGCCCTCGGCCGCAAGTTCGTCCGCGTCGCGCTCGGCGGCGTGCGCGACGAGGCCGAGATTCGCGGCCACCGCCGCACCTATGTCGGCGCACTGCCCGGCCGGATCGTGCGGGCCATCGGCGAAGCGGGCTCGATGAACCCCGTCGTGCTGCTGGACGAGATCGACAAGGTCGGCTCCGACTACCGCGGCGACCCGAGCGCCGCGCTGCTCGAGGTGCTCGACCCGGCGCAGAACCACACGTTCCGCGACCACTACCTCGACCTTGACCTCGACCTGTCGGATGTGGTGTTCCTGGCGACGGCCAACGTCATCGAGAACATCCCGTCGGCGCTGCTGGACCGCATGGAGCTGGTGCAGATCGACGGTTACACCGAGGATGACAAGGTCGCCATCGCCCGCGACTTCCTGCTGCCCCGGCAGCGCGAGCGGGCGGCGCTGACGGCCGATGAGGTCGCGGTGACCGACGACGCGCTGCGCAAGATCGCCGCGGACTACACCCGCGAACCCGGCGTGCGGCAGTTCGAGCGGCTGCTGGCCAAGGCGCTGCGTAAGGCGACGACCAAGCTGGCAGACGACGCGACGAAGTTGACCATCGATGAGCCGGATCTCGTCGGCTACCTTGGCCGTCCGCGTTTTACACCCGAGTCTGCCGAGCGCACTGCGGTGCCCGGCGTGGCCACCGGTCTCGCCGTGACCGGTCTCGGCGGCGATGTGCTCTACATCGAAGCCGGCTCCACCGAGGGCGAGGCGAGCCTGCAGCTCACCGGCCAACTCGGCGACGTGATGAAGGAGTCGGCGCAGATCGCGCTGTCCTACGTCCGCTCGCACGCCGAACAACTCGGCGTCGACGTCGCGGCGCTGGACCGCAAGATCCACGTGCACGTGCCCGCAGGGGCGGTGCCGAAGGACGGTCCGTCCGCCGGCGTCACGATGGTCACCGCTCTGGTGTCGATGGCCACCGGACGTCAGGTTCGTTCCGACGTCGGCATGACCGGCGAGGTCACGCTGAACGGTCGGGTGCTGCCCATCGGTGGGGTGAAGCAGAAGCTGCTGGCAGCCCAACGTGCGGGTCTGTCAACGGTTTTCATCCCGCAGCGCAACGAACCCGACCTGGACGACGTCCCGGCCGAGGTGCTCGAGGCGCTGGACGTGCGGCCGATGACCGACGTCGCCGACATCATCGTCCAGGCGCTGGAACCCGCCGAGTCGTTCGCGACCAGCGCGGCCTGACTCGGGACATCATCCGCGAGCGTGCGTGTTTGTCGGGTTTTGACGCGGCGCGTCGGCCGCAGACACGCACGCTCGCGCGTGTGTCGGCGCGCAGAGTTACCGTCACCGCATGGCGTACGACGAGGATCTGGCCAACCGCATCCGCGAACTCCTCGGTGCACAGAAAGGCATCGAGGAGAAGCGGATGTTCGGCGGGCTGGCGTTTCTGATCAACGGCAACATGTCGGTGGCGGCCAGCGGCCGCGGCGGTCTGATGGTCCGGGTGCCGCCCGATGAGACAGCCAAGCTGCTGACGCGCGAACACGTCGAGCCGATGGTGATGGCCGGTCGTGAGACGCGCGGTTGGCTGCGCGTGTCCGCCGAGGGCGTCAAATCCAAACGCCAGCTTCAATCCTGGGTCAGCCGCGGCGTCGACTACGCGAGGAGCCTGCCGCCGAAGTGAGCACGTTTTCGCTGGCGGCCAGCGGGTAAGCCATCGTGAATGGCACGCTCACCGGACAAGGACCTCGTCGGCCGCCTGCTGAAAATCGCAGGCACCACCTATGCCGAGGAGGCGGGCATCCGCCTGCGGGACGAGCCGATGCCGCTGTTCCAGCTGTTGGTGCTGTGCATGTTGGCCAGCAAGCCCATCGACGCGACCATCGCCATGCAGGCCGCGCGCGAACTGTTCGGCGCCGGGCTGAAGACCCCGAAGTCGGTGCTGGCCGCGAACCGCCAGACGATGATCGAGGCGTTCGGGCGTGCACACTACGCCCGCTACGACGAAAGCTCGGCGACTCGGCTGGCCGACATCGCGACCGCCGTCCGCGATGAGTACGGCGGCGATCTGCGGGGCCTGGCCGACACCCGCGACATCGCTACTGCCAAGCGACTTCTCAAGCAGTTCAAGGGAATCGGCGACACAGGTGCGGACATCTTTCTGCGTGAAGTACAAGACGTCTGGACCTGGGTACGGCCGCACTTCGACCGGCGCGCCACTGCCGCCGCCCGCGATATCGGACTGCCTTCCGATCCCGAGCGATTGGGAGCGCTCGCGCCGAGGAAGACGGCGAGCCTGGCCGCGGCTCTGGTCCGGATCTCGCTGGACGGCGACATGCGCGCCAGACTGGTCGCGTGATCCGGATCGGCACGTCGGGCTGGTCCTACGACCACTGGACCGACGTGCTCTACCCGCCCGGCTTGGCGGTGTCGAAGCGGCTGGCCCGCTATGTCGAGGAGTTCGACACCGTCGAGCTGAACGCCAGTTTCTACCGGTGGCCGCGCGACACCGCTTTCACCGGCTGGCGAGAGCGCCTACCGGACGGCTTCACGATGTCGGTCAAGGCGCATCGCGGGCTCACCCATTTCCGCCGGCTGAAGTCGCCGGAGCCGTGGGTGGAGCGTTTCGAGCGATGTTGGAAAGGCCTCGGTGATCGGGCGGAGGCGTTGCTGGTCCAGCTGCACCCCGAGGTGCAGCGCGACGACGAACGGCTGGACCACTTCCTCGGCGTCATGCCACCGTCGATTCCGGTGGCGATGGAGTTGCGCCACCCGTCGTGGAACGACCCCGCCGTGTTCTCGCTGTTGGAACGCCGCGGCGCCGCGTATGTGGTGATGAGCGGCGCGCAGATGCCCTGCGTACCAAGGGCCACCAGCGATCTCGTCTACGTCCGCATGCACGGACCCGAGCCCGCGTCGTTGTACACCGGCTCCTACTCAGACGCCGACCTCCACCAATGGGCCGACCTCGTCACGGCATGGCACGACGAGGGCAGGCGCGTGGTCGTGTACTTCAACAACGACCTCGGTGGCCATGCGGTGCGCAACGCGCGCAGGCTCAGGAAGCTAGTGACCCCGGATGACGCGTAGAAATCACGTTCCGGCAGGCTATGGGCGAAATGCGTACCGTACCCGTGATCGCCGCGGCAACAATGTTGGCCGTTGCCGGCTGCTCGTCCGGTTCTGTGGTCAACACTGGGGAGTGGGAATCCATCGCGCCGGTGGAGACCGCCGCCCCGCCGCAACTGCCCCCCGTCGACAACACGCACATGGTAAACGCCTCGGCATATGCCGCCCACCCGAACTACCAGACCGCGTACTACTTCAGGACGCCGAGCGGGCGATGGCAGTGCGCGATCATCCCTCGGGTCTGGGCGGGCTGCCAGGCCGCCGGTGCCGCCCTTGGCATCGCCGGTGCGCCGGACACCGTGCCCAATGCCGCAGGCGAGCCGATGGCGCCGAATGCTCTGGTCGTGGAGTCGGAGGGTGACGCCCATTTCGTCGCGGTGGACCAGCCGGAGTTTTCACGGGCTACCGGTCCGGCAAACGTGTTGCCGTTCAACAGGACACTGATCGTCGCCGGCTTCCGGTGCAACATCCAAGAAGAGGCCGGAATCGGATGCATGAGCGAACACAGCGGAAAAGGCTTCACATTCAGCGCTGACGGATTCCAGCCGCAGTACACCGAAGTGCCCGTCGACGCGCCCTAGTCACCGGCGTAGCGTCGAACCATGGCGCCGAAACCGGGAACCTTCGTCATCGTCGGCGGCGGACTCGCCGGAGCCAAGGCGGCTGAGGCATTGCGCGACAAGGGCTTCGACGGCGACGTCGTGTTGTTCGCCACCGAGAATCATCTGCCGTACGAGCGGCCGCCGCTGTCGAAGGAATACCTGGCAGGCAAGAAGAAGGTCGACGAGTTCACGCCTCACCCCGCCGACTGGTATCGCGATCAGCACGTAGACCTGCGGCTCGGCACCCCGGTGACGGCAGTCCACTCGCACGGACACCTCATCGGGCTCTCCGACGGCACCACACTGCACTACGACAAGCTGCTGCTTGCCACCGGTTCGGCGCCGCGGCGGCCGCCAATCCCCGGCGCCGATGCCGACCGCGTGCACTACCTGCGCACGATCGACGACTCGGACGCACTCAGCGCGGCGTTGACCAAGGATTCGTCGGTGGCGATAGTCGGCGGCGGCTGGATCGGCCTCGAGGTGGCCGCCGACGCCCGCCGACGCGGCGCGAATGTCACCGTGGTCGAGGCCGCCGAAGTGCCGTTGGGCGTCCTCGGCGCCGAAGCGGCGCAGGTGTTCGCCAAGCTGCACCGCGACCACGGTGTCGACCTGCGGCTCGGCGCGAAGGTCGAGGAGGTCACCACCACCGACGGCGCCGCCACCGGCCTTCGCCTCGGTGACGGGTCGGCCATCGACGCCGACGCCGTCCTTGTCGCGGTCGGAGCGGCGCCGAACACCGCCCTCGCACAGGCGGCGGGCCTGACGATGGGCGCCGACGGCGGCGTGCTCGTCGATTCTACGTTGTGCACCAGTGATCCCGACATTTACGCGGTCGGCGACATCGCGTCAGCGCAGCATCCGCTCTTCGGTACCCGGATCCGCACCGAGCACTGGGCGAACGCGCTCAAGCAGCCCGCGGTGGCGGTCGCAGGCATGCTCGGCAGTCCTGCCGAATACGACGAGCTGCCCTACTTCTTCACCGACCAGTACGACCTCGGCATGGAATACGTCGGCTGGGCGCCCGCTTACGCGCGAGCGGTGTTCCGCGGCGACGTGGACGGTCGCGAGTTCGTGGTGTTCTGGCTCGACGACCAGAACCGCGTGCTTGCGGGCATGAACGTCAACGTCTGGGACGTGCTCGACGACGTCAAAGCGCTGATCCGGTCACAATCTCCGGTGGACCCGGACAAGCTCGCCGACCCGCAGCAGGCGCTGGGGTCGGTTATTTGAGGTTGGCGGTGCCGTCGGCGTGCACCGCGACCTTCGCCCCCGCAATGTCTTCGCGCACAGTGACATCGGCTTCTGCGGCGTCGGTGATCACCGCAAGCGTCCGTGAGTTCTCCGGGGTGCGCACAGCAAGGAAGGCCTTCTCCGCGGCGCCGTCGCGGTCGAACGGGGTGGTCCACGTCTCAACGGTGCCGACGCCCGACCATTCCACCTGCGCGGTCCTCGTCGGCTCGGCGTCGACGGCGGATTGAACGTCCTCCCAGCGGAATTCGTGCTCGGGCGGCTCGGACCCGTACACGCCGAAGCTGTGCTTGGTGAGCCATCCGCCGTTGGCGGTGATCAGGCCTCGCTGACCTTTCTTGCCTGCCAGCTGTTCAGCCATGGTGGCGATCGAATGTGTGACGTAGTTGTTCCACGGACCGCCTGCGAACGTCAGACCCCCTGTGACGGTCAGCGGTCGGTCCGCGTCCGCGAGTGGCAGTCCCAGCTCGTTGGCGGCTACCTGAACCGCCGAGGGGAAGCAGGAATAGACATCGATCATGTCGAGGTCATCGACGCCGATATCGGCCAGCTCGAGCACATGCCGACCCGCGAGCCGGATGGCAGGCGACCGATGCAGCTCATCGCGTTCACCGATCGCGTACGTGTCGTGCGCATCCGTTCCCGCATACGGGAAAACCCACAGGTCTGTGGCAATCTGCAGATGAGCCGCTTTCTCCGCTGATGCCAGGATGATGACGGCGCCCTGGTCGACCATGTTGTTGGAGTTCATCAGTTTGGTGTAGGGCCAGGTGATCATCCTGTTGTCGGCGCTCGGTTGCCGAATCTGGTCGGCCGACAACGCCGTTCGGCTCCACGCATGCGGGTTGCGCTCTGCGACCGCGCTGAATTGTGCCCACAATTCCGCGATTCGCGTGCGATGAACGTCCGACGGTTCGCCGGCGTCGATCCGCAGAGCCTGCTCGAACATCGCATAGAAATGCGGAGCGCGGATGAGGTCGATGCGGGTCTCCGCCGTACCGACGAGCGGCTCGCCTTCGTTGGCGCCCGGCGCAAACGGCACCGACTCGTCCTGGCTGGTCCAATCGGGCTTTCGTCCGCGATTACGCAATCGCGTTCGGGTGCGGAAGGTTTCGGCGCCTGCGATCAGCACGAGGTCGGATCGGCCGGCCTGGATGTCAAGGCAGGCCTGATTGACCAGGGCCTGCGGGACGTTTCCGCCGACCCCCGTGTAGCGGGTGGTCGCGTTGCCAGCGTTGATCTGTTGTGCCAGCAGCAGTCCCGGGTCGCGGTACCGCCACGAAAGGATGTTGACGATGCGCACAGAATCGACAGCCTGCAGCACGCGCGGGTCGGCCGCCTCGCGCGCCGCGGCAGCCATCAGGTCGATCGGTTCGACACTGGGGTCTTCGTCCCGCTGGCTGACCTGTCCGTAGCCGACCAGCACCGGCGTCCGTGGTGGTGTCATGTATCGGTCCTCGATGCATCAGAGGTGAACAGCACACCGTCGGCGACCAGGCGGTCGATCTCTTCGGTGTCCAACGACAGCAGCTTCTGGCAGATCTCCCGGGTGTGCTCACCGGGCATGGGTGCGGGCCGCAGGTCGGCGCGGGGAATGTGCGCATACAACGCAGGGCTGGTCTCGGTGGGCATCGGTTGGTCGAACAGCGGGTGGACCATGTGGGTGAACGTCTTCCGGTGCGCCAGCACCGGATCGGCCAGCATGTCGACCACGCGGTTCATCGGGGCGGCGGGCACCCCGGCCCGCTGCAGTGTGTCGGCGACGACGTTCTTGTCCATGCGCGACGTCCACTCCGTCACTGTGTCGACGAGATCACCGAGGCCGTCGGGGAGGTCGGGGCGCCCCATGGCCGCGGCCAACGCCAGGCGATCGGAGCTCGTTCGCAGTGAGATCACGCACCACTCGTCTTCGCCTGCGCACGGGTAGACGCCGTGCACGGTGGGATCATCGGCAACGGACAGATTCGCGGTTCTCGCGGCGTCTGTCACATACGTCGCGGCGAGCTGGTTCACTGCGGCCTCTGCCTGCGAAATATGAACGTGCGCACCGATTCCGGTGCTGCCACGACCGATCAGGGACGCCAATGCGGCGATTGCGGTGATCCGGGCGACGACGTGATCGGGGAATATCGTCGTGGCATCGTAGAAACTCGGATCGTCATCCGACGTCCACAGCTTGCTGACGCCGGTGGTGGCCCGCACCAGGGGCCCGTAGCCCATCCGGACGCTCCAGGGTCCTCTCGCGCCGAACGCGCTGCTTTCGGCCAACACGATGCGGGGGTTGCATTCGCGCAACTTCTCATACGAAAACCCGAGGGATGCAAGGGTTCCCGGTTTGAAGTTGGCGAAAACGGCGTCGGCGCCCGCGACCAACCGGGCGAAGATGTCGGCGCCCTCCGTGCTGCGCAAGTCGAGGCCGAGCCCGTACTCGTTGCGGTGGGTCAGCGCCCAAGATCTGCTCATCGCCTGACCCGGCGGCGTCTGACGCAGCCCGTCGGGGTACGTGGCGCTCTCGATCTTGACGACCTCGGCTCCCAGATCGGCGAACAAGCGGCCGAGCTCGCCGCCCGCCACGATGACGCCGAGATCAAGGATCCGCAGACCTTCGAACGGCTTGCGACTGCTCGTCGGGTCGAGATGGCCTTCGGGTTCGGATCGGGTTGCGCGCCAAGCCGGTTGGTCTGCCCACGGTGGCGGCGCGGGCCGCCGGAACCCGACGTGGCGGCCGTCGACCACGACCGGACCGACCGGCAGCGTGATGTCGGCTCCCGGTGCGATCGCGGCCTCGGTGAGCGCGCCGACCGATCGGAAGTGCTCGGAGCCCAGCGTCTCCGCGGGGCTCAGCACCGCGGCGATCGGCACCCCGAGCGCCTGGCCCGCAACGACGAGTTCGTCTTTGGTCTGCGTCGCGAACAGTTCTGCGATCAGTGCGTTGATCTCCCGCGACGATGCGTACCTTGCGGCGATCGTCTCGAACTTGGGATCGGCGAACTGCTCGGGTTCGCCGAGCCAGGACCGCATCCCCCGCCACTGCCGCGGCGACAGCAGGCAGATCCGGACATGCCCGTCGCGGCATGCGAATGTCGGGTAGATCTGCTGGTTTCGCGGCCTGCCACGCCACAGCTCGGTGGACCGCTTGAGGCCGACGGCGGCCTGTCCCTCGGCTCCGAACGGCGGATCGAGCGACTGGACAACGGCTTCGAAGCGGGAGAAGTCGATGTAATCCCCTGTGCCGTAGGTCAACCGGCGATAGTAGGCGGCCAGCGCCGCCCACGCGGCCTGCACGGCAGCGGTTGCCGACGCGATCCCCGTTGGCGGCAACACCGGGCGGCCCGTCGTCGGCCCCGAGCGTGACAGCGCCGTCGACAGTGCGTAGAACACCGGGTCGGTCGCCGACCACGATGCGCGCGGGCCGTCGACGCCGAAGTCGGTGACCGACATCGCGACGAGATGCGGATATCGCTGCGCCAGCTCCGCGCACGAGGCGCCGAAGACCGCGGCGCGGCGATCGCTGTCCACCACGATGTCGGCGGCGGCAACCAGGCCGTCGAACCGGTCTCGATCCCCTGCGTCGGCCGGATCGAGCACCGCGCTGCGCTTGTTGGCGTTGTTCAATGCGAACGGCACGCTCGCGCCGGCCACCGTCGGTTTCGCGGAACGGGCGATGCTGCCATCCGGCGGCTCGACCTTCAGCACGTCGGCGCCGAGATCGGCGAACAGCCGGGTCACCGCGTCGGCATCGCCGTCGCACAGGTCGAGCACGCGCAGGTCCGCCAGCAGCACGACCGTCAGGGTAGTGCGTAGGTCTCGTCGATCCAGGTGCCAGTACCTCATACTTTGTTCACCCGCAGCGACGACGATGTCCCTATGAGCACAAACGTCCTCGCCTCATCGGCACACCTCTCCGACGACGTTCTCTCACAGATCGACGGCTGGTGGCGCGCCGCCAACTACCTGTCGGTCGGCCAGATCTACCTGCTTGACAACCCGCTGCTGCGCACACCGCTGGTGCGCGACGACGTCAAGCCGCGCCTGCTGGGCCACTGGGGCACCACGCCGGGCTTGAACTTCCTCTACGCGCACCTCAACCGGGTGATCAAGCAGCGCGACACGTCGATGATCTACATCACCGGACCCGGACACGGCGGTCCCGGCCTGGTCGCGAACGCCTATCTGGACGGCACCTACACCGAGGTCTATCCGGACATCACCCAGGACGAGGAAGGGCTGCGGAGGCTGTTCCGGCAGTTCTCCTTCCCCGGCGGCATACCGTCGCATGTCGCGCCCGAGACCCCCGGCTCGATCCACGAGGGCGGTGAGCTCGGATACGCGCTGTCGCACGCCTACGGCGCCGCGTTCGACAATCCCGGGCTGGTGGCGATCGCCGTCGTCGGTGATGGCGAGGCCGAGACCGGAGCGCTGGCGACGGGCTGGCACTCGAATAAGTTCCTGCACCCCGCCAAAGACGGCGTCGTGTTGCCGATCCTGCATCTGAACGGCTATAAGATCGCCAATCCCACTGTGCTCGACAGGATTCCGCGGGATGAACTGCGCAGTCTGATGATCGGCTACGGCTACAACCCGCACTTTTTCGAAGCAGGCGAGGACGACGACACCCCAGAGGTGCACCGGCGGTTCGCGGCGCTGATCGACACCGTGCTCGACGAAGTCGCCGAGATCAAGGCCGCCGCTACCGGCGGCGACGAGCGACGGCCTCGCTGGCCGATGATCGTGTTCCGCACCCCGAAGGGGTGGACCGGGCCTGCCTACATCGACGGGAAGAAGACGACAGGGTCGTGGCGGGCCCACCAGGTCCCCCTCGCCAGCGCCCGCGACACCCCCGAGCACTTGCAGGTGCTTGCCGACTGGCTGGCGTCCTATCGGGCCGATGAACTGTTCGACGCGAACGGCAAACTCAACTCGGCCATCGCGGCACTGGCGCCCGCGGGCAATCTGCGAATGAGCGACAACCCGCACGCCAACGGCGGGCTGCTGCTCAAGGATCTCCGCCTGCCGGACTTCCGCGACTTCGGCGTCGATGTGCCCGCGCCCGGCGCGACGACGGCGGAGGCAACCCGGGTCCTCGGATCATGGCTCACCGAGGTGGTCCGGCTCAACCCGGACAACTTCCGGCTGTTCGGGCCCGATGAGACCGCGTCGAACCGGCTGCAGGCGGTGTTCGACGCAACCGACAAGCAGTGGAACGCCGAATTCTTCGGCCCTGAGGTCGACGAGCACCTCGCCCGCCAGGGCCGGGTGGTCGAGATGCTGTCCGAACACCAGTGCCAAGGCTGGCTCGAGGGCTATCTGCTGACGGGACGGCACGGACTGTTCAATTGCTACGAGGCGTTCATCCACATCATCGACTCGATGTTCAATCAGCACGCCAAGTGGCTGAAGGTGACCAACCACATCCCGTGGCGGCGTCCCATCGCCAGCCTCAATTACCTTCTGTCAAGCCATGTTTGGCGTCAGGACCACAACGGTTTCAGCCACCAGGACCCCGGATTCATCGACCACGTCGTGAACAAGAGCGCGACCGTCGTGCGTGTCTATCTTCCGCCGGACGCGAACACTCTGCTGTCCACCTACGACCACTGCCTGCGCTCGCGCCAGTACGTGAACGTCGTCGTGGCGGGAAAACAACCCCACCCGAATTTCCTCACGATGGACGAAGCGATCGCGCACTGCACGCGCGGCCTCGGAATCTGGGAGTGGGCGGGCAACGAGAGTCTCGGCGAGGACCCTGACGTCGTGATCGCCACGGCCGGCGATGTGCCAACCCTGGAGGGGCTCGCGGCGGTCGACCTGCTGCGCAGGCACCTGCCTGGGCTGAAGGTGCGCTTCGTCAACGTGGTGGACCTGATGCGCCTGCAGGACGAGACCGAGCATCCGCACGGCTTGTCGGGCCGCGAGTTCGACATGATCTTCACCCCCGACAAGCCTGTGATCTTCGCCTACCACGGTTATCCATGGCTGATCCACCGGCTCAGCTATCGCCGCAGCCATCCCAACAGATTCCACGTGCGCGGCTACAAGGAAGAGGGCACCACGACAACGCCGTTCGACATGGTGATGCTCAACGACCTGGACCGCTACCACCTGGTCATCGATGTGATCGACCGCGTGCCGTCGTTGGGGTCGACGTGCGCGACGCTGCGTCAGCAGATGATCGACAAGCGCATCGCGGCTCGCGAGTACACCCGGGAGCACGGGGACGACATCCCCGAGGTGCGCGACTGGGTATGGCCGGATGCCCGCAGTGCGGGTGTGGCCTCGAGCGTCGACGCCGCCGCGGCCACCGGCGGTGACAACGAATAGGCGTTGACCTGGGCGGACGGCAAGCGCAGGTAAGATTGTCAGGTTATGTCCGATGCCGCCGCGGTGGACCCGCACCCTCACCCGCTCGTCGGGCAACTGGCGGCTCTGCACCACTTCCGCACCTACATCGACATCTGCGTCGTCGTGGTGGTGCTGGCGATCACCAATCTGGTCGCGCACTTCACGACGCCGTGGGCCAGCATCGCCACCGTGCCTGCCGCCGCCGTCGGGCTGCTCATCCTCGTGCGGTCGCGGGGCCTCGGCTGGGTCGAACTCGGGCTGAGCCGTGAGCACTGGAAGTCAGGTGCAGGCTATGCGCTGGTGGCGGTAGCCGTCGTGATGTCGGTGATCGCGATCGGCGCGGTGCTGCCGTGGACGCGGCCGATGTTCATGAACAACAACTACGCGACACTGTCGGGGGCGTTGATCGCTTCGATGATCATCATTCCGCTGCAGACCGTCATCCCCGAGGAGCTGGCATTTCGCGGTGTCCTGCACGGCGCGCTGAATCGGGCGTGGGGCTTCCGCGGTGTCGCGGCGGCGGGCTCGCTGCTGTTCGGCCTCTGGCACATCGCCACCTCGCTCGGGTTGACCAGCAGCAATGTCGGCTTCACGCGGATCTTCGGTGGCGGGCTACTCGGTACCGTGGCCGGCGTCGTGCTGGCGGTGGCGGCCACCGGGGTTGCGGGATTCGTGTTCACCTGGCTGCGCCGCCGCAGCGGCAGCCTGCTGGCGCCGATCGCGCTGCACTGGTCGCTGAACGGAATGGGTGCGCTCGCCGCGGCCCTGGTGTGGCACCTATCGACCTGACCGCACGTCGCGCTTGCGCGCGCGGAACTCGCGGTTCTTGAGTTTGTTGCCGCACGACGACATTTCGCACCAGGTTCCGCCGTGGTTGCGTGAGCGGTCGTAGAACGCCCAACGACACTCGTCGTTCCCGCACGCCTTGAGTCGTGCCCAGGTGCCGTCGCGCTGGGCGTCGCGGATGATCAGCAGCAGCTCGATCAGCCTGCCGGACACGGAATCACCGGTGGCCGAGAGCAGGACTTCGCCGTGCTCGTCGAAGTCGGCGCGCGCCGTGCCGTCGGAGGCGACGTCCCGCAATGGTGCGAACACGTCGGGGCTCGGCGCCGGGCCGCCCGCGTTGTGGACGAGCATCGCACGCAGGCCCTCGCGGACACCGCGGAGGAGATTGAGGTCGGATGGCCGCAGTTCGGCGTCGGGCGCCAACAGACCGCTGCGCACCAGCCACGGCTGTGCGTCGGACGGATCGGCGAGCCGGTCGGGTCCGTCCGGCAGTTCGACGGTGTTGACGAGATCTTGGATGCGCACGAGTGGCTCCGGCGCCGGCTTGGTTTCGGCGTCCGCCGCCCAGTACACGCCTCGTGATGACATGGCCACAGTGTAGATCTGCGTGACCGGTAAATCAATTTGACTAGTCATGCATGACCGGTGTAGCGTTTTAGTTGGTCATAGGTTTGAAACGGTTAGTAGCGGAAAGAGGACTAGGCACCATGAGTGAGCACAGGTTGTCGCTCGGATTCCTTTCACCGGCGCAGATCCATGATGCGATCCGGCGCGACGAGCCCCAGCGGATCCCCTACGGCACGCGTGTGATGGCACGCCTGTTGGCCGCCAAATTCGACCGAATGCTCGCGGTCGGGGTGCGCCCGGCGGAGGGCAGTCCGCTTGCCGTCCACGCAGAACGGTTGACGTCGGTCGATGAGCGCGAGGGCATCGCGCATTCGCTGCGTCGCTCGCTCGACGACGCCCGCAACCGCGGGGCTCACATGTCGTATCGAGTGCCGCTGAACGTGCCCAACATGGTGGCCGCCGAGGATCGCATCGACCAGGTCACCCGGCGGCTGCACTCGCCGCGCCCGGTGAACGCGCGCGGAATGGCACGGCTGCGGGTGCTTCTCGCCGACGGCGCTGGGCCGATGTACCTCTATGGTCGCGGTGATCTCGAGGGCCGGCTGGGCGCCGCACTCGCTGCGCTCTAGCGAGCCACCTACACCCGCAGCACGGCTGCGCCGGATATTCGGCCTGCGCTGAGATCGGTCAAGGCCTCGTCGGCACGGCTGAGTGGATACTCCGGAGTTGTGACCGCGATCCGGTGGCGGCCGGCGAACGCGAGGAAAGCGCGGGCGTCGTCGCGGGTGTTCGACGTCACCGACCGCAGCTGGCGTTCATAGAACAGGTGCCGTTCGTAGTTCAACGGCGGAATGTCGCTGAGATAGATGCCCGCGACCGCCAGTGTGCCGCCGCGGTCGAGCGCCTCCAGAGCGGGCAGCACCAGATCGCCGACTGGCGCGAACAGTATGGCGGCGTCCAGCTGCACGGGTGGGCGGTCGTCTGCGCCCTGAGCCGATGCCGCGCCAAGCGACAGCGCCAGTTCGCGCGCGGCCGCGCCGCGCGTCATCACGTGTACCTCGGCACCCTGCGCCAGCGCCACCTGAGCAGTGATGTGCGCGCTTCCGCCGAACCCATATATGCCCAGCCTGCCGCCTGCGGGTAGATCGGCGCGCAGGAGCGAGCGATAGCCGATGATCCCGGCGCACAGCAGCGGAGCCAATTCGTTGTCAGAGTAACCCGCCGGTAGTGGATAGGCGAAATCGTCTGGCACCGTGGTGAATTCGGCGTAACCGCCGTCGGCATCCCACCCGGTGTACCGCGACTGAGGGCAGAGGTTCTCCTGTCCGCGGATGCAGAACTTGCATTCCCCACAGGCATGGCGCAGCCACGCGACACCGACGCGGTCCCCGACGCTGAACTCGTCGCCGGTGCCCGGCCCCAGCGCGACGACCTCGCCGACCACCTCGTGTCCCGGTATCACGTTCGCCCGGTGGATCGGCAGATCCCCTTCCGAGACGTGCAGATCGGTGCGGCACACCCCGCACGCCAGGACGGCAACGAGGAGTTCACCGGCCGCGGGCGACGGCACGGGCACGGTGACGCGCTCCAGCGGATGCGTGTCCATCGGACCGGGCGCGCGGACCTGCCACGCGCTCATCGACGGGCCTGCGGTCATCGCTCCATAATGACGCCGAAAGCCTGCAGCCGTCGAATACGGCCGCAGGCCAACGGTTTAGAGCGGTCTATGCCCTGCTTCGCACCATCCCGACGATCCACAGCAGGATGACCGATCCCAGGATCGCGGTGAACAGCGTGAACCACCAGCCACCCCCCGCGGTGTTGAGGAAGAAGCTGAGAAGAAATCCGCCGATCAGCGCACCGATGATGCCGATCACGATGTTCATGAGAATGCCTGAGCCGGTGCCCTTGACGATCTTGCCTGCGATCCATCCGGCGATTGCTCCGATGATGATGTAGCCGATCCAGCCGACGCTGGTCAGTGTTGTTGACCGAGCGAGCAACTCGCTCGCCGCAATGGCGTCCATCTTCGCGATCTCCTGCCTGTCGCCGCCCAACGCGGCCGCTGGGCCACCCTCCGGTATACGCCCGAAGCGTAACGATTAAGCAGCGGAATCGGATACGAACAAGATCACAACCGATCATGAACAAAACGGCCGACCCTGTGTGGGTCGGCCGTTTCGCCAATCGTCATCCCGCAGGGGGCGCCATCTCCGGAGGTGCGCTCCCCGGGTCGACCGGGCGGGCCACGCCGACCTCTGGCCGCTGCTGCGGCGCATTCGGTCCGGCGTTCACATTCGGGGCGGGCGGAGCGTTCGGATCCGGCTCCGGCGGCGGCGGCGGAGTCCACGGCCGGATCGACGAGGCGAGCGTCGCGGCCGCGCCCTTGTCGATCGGGTTGTTCGCCGACCCGAGCCAGACGACGAACCAGCGTTCGTTGCGCTGACCGCGCGGCGCAGGCAGCGTCGCATTCCCGACGACACCGGCCCAGATCTGACCGACCGGCTTGTTCGTGTCAGTGAACTTCACGTCGTAGGACGAGAACGCGCCGGGCATGTCGCCCGCTGTGAGCGGACCGTTCTGCTGGTTGACCCGCGTTCCCGGGAACGGCATGAAGAACTCGCCCATGTCGGATGCCAACCGGGTCGCGGCCTTGCCGTTGTCGGCCTCGGCGCCCGCGAACAGCTTCATGTCCAGCCTGCCGAGCAGAACGCTGGTGTCGTTGACCGGCTGTGGGGTCTGACCCGGCTGTTGCTGCTGCGGCTGCTGCGGGGTGGCGCCCTCGGCGCCGATCTTCGTCAGCAGCGCCTGCCCATATGACAGCTGCCTCGCGTCGGACACCTTCCAGCCGGCGGGCACCACATAACTGAAGCCACCCGCGGCGTTGTCGACCCGGCCGGGCTCCTGGGGCGGCGGCGGCGGTGCCGCGTTGGGATCCGCCGGCGGCGCGTTGGGATCCGCCGGCGGCGCGTTGGGATCGGCAGCGGGCGGCGGCGCATTGGGATCAGCCGGCGGCGGCGCTTCTCCGGCCGGTGGCGGCGGAGCGTTCGGATCGGCGGGCGGACCCTGCAGGAAGGTGTTGCCCGAGGGCGGCGGATTCGGCGGAGGCGACGGCTCTGGGTCGGCCTGCGCTACGGATGGCAGCGTGAGAGCCACCGCCGTGGCACCCGCCAGCGTGGCCATCGCCAGCGTCTTCGCGCGGCGCTTGCGGTGTTCGGGGATCGCATCCGGCTCATGCATGCAGACGAAACTACAGTGTTGCTGTCGTGACGCAAGTGTGGGGCGGTCACAAAGTGGTTAACTATGAGATTGCTGGAGAGTGAATCGTCAGAGCTAGCGTCTTTGGCGGAAGTTGCTGACACGACAAGACTCTCGCGCGGTCCACGCGAGCTTCGTCCACTAGATCGAGTTTCGGTGCCATGCCGTTACGCCGCGGGGTGGACGGCGATCTCCTGCGCCTTCACCGAGAAGTACACGCGCTCCCCCGGCGCCAGCCGCAGCTCGGCCGCGGACTCGCCGGTGATGTCGGCGGCCAGTCCCGGTGCGCCGTCGGGTTGCTCGTCGGCGCGCACGCGAATGGCGGCGCCCGAGCTGTCCAGCTCGGCCACCGTCACCTCGACAGTGTTCCTCGGACTGCCATGCGGCTTGTCGCGGTACACCGCGACGGCGGCAGGCGGGAACACGGCGACGGCTGGTTGGCCGACGACGAGATCCGGTGCCGGGGTGCCGTGCCAGACCGTGCCCCATTCGGTGGTGAGCGCACCGTCCTGGCCCGCGCTGCCACTGACGAGGTTCACCCCGGCGAACCGCGCGCCGAAATGGCTGCGCGTCGTAGCCAGTATCGACGCGGCCTTACCCGTTTCGGCGACTCGTCCGGACTCCAGGATCAGCACGCGATCGGCGAGTGTCAGCACATCGAGCAGATCGTGGGTGATCAGCACGGCAGACCGGCCGTCACGATTGAGCGTGCTGCGCAACAACTTTCGCATCGCGCTTGCAGTCCCGACATCGAGACCGGCCAGCGGCTCGTCGAGCAGCAACACGTCTGGATCGGCGGCCAGCGCACGCGCGAGGGCCACCCGCTGAGCTTGGCCGCCCGAGAGCTGACGCGGCATCCGATCGGCAAGGTCGCTGGCGTCGACCTGGTCCAGCCAGTGGGCTGCGATCGTGCGAGCCTCTCGGCGGGGCCGCTTGCTATATCCGCTGCGCGGCGCGAACGCCACGTTGGCCGCGGCGGTCAGATGCGGAAACAGCAGCGCGTTCTGGAACAGCATGCCGACGCGACGGGCGTGGGTGGGTACGAACACACCCGCCGTCGTGTCGGTGAGTACCCGATCGCCCAGTCGCACCACCCCGGCCTCGGGCCGCACCAGTCCGGCGATCACGTGCAGCGTCGTCGACTTGCCCGCACCGTTCGGGCCGAGAACGGCGAGGACTTCGCCTGCGGCGACACCGAATTCGATGTCGACATCGCGATCGGTCACCACCGCACGCACGTGGAGGTCGGTCATGGCGAGCCACCGGCCATCACGGCTCCCGAGCGCAGCGTGCGGGCGCCGAGTCCCAGCACCACCACCGCGGCGACCGCGACCAACAGCACCGACAACGCGACGGCCGCGTCGGCGTCGGTCTCACGTTGCAGGTAGATCTCCAGCGGCAGCGTTCGGGTGACACCCTGACGCGAGCCTGCGAAGGTCAGCGTGGCCCCGAACTCGCCGAGCGAGCGCGCGAACGCGAGCACCGCACCTGACACCAGGCCCGGCACCAGCAGCGGCAACGACACTCGCCACCACACCGTCGTCGGCCGGGCGCCAAGGGTGGCTGCCACCACGTCGTAGTCACGGCCCGCGGTGCGCGCGGCGCCCTCGAGCGCGATCACCAAAAAGGGCAGTGAGACAAAGGTTTGCGCCAGCACGACGGCCGTCGTGGTGAATGCGATCCGGATATTCGCCGGCTCCAGGTACTGGCCGATCAGCCCGAGCCGGCCGAACGCGTACAGCAGCGCGATGCCACCCACCACCGGCGGCAGCACGAGCGGCAGCAGGAGCAGCGGACGAACGAGCTGAATCACCCGGCCATCGCTGCGGGCCAGTACGAGCGCCATCGGCACCCCGAGGAGTACGCACAGCAGAGTGCTGGCGGTTGCCGTCTTCAAGCTCAAGACCAACGCGGTCCGCGAGGACTCACTGGTGATCAGTGTCAGGAACTGTGGCCAGTCGACCTTCGCGACGATCGCGACGAGCGGCAGCACGACGAACAGCGCCCCGAGCGCGGCGGGGAGGTAGATCCAGCGCGGCAGCGCGGGCGCGGTCGTCAAGGTTTGGCGAGTCCTGACTCGGACAGCCGGTCACCGTGTTGGCCAGGGACAGGCGGAGAGAATTGCGTCACGGCCAAACCCTAGGTCACCAAAGCATCCCAGGTAGGACTCGTAGTTCAACCAATGCGCGCGTCGGGTTTCGCCGAATAGCTACCGTCCAGTAACATCGTCCGCGGATCGCCGCCGCTACGCGCGGCGATCCGGCGCTGACAGGAGGTATGGCGATGGAGGTGCTGGTCACCGGCGGCGACACGGATCTGGGCCGCACGATCGCGGAGGGCTTCCGCGACGCCGGCCACCGGGTTGTGATCACCGGCGCCCGCCGCGACGACCTCGAGGTTGCCGCCAAGGAACTCGACGTCGACGCGATCGTCTGCGACAACACCGATCCGGCCAACCTCGAAGAGGTCCGCGGCCTGTTCCCGCACCACCTGGACACCATCGTCAACGTGCCGGCTCCGCTCTGGGAGGTCGGCGACCCACGCACCTACTCCCTCGCCGACCACGCGGCGGCCTGGCGCAATGCGCTGGACGCCACCCTGCTCTCGACCGCGCTGACCGTCCAGGTCGTCGGCGATCATCTGCGCTCGGGCGGTTCAATAGTCAGCGTGGTGCCCGAGAACCCGCGCGAAGGCACCGCTGACGCCGCGATCAAGGCCGCCGTATCCAACTGGGTCAAAGGTCAGGCCACGCACTTCGGCACCCGCGGCATCACGGTGAACGCCGTCGCGTCAGGCCGCAGCGCCCAGGAGGGCTACGCGGGGTTGAGCAGCGCCGCGCCGGTCGCCGCCGAGATCGCCCGGCTGGCACTGTTCCTCAGTACGCCGGCCGCCCGGCACATCACCGGACAGACGATGCACGTCAGCAACGGCGCGCTCGCCAACGTCGGCTGATATTCCCGCGTTCGCCCGGAGCTAAACGGGGTGATCGCCCCGCTTAGTTGTGGTTACGTGAAGCAAGTGACCATCAAACTCGGACTTCAGATCCCCAACTTCACGTACGGCACGGGCGTCGCCGAGCTCTACCCCACCGTCGTCGCGCAGGCGCAGGAAGCCGACGCGGCCGGATTCGACTCCGTCTTCGTGATGGACCACTTCTATCAACTGCCCGGGCTCGGGACTCCCGACCAGCCGATGCTGGAGGCCTATACGACGCTGGGCGGACTTGCGACCGCGACCGAGCACGTGCAACTCGGCACCCTGGTCACCGGCAACACTTATCGCAACCCCGCGCTGCTGGCCAAGGCGATCACCACGCTCGACGTCATGAGCCAGGGTCGCGCCATTCTGGGGCTCGGCACCGGCTGGTTCGAACTCGAACACGACCAGCTTGGATACGAGTTCGGCACCTTCACCGACCGGTTCAACAAGCTTTACGAAGCACTCGAGATCATCGTGCCGATGATCAAGGGCGAACGCCCGACGTTCTCCGGCAAGTACTACCGGACCACCGAGGCGATGGCCAATCCTCGCTTCCGCGAACGTATTCCGCTGATGATCGGCGGCAGCGGCGAGAAGAAGACCATCCCGCTCGCCGCGCGTCAGTTCGACCACCTCAACGTCATCGCGCGCTTCGACCAGCTGGCGGACAAGGTCGCGGTGAAGAACCGGGCCTGCGAGGAGATCGGCCGCGATCCGGCGACCTTGGAGACCAGCATGCTCGTCACCGCGATGGTCGACGAGAACGTCACGGACGACATCGTCCCCGACGCCATGAAGGGACGAACGGTCGTGGGGAGCGCCGAACAGGTGGCCGAGCAGATCAAGGAGAAAGTGCTCGGCGCGGGCATCGACGGCGTAGTCATCAACATGCCGACGCACATCCAGGGTTATCAACCCGGCGTGATCCCGGCCCTTGGCAAGGCGGTGAAAGCAGTCCTCGAGGGTTAAACACGGTTTAACGTGGCAAATCTCACCTAGTTGCGCGCTCTGAACAGGATGCGGGCGACTACGGTAGACGCTGTATCGAGTGTGAAGCCCTTCGAGGAGCAGCAGCTGATGAGCCACCCCGGAGCAACTCCGTCTGACCGGCACAAAGTTGTCATCATCGGGTCGGGGTTCGGTGGATTGACTGCCGCCAAGGCGCTCAAAAGAGCCGACGTCGACATCAAGATCATCGCCAAGACCACGCACCACCTATTCCAGCCGCTGCTGTACCAGGTGGCGACAGGCATCATCTCCTCGGGCGAGATTGCGCCTCCCACCCGGATGATTCTGCGCAAGCAGAAGAACGTCCAGGTGCTACTCGGCGAAGCCACCCACATCGACCTGGCGAAGAAATCCGTCCGGTCGAGACTGCTCGGTCACACCTATGTCACCCCGTATGACACACTGATCGTTGCCGCCGGTGCCGGGCAGTCATATTTCGGCAACGACCACTTCGCCGAGTTCGCGCCGGGCATGAAGTCCATCGACGACGCCCTCGAGCTGCGCGGCCGCATCCTCGGTGCCTTCGAGCAGGCTGAGCGATCCAGTGATCCCGCACGGCGGGAAAAGTTACTGACCTTCGTCGTAGTCGGCGCGGGTCCGACCGGCGTGGAAATGGCCGGGCAGATCTCCGAGCTGTCCGACTACACCCTCAAAGGTGCGTTCCGGCACATCGATTCCACCAAGGCACGGGTGATATTGCTCGACGCCGCACCCGCAGTGCTACCGCCGATGGGCGAGAAGCTCGGCAAGAAGGCGCAAGCCCGGCTGGAGAAGATGGGCGTCGAGATACAGCTCAACGCGATGGTCACCGACGTCGACCGCAACGGCATCACGGTCAAGGACCCCGACGGCACCACTCGCCGTATCGAATGCGCAACCAAAGTGTGGTCCGCCGGTGTCTCGGCTAGCCCGCTGGGCAAGCAGATCGCCGACCAGTCGACCGCCGAGATCGACCGGGCGGGACGGGTGAAGGTGTCGCCGGACTTGTCGATTCCGGGATATCCGAACGTGTTCGTCATCGGCGACATGGCCGCCGTCGAAGGCGTGCCCGGCATGGCACAGGGCGCCATCCAAGGTGGAAAGTACGTCGCCACCGCGATCAAGTCCGAACTCAAGGGCGCCAACCCGCTCGAACGCGAGCCATTTGATTATTTCGACAAAGGGTCGATGGCCACGGTGTCGCGATTCTCCGCGGTCGCTCAGATCGGCCCGCTCGAGTTCGGTGGTTTCATCGCGTGGCTGGCGTGGCTGGTGCTGCACCTGGTCTATCTCGTCGGATTCCGGCGCAAGCTCGCCACCCTGCTGTCATGGACGGTGACGTTCCTTGGCCGCGCTCGCGGAAACCTCTACATCACCGAGCAGCAGGCTTACGCCCGCACGCGAATCGAGGAGCTCGAGGAGATCGCCGCTGCCGTCGAAGGCGAAAAAGCGGCCAGCTAGGGCTGGCGCTATTGCGCCGGCATGTTCTGCAACCGCACCTGACCGCGCGCGACGAGGCGGTCGTTGTCGTCGGTGATGGTGATGAGCCACAGCTGCTGTCGCCGACCACGGTGTATCGGCGTCGAGACAGCCGTTACGGTGCCCGACGAGATGGCACGCAGGAAGTCGGTGTTGTTGTTGACGCCGACGACGTTGCCGCCGCCGTTTTCCGACAACCACACCGCCCCGGAGAGGCTCGCGAGGCTTTCGACGATCGAGCAGTAAACGCCGCCGTGCACGATGCCGGCGGGCTGCAACAGTTTGTCGTTGATCTCGAGCCGGGCGCGTCCGCCGTCTGGAGTCAGCTCGATGTACTTCAGCCCGAGCTCGCTATCGAAACCTTTGCCGACGTCGGGCAGCTGCGCAATTGACACGTCCATGTGTCTACACGGTGAACTCCCTACGCCCGCACCGGGCCTGGCGTTACGGTCGAGGCATGGCCAAAAGTCTCAAGGAGCTAGTGGAAGCCGCCAACGCCGCCGTACCAAAGGTCACGCCGGAGCAGGCGCAGCAGATGATCGCCGACGGCGCCCTCGTCGTCGATGTGCGTGAACCCGCCGAGGTCGAGCAGAGCGGGAAGGTCGCGGGCGCCGTGCATGTGCCGCGGGGAATGGTCGAGTTCAGGGCTGACCCCGATTCGGCCTACTACGAGAAGAGTTTCAGCAAGGACAAGCCGGTCATCCTGTACTGCGCGGCGGGTGGTCGCGCGGCGCTGTCCGGCCAGGTGCTCAAGGAGATGGGCTACGGCGAGGTGTACAACCTCGGCGGCTTTGCCGATTGGGCCAAGAGCGGCGGAGCCGTCGACAAGCCCTGACCGACGCCCGACAAAGTGTTGGGCGGGCCCCGCACTGGTAGCGCGGGACCCGCCTCGTGTGGACCGGGGTCTCTGCAGCCCTCAGGACTCCTCGCGGTCCGGTCGATCTGGAAAATAGAATAGGCAAGGCTTCCCTAATTAAGCAAGCCTTCCCCTTCGCTTGCGCGCGGCCATCCTTGTGACTGGACTCACACGTAGGTGCAGGAAGGGGCTGTGAGCGGTGGCAATGCAGCGTGCCGAATTTGAAATGTGGGTACTCGGGTTCGGATACGACGCACGGTAGTAACCCCGTAGTACCCTTGGTTAATCGCTCTTTTGGAGATGAACGGAACATGGCCAAGTTGACGCGTCTAGGGGATCTGGAGCGCGCGGTGATGGATCACCTGTGGTCCTCGCGCGAGCCGCAAACCGTACGCCAGGTGCATGAGGCGTTGGCGGCTCAGCGCGACCTCGCCTACACCACGATCATGACGGTGCTGCAGCGACTCGCGAAGAAGAACCTCGTGGTTCAGCATCGCGACGACCGGGCCCACCGGTACGCACCGATGCACGGCCGCGACGAACTGGTTGCCGGCCTGATGGTCGATGCGCTCGACCAGGCCGCCGACTCCGGAGGCCGGGAAGCCGCACTCGTGCACTTCGTCGAACGCGTCGGTGCCGACGAGGCCGCCGCGCTGCGACGCGCGCTCGCCGAGTTGGAGAGCAACCCGGCGAATGCGAGGAGCCGAACAACCGGAGAAATGCCGGGATCCAGTGGCGGTGCGGGCTCTCACTGAGGGAGACTGACAGCGTGTCCGCCCTGGCCTTCACCCTCGTAGCGCTGCTGCTGGTCGGACCCGTTCCGGCCCTGCTCGCGCGTGCGACGTGGCCGATGCGGGCGCCGCGGGCCGCGGTCGTGCTCTGGCAGTCCATTGCTCTTGCGGCGGTCCTGTCGGCGTTCAGCGCGGGCATCGCAATAGCGAGCCGCCTTTTCGTGCCCGACCTGGACGGCAGGCCGACGGCCACGATCACCAGCGAGATCGAGGTGCTGGGCTGGCCGCTGTGGATCGCCTACGTGCTGGTCTTCGCGCTGACGCTGCTTATCGGGGCCAGGCTCACGGTGGCCGTGCTGCAGGTGGCGATCGCGACGCGGCGTCGCCGCGCGCACCATCGCATGGTCGTGGACCTGGTCGGCAACAAGCAGAAAAGCGGGCTCCGAGTTCTCGGTGTGAGGGAGCCGCTGGCCTACTGCCTACCCGGCGTGCGCAGCCGTGTCGTGGTCAGCGAGGGCACGCTGACCACGTTGGCGGACAACGAGATAGCGGCGATCCTGTCCCACGAGCGGGCGCACCTGCGGGCCCGTCACGACCTGGTCCTCGAGATGTTCACGGCGGTGCACGCCGCGTTCCCCCGCTTCGTCCGCAGCGCCAGCGCGCTGGACGCGGTGCGGCTGCTCATCGAGCTGCTGGCCGACGACGCCGCGGTGCGCGCAGCGGGACCCACTCCCCTGGCCCGGGCGCTTGTCGCGTGCGCAGCGGGTCGCGCACCCTCGGGTGCACTCGCCGCGGGCGGGCCGACCACGGTGCTGCGGGTGCGCCGCCTCGGCGGCCGCGGCAACAGCATTGCGGTGGCGATGTCGGCATATCTCGCCGCCGCGGCGGTGATGGTCGTGCCCACGGTCGCACTGGCCGTGCCCTGGCTGACCGAGCTGCACCGACTCTTCATCGCGTAGGCTGTGCCGCGCCAGATTCTAGCGAAAATGCCTGTGCCACAACAAAACAACGAAAGGCCGCTGCTGTGAGCTCGTCTGAATCCTCCGCAACCGATGGCACTGCTCAGATCGGCGTCACCGGCCTCGCCGTGATGGGATCCAACATCGCGAGGAATTTCGCGCATCACGGTTACACCGTCGCGCTCCACAACCGCTCTGTCGCCAAGACCGACGCACTGCTCGACGAGCACGGCTCCGAGGGCAAGTTCGTGCGCACCGAGACGATGGCCGAATTCGCGGCTGCCCTTCAGAAGCCGCGGCGCGCCCTGATCATGGTGAAGGCGGGCGACCCGACCGACGCCGTCATCAACGAACTGGCCGATGTCTTCGAAGAGGGCGACATCATCATCGACGGCGGCAATGCGCTGTACACCGACACGATCCGTCGGGAGAAGGCCATGCGAGAGCGCGGCCTGCACTTCGTCGGCGCGGGCATCTCCGGCGGCGAGGAGGGCGCGCTCAACGGACCGTCGATCATGCCCGGCGGCCCCGCCGAGTCCTACAAGTCGCTCGGCCCGCTGCTCGAGGAGATCTCCGCGCACGTCGACGGTGTGCCGTGCTGCACACACATCGGCCCCGACGGCGCAGGGCATTTCGTGAAGATGGTGCACAACGGCATCGAGTACTCCGACATGCAGCTCATCGGCGAGGCGTACCAGCTTCTGCGCGACGGGCTCGGCAAGTCCGCCGGCGAGATCGCCGACGTCTTCGACGAGTGGAACAAGGGCGACCTCGACAGCTTCCTCGTCGAGATCACCGCACAGGTGCTCAGGCAGGCCGACGCCACGACCGGCAAGCCGCTCGTCGATGTAATCCGCGACGAGGCCGAGCAGAAGGGCACGGGCCGCTGGACCGTGAAGTCCGCCCTCGATCTCGGCGTCCCGGTCACCGGCATCGCCGAAGCGGTGTTCGCCCGCGCGCTGTCCGGCTCGGTCGTGCAGCGCAAGGCGACGACGGGCCTGGCGTCCGGCGATCTGGGCGAGAAGCCAAGCGACGCCGAGAAGTTCATCGAAGACGTCCGCGAGGCGCTGTACGCGTCGAAGATCATCGCCTATGCGCAGGGCTTCAACCAGATCCAGGCGGGCAGCGCCGAGTACGACTGGGGCATCACCCCCGGCGACCTGGCCACCATCTGGCGCGGCGGCTGCATCATCCGGGCGAAGTTCCTCAACCGGATCAAAGAGGCGTTCGACGAGGACGCCGATCTGCCAACGCTGATCGTGGCGCCATACTTTCGCAGTGCCATCGAGTCTGCGATCGACGGGTGGCGCCGCGTCGTCGTGACCGCAACCGAGCTCGGTATCCCGATTCCCGGGTTCAGCTCGGCGCTTTCGTACTACGACGCGCTGCGTACCGAGCGCCTGCCCGCCGCGCTCACCCAGGGCCTGCGGGACTTCTTCGGCGCGCACACGTACGGCCGCATCGATGCCGACCCGGGCAAGAAGTTCCACACCCTCTGGAGCGGGGACCGCACCGAAGTGCCCGCCTAGCGCCGAGACAGCGGCCAGATCGCGAATTCACGGCGCCGAGCGATCTCACCGCAGTTTCGGGGAGATACCTAGACTGGTCAGCGATGAGATTTCTCGACGGCCAACGGCCACCGTATGACTTGACCTACAACGACGTTTTCATCGTTCCCGGGCGCTCGGACGTGGCATCGCGGTTCGAGGTCGACCTGTCGACCTCCGACGGCTCAGGCACCACCATCCCGGTCGTCGTTGCCAATATGACGGCGGTGGCCGGCCGTCGCATGGCCGAGACCGTGGCCCGTCGCGGCGGCATTGTGGTTCTGCCGCAAGACCTTCCCATCGAAGCGGTGAAGCAGACGGTCGACTTCATCAAGACCCGGGACATGGTGGTGGACACCCCGGTCACGCTGAGCCCCGACGATTCGGTGTCCGACGCGTTGGCGCTGATTCACAAGCGGGCTCACGGAGCCGCGGTGGTGGTCTTCGAGGGCAGGCCCATCGGCCTGGTCACCGAGGCCGGCTGCATCGGAGTTGACCGCTTCGCCCGGGTGCGCGACGTCGCGATCACCGACTTCGTCACCGCGCCCGTCGGCACCGATCCTCGAAAGGTGTTCGACCTGCTCGAACACGGTCCCGTCGAGGTGGCCGTGATGACGGAGGCGGACGGCACCCTTGCGGGTGTGCTCACCCGCACCGGGGCGATCCGGGCGGGGATCTACACGCCCGCCGTCGACTCCCGCGGCCGCCTTCGCATCGCGGCGGCGATCGGGATCAACGGCGACATCGGCGCCAAGGCCCGCGCGCTCGCCGAGGCGGGCATCGACCTGCTTGTCGTCGACACCGCACACGGGCATCAGGTCAAGATGCTCGATGCGATCAAGGCGGTGTCGTCTCTGGACCTTGGGCTGCCGCTGGCAGCGGGCAACGTGGTGTCCGCCGAAGGCACTCGTGACCTGATCAGCGCGGGCGCGTCCATCGTCAAGGTCGGCGTCGGGCCCGGCGCGATGTGTACCACCAGGATGATGACCGGCGTCGGCAGGCCGCAGTTCTCCGCGGTGCTCGAATGTTCTTCTGCGGCAAGGCAACTCGATGCACATGTGTGGGCCGACGGAGGCGTCCGTCATCCCCGCGACGTCGCGCTGGCACTGGCGGCAGGTGCGTCGAATGTGATGATCGGATCGTGGTTCGCGGGCACCTACGAGTCGCCTGGCGATCTGATGCGCGACCGCGAGGACCAGCCGTACAAGGAGAGCTACGGCATGGCGTCCAAGCGGGCGGTCGCGGCCAGGACCGCGGGTGACAGCCAGTTCGACCGGGCCCGCAAGGCGCTTTTCGAGGAGGGCATCTCGACATCACGGATGGGCCTGGACCCGTCCCGCGGCGGCGTCGAGGATCTGCTCGATCACATCACCTCCGGTGTGCGAAGCACCTGCACCTACGTCGGCGCGGCCACTCTTGCCGAGCTACACGACAAGGTCGTGTTGGGAGTGCAGTCGGCGGCCGGCTTCGCCGAAGGCCATCCGCTGCCGACGGGCTGGTAGCGCGGCCGGGCCGGTCCGACCGGCTAACATAGCTTTCACCACGCCCCTACACAGGAAGGCAACCCGTGCCGCTGGCGACCGGGGCCGAACCCGACGCCGAGCCCTCTTCTAGTCGGCCGGGCAGAAGGCCCGGCGACGATCTCACGAGGATGCGATGAGCGGCGTCTACGTTGCGCTCGCGTTGGTGGCCTTCGTCCTGCTGACGATGGGCACGGCCGTGTTCGTGTGTGCGGAATTCTCGCTGACGGCGTTGGAGCGCAGCACCGTCGAGGCCAACGCCCGCACAGGCGGCAGGCGCGACAAGATGGTTCAGCGGGCGCATCGCACGCTGTCGTTCCAGCTGTCCGGCGCCCAGGTCGGCATATCCGTGACGACGCTGATCACCGGCTACCTCGCCGAACCGCTGATCGCACGGCTGCTGCAACCCGTCTTCGCGGCACTGAACCTCGCCAAGAACGTGGCCGACGGCTTGGCGCTGGCGCTCGCGCTGCTGATCGCCACGTCGGTGTCGATGGTCTTCGGCGAGCTGGTCGCCCAATACCTTGCGGTGGCCAAGCCGGTGGAGACCGCACGCGCGGTCGCGGGCCCGCAGGTGCTGTTCTCGATCCTGTTCACCCCGGTGATCAAGCTGACCAACGGCACCGCCAACTGGATCCTGCGCAGGCTCGGCATCGAGCCCGCCGAGGAGCTGCGCTCGGCGCGGTCACCGCAGGAGCTCGGCTCGCTAGTCCGCAACTCCGCGCGGCGCGGCGCGCTGGATCCGATCACGGCGGCCCTCGTCGACCGCTCGCTTCAGTTCGGGTCGCGCACCGCCGAGGAGTTGATGACCCCGCGGTCCAAGATCGAGGCGCTGGAGGCCGACGACACCGTGGCCGACCTCGTGGTGATGGCGATGGAGACCGGCTACTCCCGCTTCCCGATCGTGGAGGGCGACCTCGACGAGACGATCGGCCTCGTCCACGTCAAGAAGGTGTTCGAGGTGCCGCCCGACGAGCGCCCGCGGACTCCGCTCGCGGGTCTGGCCAGCGCCGTGCCGGTGGTGCCCTCGACGCTCGATGGCGACGACGTGATGGCGCAGGTCCGGGCGAGCGCACTGCAGACCGTACTGGTGGCCGACGAGTACGGCGGCACCGCGGGCATGGTGACGATGGAGGACCTGATCGAAGAGATCGTCGGCGATGTCCGCGACGAGCACGACGACGTCACGCCCGACGTGTTGCGGATGAACCGGGACAGCTGGCGGGTCTCGGGTCTGTTGCGTATCGACGAGGTCGCCGAGAACGCCGGATTCCGCGGTCCGGAAGGCGAATACGAGACCATCGGCGGCCTGGTGATGCAGGAGCTCGGCCACATCCCCAAGCCCGGTGAGGCGGTGGAGCTGACTGCGTTCGACCCGGACGGTCCGCCGGACGACCCGGTGCGCTGGCAGGCCACGATCGTGCGGATGGACGGCAGGCGTATCGATCTGCTCGAGTTGACCAAGCTGGGCAGGCGCGGGGATACCGAGATCGAGGGTGGCGCTGATGGGCGGTGACATCTTCGGGGTGCTGCTGACCGTTCTGCTGCTCGCGGCGAACGCGTTTTTCGTCGGCGCCGAGTTCGCGCTGATCTCAGCGCGCCGCGACCGCCTCGAGGCACTGGCCGAGCAGGGCAAGCGCAGCGCCGTCACGGTGATCCGCGCTGGCGAGAACCTGTCGGTGATGCTGGCAGGCGCCCAACTGGGCATCACAGTCTGTTCGATTCTGCTCGGCCGCGTCGGCGAACCGGCGGTCGCCCACCTTCTGCAGCCGGTGTTCGACCTCGTCGGGGTGCCCGACGCGCTGCTGCACACGGTGGCGTTCGTCATCGCGATCACGATCGTCGTGGTGCTTCACGTGCTGCTCGGCGAGATGGTTCCGAAGAACATCGCGATCGCGGGCCCCGAATCGGCGGCAATGTTGCTGGTTCCCCCGTATCTGGTCTGGGTCCGGATGGCCCGCCCCGTCATCGCTTTCTACGACTGGTGCGCCCACATCGTTCTGCGGTCCTTCGGGATCGAGGCGAAAACCGAACTGGAGAACACGGTTTCGACCGTCGAACTGTCCGAGATGATCGCCGAGTCGCTGAACGAGGGACTGCTCGACCCCGAGGAGCACAACCGGCTGTCGCGCGCGCTGAAGATTCGCAACCGGGTGGTCGCCGACGTCGCCCTGCCGCTGTCCGAAGTGCATGCGGTGCCCGCGGCCGCCGACGGCAGCGGTCCGACACTGCACGCGATCCAGCAGGCGCTCGCCGAGAGCGGGTATTCGCGATTCCCGGTCACCGAGTCCTCGGGGCGGTTCATCGGCTACGTCCACATCAAGGATGTGCTGAAGCTGGTGAACGACACCGATGCGGTAGTCGACCTGTCGGTGGTCCGGCCGCTGCCGCAAGTGTCCGCATCCCTGCCGCTGCCCGACGCCTTGTCGCGGCTGCGGCGCAGCAACAGCCACCTCGCACTGGTCACCGGCAACGACGGCAGCGTGACGGCGATGGTGGCGCTGGAAGATCTCGTCGAAGACCTGGTCGGGACAGTGCGTCATCGGACCCACGGTGGCTGACGCGGTCTTGGCCGAGACCGACTGGACCGCCCGCGCACAGGCTCACCGCCGCCGGGTCGACCGCTTCCTCGGCCCGCACATGCGGCGGGCACGGTCCGGCGCGGCGCATCCGGTCTGGGATTTCCTGTTCCGCTACTACAGCCTGCGACCTGGCCAGCTGCGGGTGTGGCACCCCGGCTTCGGCGTGGTGCTGAACGGCCCGGACAGCGCCGCGGCGCGCCGCTACCTGGGCCGCAGCGGGTACGGCCCACATCCCGGCGGCGTGACGGTGACCGACGAGCACCTGCGGGGCCGTGCCGACACCATCCGTTTCGTCTCCGAGCTGTTGGCCGCCACCGCCGGCCGCGAGCCCGCGCTGAACTGCTTCGGCATGCACGAGTGGGCGATGGTTTACCGGGCGCCGACGGTGAGGCACGGCCGCGTGCCGCTGCGGCTCGGGACGGTCGCCACAGACGCGGTGGTGGAGTCGATGCCGTTGCGCTGCAGCCACTTCGACGCGTTCCGGTTCTTCACTGCGCCCGCGGCGCTGCGCAACGCGGGCAGCCCGTCACGCAGCGGTCAGTCCGACTGGGAACAGCCGGGCTGTCTGCATGCCAACATGGACCTCTACAAATGGTGCTACAAACTGGGTCCCCTGATCGCGTCCGAGTTGCTGGCGGACTGCCTGGAACTGGCGGCCGACGCCCGTGAACTGGACATGCGAGCCAGCCCCTATGATCTCCGCGGTTACGGATTCGAGCCGATCGCTGTCGAGACGCCGGCAGGGCGCGCCGAATATGTCAGAGCCCAGCAGCGTGTTGCTGAACGGGCCGCACCGCTTCGGGCCACCCTCGCCGAACGGTGCGACCGTCTGCTGGTCGCTGCTGGGGGCGAATAGCCCCAGCTAACGGTGGGTAAGCTGGATCGACGGCTTTAGGGAGGAAATATGACCGACCGCGTGACGGTGGGGAATCTGCGCATCGCGCAGGTTCTGTACGACTTCATCAACAACGAAGCGTTGCCGGGCACCGACATCGACCCGGACAGCTTCTGGGCCGGCGTCGACAAGGTGGTCACCGACCTGGGACCGCGGAACCAGGACCTGCTTGGACGGCGCGACGAACTGCAGGCCCAGATCGACAAGTGGCATCGGCAGCGGGTCATCGAGCCGATCGACCCCGAGGCCTACAAGCAGTTCCTAACCGAGATCGGCTACCTGCAGCCCGAACCCGGCGATTTCACCATCACCACCTCGGGCGTCGACGACGAGATCACCACCACCGCGGGCCCGCAGCTGGTGGTGCCCGTGCTGAACGCGCGGTTCGCGCTCAACGCCGCCAACGCGCGCTGGGGCTCGCTGTATGACGCGCTCTACGGCACCGATGTCATCCCCGAGGACGGGGGCGCCGAGAAGACATCGGAATACAACAAGGTGCGTGGTGACAAGGTCATCGCCTACGCCCGCGGCTTCCTCGACGAGGCCGCGCCGCTGGAGACCGGCTCGTGGTCCGACGCGAGCGGGCTGAGCGTCGAGGACGACGCGCTGCAGATCGCCCTCAGCGACGGAACGTCCACCGGTCTGGCGAGCCCGGAGAAGTTCGTCGGCTACACCGGCGAGCTGGGCTCCCCCGACTGGTCTGTGCTGCTTGTCAACAACGGCCTGCACATCGAGATCCTCATCGATCCCGAGTCGTCCGTTGGCGCAGGCGACACGGCCGGCATCAAGGACGTCGTGCTGGAGTCGGCCGTCACCACCATCTTCGACTTCGAGGACTCGGTTGCCGCCGTCGATGCCGACGACAAGGTGCTCGGTTACCGAAATTGGTTGGGGCTCAACAAGGGTGACCTCGCCGAGGAAGTCAGCAAGGGCGAGAAGACCTTTACCCGCGTCCTCAACCAGGACCGCTCCTACAAGACACCCGGCGACGGCGAGCTCGTCCTGCCGGGCCGCAGCCTGTTGTTCGTCCGCAACGTCGGACACCTGATGACCAACGACGCGATCGTCGACGCCGAAGGCAACGAGGTGCCGGAAGGCATTCAGGACGCGCTTTTCACCAGCCTGATCGCGATGCACGGGCTGAAGGCCTCCGATGCCAACGGCCCGCTGCTGGCCAGCCGCACCGGCTCGATCTACATCGTCAAGCCGAAGATGCACGGGCCCGACGAGGTGGCGTTCACCGCCGAGCTGTTCGCGCGCGTCGAGGACGTGCTCGGCCTGCCGCCCGCCACCATCAAGGTCGGCATCATGGACGAGGAGCGCCGCACCACCCTCAACCTGAAGGCGTGCATCAAGGCCGCCGCCGACCGCGTGGTGTTCATCAACACCGGCTTCCTGGACCGCACCGGAGACGAGATCCACACGTCGCTGGAGGCCGGCCCGATGATCCGCAAGGGCGCGATGAAGGGCACCACCTGGATCAAGGCCTACGAGGACGCCAACGTCGACGTCGGCCTCGCCACCGGATTCTCGGGCAAGGCGCAGATCGGTAAGGGCATGTGGGCGATGACCGAGCTGATGGCCGACATGGTCGAGCAGAAGATCGGCCAGCCGAAGGCCGGCGCCACCACCGCGTGGGTGCCGTCGCCGACGGCGGCCACGCTGCACGCGATGCACTACCACCAGGTGGACGTGTTCGAGGTGCAGAAGGAGCTCGAGGGCAAGTCCAGGACCACGATCGACGAACTCCTCACCATCCCGCTGGCCAAGGAGCTGGCGTGGGCTCCGGAGGAGATCCGCGAAGAGGTCGACAACAACTGCCAGTCGATCCTCGGCTACGTCGTCCGGTGGATCGATGCCGGTGTCGGCTGCTCGAAAGTTCCCGACATCCACGACGTCGCCCTGATGGAGGACCGCGCCACCCTGCGCATCTCCAGCCAGCTGCTGGCCAACTGGCTGCGGCACGGCGTCATCACCGAGGACGACGTCAAGGCCAGTCTGCGGCGCATGGCCGCGGTGGTGGACAACCAGAACGAGAGCGATCCGGACTTCCGGCCGATGGCACCCGACCCTGACGGGAGCATCGCGTTCCAGGCCGCCCAGGAGCTGATCCTGTCCGGAGCCAAGCAGCCGAACGGCTACACCGAGCCGATCCTTCACCGGCGCAGGCGGGAGTTCAAAGCGGCGAACTCCGCCAGCAACGGCGGCTGACCCGCATCTTTCGCAGAGTGGATAGACTTCGGCGTGGTTGGCGATCGCCAGCAATGATCTAGAAAACGGAGAGGACGCAGACGTAGGAGTGGGTAGGCACAGCATTCCCGACCCAGAGGAATCCTCACGCGGTCTCCCCGACGGCGCCAGCGACGAGACCGAGTCTTTCGAGCAGCGGCCGCAGGTTCCGCCGTACGACCACGGCCATCGGCAGGGCCGGCGACAGCCCGAATACGGCGGGCAGGACTTCGATTCCGAGTACGACGCCGAATACGAGTCGGATTATGACGACGAGTACGACGAGCAGGACGACTCCGACGTGCCCGACTATCTGCAGCGGGGCTACCGCGATCCGGAAACGCCCGAGGGCGAGTATCCCGATTCCGCGCAGGCGCCGTCCTACGCCGCCGCCCCGCCCCCGCGCCGGGCACAGCATTCCGGCGATTGGGAAGGCGGTGAGTGGACCGGCAGCCACCGCGCGATCCAACCGGGTCGGCGCGGTGTAAGCCTCGGCGTCATCGGCGCGCTGGTCGCCGTCGTCGTGGTGGTGGCCGCCTTCATCCTGTGGCGGTTCTTCGGCGACGCGCTGTCCGACAGGTCCACCCTCGCGTCCGCGCGCTGCGTCGAGGGCCAGCAGGGCGTCGCGGTTCTCACCGACCCGTCCATCGCCGAGGAGATCGGAAAGCTCGGCAAGAAGTTCAACGAGACGGCCAACCCCGTCGGCGACGCGTGCGTGGCGATCAACGTCAAACCCGCCGAATCCGATCAGGTGGTCAACGGCTTCGTCAGCGACTGGCCCGCCGCGCTCGGCGACCGACCGGCGCTCTGGATTCCCGGCAGCGCGGTGTCGCAAGCCCGCCTTGAAGCGGTGGCCGGCGAGCAGGCCGTCGACGACGCGCGCTCGCTTGTCAGCTCACCTGTCGTTCTAGCCATCCGCCCCCAGCTCAAAGATGCTCTTGCGCAGCAGAATTGGGGTACATTACCGGGCCTGCAGAGCAATCCGAACAGCCTGAACGCGCTGAACCTGCCCGGTTGGGGTTCACTGCGGCTGGCCCTCCCGACCACCGGCGACAGCGATGCGTCCTATCTGGCGGCCGAGGCGGTTGCCGCGGCGTCCGCTCCGGCAGGAGCGGCCCCAAGCGCAGGCACCGGAGCGGTGAACGCGCTGGTGTCGGGACAGCCCAAACTCGCCGACACCAAGTCGTCAACGGCGATGGACGCGCTGCTGAAAGCGACCGATCCCGCGGCTGCGCCCGTGCACGCGGTCGTCACCACTGAGCAGCAGCTGTACCAGCGCGGCGCGTCACTCCCAGACGCCAAGAACGTTGTGGCGTCGTGGCTTCCGCCCGGCCCGACCGCAACGGCCGACTACCCGACGGTTCTGCTCAAGGGGTCGTGGCTGTCGCAGGAGCAGATCACCGCCGCGAGCGAGTTCTCCCGGTTCCTCCGCAAGCCCGAACAACTCGGCGAACTGGCCAAGCTCGGTTTCCGCACCGACGGCGGCCAGCCGCCGAAGAGCGATGTCACGAACTTCGCACCGGTTTCGGCGCCGCTGTCGATCGGCGACTCGTCGATGCGGGCCACTCTTGCCAACTCGCTGACCGCACCGGCGGGTAACCCGGCCGTCACGATCATGCTCGACCAGTCGATGAACGCACAGGAGGGCGGCAAGTCCCGGCTCGCCAACGTCGTCGCCGCACTCGAAGCGCGAATTCAGGCGATGCCGCCCACCGCGTCCGTCGGGCTGTGGACGTTCGACGGCGTCGAGGGGCGCTCAGAAGTGGTTACCGGCCCGCTGTCGGATCAGGTCGACGGGAAGCCGCGCCCGGCCGCGTTGTCTGCGGCCCTCGACGGACAGACTGCGTCCGGCGGCGGCGCCGTTTCATTCACGACACTGAGGATACTCTACGACGACGCGCTCTCGAAATTCCATCAGGGACAGACGAATTCGATCCTCGTCATCACCGCGGGCCCGCACACCGACCAGAGCCTCGACGGCGGCGGCCTGCAGGACTACGTGCGCCGCAGCGTCGACCAGGCCAAGCCGGTCGCGATCAATGTGATCGACTTCGGCTCCGATTCGGACCGTGCGACGTGGGAAGCCGTCGCCCAGGCAAGTGGCGGCGATTACCAGAACCTGTCGACGTCGGCGTCGCCCGACCTGGCGACGGCCATCACCGCGATGACGGGTTAGACATCCCAGGTGCATAAGTTGTCAAGCGGCATCGGCGGTGGTGATGTTCTGGCGGTGCGACCACGCTGTTTGTTCGTCGTATTTGGTGTGGTGGCGCAGGCAGCCGTGGAGGATTTCAACGAGGCGGTTTCCCAGGGCG
>JBKPSU010000173.1:0-51844 GCA_046735135.1 Actinomycetota bacterium
AATGACCGCGGCAACCGTCGCGGAGCGTGCCAGCTCCGCCCTTCCGGCGCTGAGCAAGGCCGAGCGCCGGGTGGGCCGCGCGCTGCTCGCCGACTATCCGAGCGCGGGACTGGCCAGCGCAGCCCGGTTGGCCGAACGCGCCGAAGTCAGCCCGCCGACGGTGCTGCGGTTCGCGCAGTCCCTCGGCTACGACGGCTTCACCGACCTGCAGGTCGCGCTGCGCGCCGAGCTGTCGACCCGATCGAGCGGACCGATCACGCGGTTGCCCGACGCGCCACCCGCCGGTGGCCTTCTCGACCGGCTGCTGCAGCAGGCACGTGCCCAGAACGAACGAGCCGTCGAAACGCTTGCGCTGCTTCCGTCTTCGGCGCTGGAGGCCGCCGTGGCATTGCTTTCGGACACGGGACGGGCGGTATATCTGCACGGCGGTCGGTTCTCCCATCTGCTGGCCGTGCACCTGGCCGCTCACCTCGAACAGCTGCGTCCCGGGGTGCGCCTGCTCGCCGATCCCGTCGGCAACGACCTGGGGGCGATGATCGAACTGTCCCGACCGGACGTCGTGGTGCTGTTCGACTATCACCGCTACCAGCGCAGCGCCGAAGACCTCGCGTCGCGCGTGCACCGAGCCGGGGCGACCGTGCTGCTCATCACCGATGACCTGGCCTGTCCGGTCGCCCCCGAGGCCGAGGTGGTGCTCGCCGCCTCCAGCACGGTCGGGACCACCTACCAGAGCATGGCCGCGGGATTTCTGCTCACCGAACTGCTGATTCCGCTTGTGATGGACGCACTCGGCGAATCGGCGCGCACCCGGATGGCGCTCTGGGAGGAGCAGCGCCGGACTGAACTCCTGCCCTGACCAGATATTCTTGACAAATGGCAGGTGGGACCAAACGGCTGCCGCGTGCCGTCCGTGAACAGCAGATGCTCGACGCCGCCGTGCAGATGTTCTCCATCAACGGCTATCACGAGACCTCGATGGACGCCATCGCCGCGCAGGCCGAGATCTCCAAGCCGATGCTCTATCTCTACTACGGCTCCAAGGAGGAGTTGTTCGGCGCGTGCCTGGATCGCGAGCTGACGCGGTTCGTCGACACCGTGCGGTCCGAGATCGATTTCAAGCAGAGCGCCAAGGAGCTGCTGCGCAATGCCGTGCTCTCGTTCCTGAACTACATCGACGCCAACCGTGCCTCGTGGATCGTGTTGTACACCCAGGCCACCAGCTCGCAGGCGTTCGCGCACACCGTGCGTGAAGGTCGTGACCGGATCATCGACCTGGTCGGCAGGCTGCTGCAGTCCGGCACCCGAAACCCCGAGCCGGACGCCGACTTCGACATGATGGCGGTCGCGCTCGTCGGTGCGGGTGAGGCGGTGGCCAACCGCGTCAGCACCGGCGATGCCGACGTCAACGAAGCCGCCGAGCTGATGATCAACCTGTTCTGGCGGGGTCTGAAGGGCAAGCCGCCGGAAAGGGACGCGACGGCAACCGCCGCGACTACCGGCTAGCTCGCCTTGCCTCGACAGGCTGATCGGACCTGCGGTGGGCACCACTCTCGTCATCTGAAAACCCGCCTGCTCGTGGAGCTTTCGATATTCATCCTCGGCCCGTTCCCGCGCGTCGAGCTGGACCAGCATCTCCGCGTCCCGCATTCTGTACGCGTGACGTCGCGGGGACTCGTGTGGCGCAGTCTGGGCATGCTGCGCGCGGTGCGCGCCCTCGTCGTGGTCTCGCTTGTCCTCGGTGTGATCGCCTCGGCGTTGCCGTATGTCTCCGCCGCAGCGTTCGGACCTATGGTGCAGGTCATCGCCGACGCCGGCGAGAGCGGGAACCTCGGTGGGGTATGGGACATGCAAGGACCGTTGGTCGCCCGTGAGGACGGCCTGCTTCGATCCATGGCAGGCCCGGTGCCGTTCGCGGTGCTTCTGGCAACCTGGGCGGGCTCGTTGTTGCTCAACCAGCTGATGTACTTCGTCGACGCCTGGGTCAGCGCGAAGGTTCAGCGGGTGCTGCTGGTGGATGTCCGGCAGCGGGTCCACGACCACGTGCAGTCGCTGTCTCTGGATTTCTTCACCGGGTCGCGCACCGGCGAGCTGATACAGCGGGTGACCGCCGAACCTGCTGGGGTGCAACGCCTTCTGACCGACTGCCTGCTTCCACCGCTAATCGATGCCGCCGTGCTGGTGGTGGTGATCGCCTACCTGGTGGCCATCTCGTGGCAGATGACGCTGGCCGCCCTGGTCCTCACTCCACTGGCGTTGATCACCTTGACATACGCGGGCCGTGCCGTTCAAGCCGCGATGCGCAGGGTGATGATCGCGGATCGCGCGATGGCCGCCGAGCTGGAGCAGACGGTCAGCGGGATCGCCGAGATCCAGATGTTCAACGCTGCGCCCATGCGCAGCAGGCGATTTCACAAAGTGTCCGACGAGGCGGCGAAAAGCGACGCGACCTCTGTGGTGTGGATGCAGGCGACTGCCAACGGATCTCAGGTGTTCGTTGCGCTCAGCACTGTCGTGGTCTTGCTGGTCGGTATCGGGTTCAGCTCCAGCTTCGGCCTGACGTTCGCCGGCCTGATCGTGTTCACCGGCATGGTCCCGCGGATGTTCGCAGCCGCGCAACGGGTCATGGGCGCTTACACCACCTATCACTCGGTCGCCCCGAGCGCGATCTCGACATACGAGTTGCTCGACACCCGCCCATCGATTCGGGAACCCGCGGATGCCGTCCCGCTCGGCGACGTGCACGGCAACCTCGTCTTCGACGACGTGACGTTCGGCTACACACCGGGCCAGACCGTGCTCGACGGGCTGTCCTTTGCGATCGCCGAAGGCGAGACCGTCGCACTGGTGGGCGGTACCGGCTCGGGGAAGTCGACGGTGTTCAACGTGGCGTTGCGGTTTCTGGACCCGCGGCGCGGCCGAATTCTGCTCGATGGCCACGACATCGCCGGGGTCACCATCGAGTCGCTGCGCGACCAGGTTTCAAAACTCGCGCAGTTCCCGTTCTTCACCAAGGACACGATCCGGGAGAACATCCGCTTGGCCCGTTCGGACGCCACCGATGCCGAAATCGAGCAGGCGTGCGAAGAAGCACACATTCACTCGATCATCACGGACCCGGCGAAGATGCGCGACGGCTACGACACCGTGGTGGACGTCCAAGTGCCATCAGGAGGGCAGAAGCGGCTTATCGCGCTGGCCCGTTGTCTGCTGCGCAGGCCCGAGGTGCTGCTGCTCGACGAGCCGACCGAAAACCTCGACGCCGATCAGCGGGCCAGGCTGACCGGGGTCATCCGCGGCTATGCGCGCGACCGCACCTGCGTGGTCATCAGCCACGACATGGATTTCATTGCCGCGGTTGCGGATCGAATACTGGTCCTCGAGGACGGACGCATCGCGCAGATGGGGGACCACCGTGCGTTGATGGCCGAAGGCGGCCTCTACAGGCGACTGTACGAGGCGCAGAACGCCAATCCTTAGAGCGCGGTGACGGTGCCCTTGAGATGTGGGTCGCCCTTTTTGAGGTCGCGCAGGTTGAGCTCCCACCCGCCTGCGCTGCGGTCGACGTACAGCCCGGCATTGGCGGGCAGTACCACGGGCTTGGCGAAGCGCACGGAGTACTTCACCGCGGGCGGCAGCTGACCCTCGATGTTCGCGAGAACGGCTGCCGCAGTGAACATCCCGTGGGCGATCACCGTCGGGAATCCGAACAGCTTCGCGGCGATCGGGTTGGTGTGGATGGGGTTGTGGTCCCCGCCGATCGAAGCGTAGTGCCGGATCTGCCCGGGGGAGATACGCAGCACCGCGTTGGGCGGCCCGAGTTTCGGTTGCTTCTCCGGCGGCGGTTTCGGCTCATCCGACAGGCTCGTGCGCTGCTGGTGCAGGAACGTGGTGACCTGATGCCAGGCGGTTTCGTTGCCGACCTTGATGTCTGTGACGATATCGACGAGCAGGCCCTTGCGATGCTCGCGCAGGTTCTCGGCATGCACTTGCGCGGAGATCGTGTCGGTGACGGCGATCGGCCGGTGTTGCGTGATGTGGTTCTCGATGTGCACCGAACCCATTGCGGCGAACGGGAAATCGAACCCTGTGACCAACGCCATGACCGTCGGGAACGTCAGCGCGAACGGATAGGTCAGCGGCACCGCGTCGCCGAACTGTAGCCCGGTGACGTGCGCGTACGCCGCGACGTTGGCCGGGTCGATCGCGAGGTCGTCGACGGTCAGGGTGCGATCGGGAAGCGAATCTCCGCGCGGAATGAGCGGCAGCGCACCCGCCGCGGCACGCAGCAGGTTCTTCAGGCCGGACGGCTGTGTCACGGTGACCGTCCTAGGCGCCCAGCCAGGCCTGGCCGCAGACCCGGATCGTGTTGCCGGTCACCGCGATCGACGCCGGGCTCGCGAAGTAGGCGATGGTCTCGGCGACGTCCACCGGTTGGCCGCCCTGGTAGAGCGAATTGAGCCTGCGGCCGACCTCGCGGGTGGCCAGCGGGATCGCCTCGGTCATCTTGGTCTCGATGAACCCTGGCGCGACGGCGTTGATGGTGATGCCCTTCTCGCCCAGCTTGGGAGCCAGCGCCTCGGTCAGCCCGATCATGCCGGCCTTGGTCGCCGCATAGTTGGTCTGGCCGCGGTTGCCCGCGATCCCCGCCATCGACGAGAGGCCGACGACCCGGCCGTTCTCGGCAAGGACGCCGTTGTCCGCCAGGCTCTCGGTAAGCCGAAGCGGAGCAAGGAGATTGACGGCGAGTACTGAGTCCCATCGCGCCTCGTCCATGTTGGCGAGCAGCTTGTCACGGGTGATGCCCGCATTGTTGACCAGGATGTCGAGCTTGCCCTCGTAGTGCTCCCTGACGTGTTCGGCGATGCGGTCGGCGGCGTCGTCGGCGGTGACGTCGAGCGTCAGCGCGGTGCCGCTCACCTTGGTGGCGGTCACCCCGAGCGGTTCTTGTGCGGCCTCGACGTCGACGCAGATCACCTTCGCGCCGTCGCGCGCGAACACCTCGGCGATGGTCGCACCGATGCCGCGGGCCGCGCCGGTGACGACAGCGACCTTGCCGTCGAGCGGCTTGTCCCAGTCGGCGGGCGGCACCGCGTCGCCCGCGCCGACGCGGTACACCTGACCGTCGACGTAGGCCGACTTCGCCGACAGGATGAACCGCAGCGTCGACTCGAGGCCCGTCGCGGCGGGCTTGGCGTCGGGGGAGAGGTAGACCAGCGACACCGTCGCGCCGCGGCGCATCTCCTTGGCGAGCGAGCGGGTGAAGCCCTCCAGCGCCCGCTGCGCGATCCGCTCATGCGGGCTACCCGCCTCCTCGGGAGTGGTGCCGACGACGACGACGCGCGCCGACGGGCCAAGGTTGCGCAGCAGCGGCGTGAAGAACTCGTAGAGGCCCTTCAGGCCCGCGGGCTCGCTGATGCCGGTGGCGTCGAAGACCAGGCCGCCGAACGAGTCGGCCCAGCGCCCGCCGACGTTGTTCGCCACCACGTCGTAGTCCTCGGCCAGCGCGCTGCGCAGGGGTTCGACGACGCGGCCCTCACCCCCGATGAGCAGCGACCCCGCCAGTGGAGGATCGCCGGGCCGGTAGCGCCGCAACGTCTCGGGCTGCGGGATGCCGAGGTTCTTTGCGAGGAATGATCCGGGCGCCGAGTGGACGATTTGCGTGAACAGATCGGTAGCCATGGGACGAACTTACTCCAGAGTAAGAAGGGTGGGTACTATGGGTACATGGCTAGTGATACCCACCGACGGGTCGCAATTCTCGGCGGCAACCGAATTCCGTTCGCGCGCTCGGACGGCGCGTACGCCAACGCCTCCAACCAAGACATGTTCACCGCCGCGCTCGGCGGCCTCATCGACCGCTTCGACCTGGCTGGCGAGAGACTCGGCGCCGTCATCGGCGGCGCGGTGCTCAAGCACAGCCGCGACTTCAACCTGATGCGCGAGTGCGTGCTGGGCAGCTCGCTGTCGTCGTACACGCCCGCATTCGACATCCAGCAGGCGTGCGGCACCGGTCTGCAGGCCACCATCGCCGCCGCCGACGGGATCGCTGCCGGCCGCTACGAGGTGGCGGCGGCCGGAGGTGTCGACACCGCATCGGACGCGCCGATCGCATTCGGTGACGACCTGCGCCGGGTGCTGCTCGGCTTGCGTCGGTCCAAGTCCAACCTCGACCGGCTCAAACTGGTCGGAAAGCTGCCCGCGTCGGTGGGCGTGGAGATTCCCGTGAACAGCGAGCCGCGCACCGGCCTGTCGATGGGCGAGCACCAGGCGATCACTGCCAAGAAGATGGGCATCAAGCGGGTCGACCAGGACGAGCTCGCCGCGGCCAGCCACAACAACATGGCGGCCGCCTACGACCGTGGCTTCTTCGACGACCTCGTCACGCCGTTCCTCGGGGTGTACAGGGACAACAACCTGCGGGCCGATTCGTCGGCGGAAAAGCTCGCCAAGCTCAAGCCGGTGTTCGGGGTGCGCTCCGGCGACGCGACGATGACGGCGGGCAACTCCACCCCGCTGACCGACGGCGCGTCGGTGTCGCTGCTGGCCACCGACGAATGGGCCGCGGCCCACGGGCATCCGGTGCTGGCTTATTACGTCGACGGCGAGACCGCCGCGGTGGACTACGTCAACGGCGAGGACGGCCTGCTGATGGCGCCGACGTATGCGGTGCCGCGGCTGCTGGCCCGAAACGGGTTGAGCCTGCAGGACTTTGACTTCTACGAGATTCATGAGGCGTTCGCGTCGGTGGTGCTCGCACACCTGCAGGCGTGGGAGTCCGAGGAGTACTGCAAGGAGCGGCTGGGCCTGGATGCGGCGCTCGGTTCGATCGACCGGTCGAAGCTGAACGTCAACGGCTCCTCGCTGGCGGCGGGCCACCCGTTCGCCGCGACCGGCGGCAGAATCGTCGCGCAGCTCGCCAAGCAGCTCGCCGAGAAAAAGCAGGAAACCGGGCAGCCGGTGCGCGGCCTGATCTCGATCTGCGCGGCCGGTGGACAGGGCGTCGCCGCCATCCTCGAGGCCTGACCAGGGTTTTCTACGCGGGTGTAACAGCCGCGCGGTTACCCTCGATACACCGCATAGCTTCGTGTTGTCGTCTGACCCCCCGACCCGACGGCAACACGGAGCGACTACTTCTGCGGGTCCTTCACCGCCTTGATCGGACCGGCGGCAGGCGGCGGGGTGAACAGGCTTCCACCGACGCTGCCTCGCGCGGTCTGCACCGCGACCAAACCCCATGTGCTCCACAGGCCGACGTAGGCGATCACGGCGGCGATCCGGAACGCGGGCAGCCCGGTGTGATTGGCCAGTTGTGTGGTGCCTGTGACGAACGTCCCGACGGGAAAGGTCAGGCTCCACCACGTCAGCGCGAACGGCATACCGCGGCGCAGAGTGCGGACGGTCAGCTGGGTGGCCAGCGTGATCCACAGCAAGGCGAACCCCCATACCGGGACGCCGAACAGCACCGCGAACACATTCATCCCGCCCGCCAGTTCGGGCGGAACGGCCAACGCGGCGTTCGCGCCGAGCAGGCCCGCCGCCGTGATGCCCTGGCCGAGCGGGCCGAGCACTATCCACAACGTGGGCACCCGCGTCGTTCCAGACGTCCCGTAGAGCGCGAGCCTGCTCCAGATCATCGTGATGATGATCATCGCCGCGACCAGTGAGAGGCCGAACATCGCGTAGCAGCCGTAGAGCATCGTGGCGCGACCCGTACCCGGGACCATGTGCGGTATGAGCAAGGCGCCCGCCGCCGCCGAAACCATGGGTGGCACAACAGGCATCAGCCAGCCGCCGAACGCCGCATCCGGTTCGACGTTGAGCTGCGTGAACATCAGGAACGGGATCGTCGCCGCGGTGAACAGTCCGCCGATGGTGCCCGTGGTCCACAACACCCATGCCAGGTCGACCGCGACCCGCTCGCCGATCAGGTCCTTGCCGGTCAGCAGCGCACCGGCGCCCACGGTCATCAGAGCCATCGGCGCGGCCCCGTAGAAGTGCGTCATCTGAGGATTGCGCACGTGGCTGCGCGCGACCGTGGGATGGCGCGCCCATTGAGCGGTCACCGCGACGACGAGCACCACCAGCAGCAGCGCGGCCAGCACCCACACGATGTGGGAGAACGCCCTCAGCCCTGGCACGTGGACGGGCAGCGTGACACCCGCCGTGGCAACGATGCCGGTGCCCATCACCGAGGCGAACCAGTTGGGCCCGAAGTTCTGCAGCCGCGCCAATTCGGTGGTCATGGCTGAATATCGTGGCATGCGCGTGCTTCGATAGAGCGCATGCGAATCAGTCTCACCCGCACCGGAGCGCTTGCCGGCGCGCCGATCGATGCCACCGTGAACGAGCTCGCGCAACTGCGCGACGAGGGTTTCCGCAGAATTTGGATGACGCAGATGCCCTTCGACGGCGATCTGCTGACCGTGTTGGCCGTCGCGATGCGCGAGGTCGACACCATCGAGATGGGCTCGGCGGTGCTGCCGATCCAAAACCAGCACCCGGTGCTGCTGGCACAGCGTGTGCTGATGCTGAACAGGATCGCCGATGGGCGTTTCCTTCTCGGCCTCGGCATGACGCATCAGGCGGTCACCGAGGGCATGTGGGGAATCCCCTACGACAAACCGGTGCGCCGGATGCGCGAATACCTCGACGGACTGCAGCCGCTGCTGGCCGGCGAGGCCGTCAATGCGGTGGGTGAGACCGTGACGGCGCGTGGCGCACTCCAGATCGCAGACGTGCAAACGCCGCAGATCTACCTCGCGGCCCTTGGTCCGCAGATGTTGCGGCTGGCCGCTCGGCGAACGGCAGGCACGCTGACGTGGATGTGCGGACCCAAGACGCTGTCGGAGCACATCGGCCCGACGCTTCGGGACGCGGCCTCGGAGGCTGGGCGTCCGGATGGGTCGGTGCGCGTCGTGGCGAGCCTGCCGGTCAGCGTCACCGACGACGTCGCGGGTGCCCGCGCGCAGGCCGCCGAGCAACTCGCCATGTACGGGACCCTCCCGTCCTACCGCGCCATGCTCGACCGTGAGGGGTATGCCAACGCCGAGGACGCCGCCATCATCGGCGAAGAGAAGACGGTGTCCGACCGGCTCGACGAGCTGGCTGCAATCGGCGTCGACGAGTTCACTGCCGTCGTCTTCGATTCATCGCCTGAAGTGCGCGAACGCACCCGCGCACTGCTGCTTTCGAAGGACTCGTGACCGCCGAAAATTGCCTCTGGTGTGACTGTCATCACAGGCGTACAGTCGAGCGCACGACGGGTTCGGGAGCGACCGATCCAAAGAGTCGGCAAGAGGTGAAAGCCGACCGCGCGAGACTAATGTGACGCACCTCGAATGTCCTCCCGAACCCGCCCTTATTTTTTCGCTGCCCTCGCAATAGTCATCGTCGTCGCGGGTGTGCTTGTCGGCCGTCACCTGCGCTCAGGGACCACGTCGTTGGCCGCCGACTTCGACCGGCTGACGGCGAAGCTGCACGCGGTCGCGGGGCTTACCGTCGTCGCGGTCGGGGGTCGGCAGGCGTCAATGGCGTTGGGCCACTGGCAAACGGGTCCGGCATGGTCGACGATCAAGGTGCCACTGGTCATCGCGGCGCTGCGAGAAGCGCGCCCGCCCAAGGTCACCGACGCCATGACCAAAGCCATCACCGAATCGGACAATGCGGCGGCCGAATCGTTGTGGACCGCCCTTGGCGACCCGGCCGCCGCCGCGACGAAGGTCGACGCGGTGCTCAGGCAGGCGGGCGATCCGACCGTCGTCCAGTCGAGGAAGGTCCGGCCGGAGTTCACCGCGTTCGGTCAGACCGACTGGTCCCTGGCCGATCAGGTGCGGTTCCTGTCGGTTGCGGTGTGCGACAAGGCGAACGCACCGATCTTTGCTCTCATGGGGCGGGTCGAGCCTGACCAGCGCTGGGGCGTCGGGACAATCCAGGACGCCCGTTTCAAGGGAGGCTGGGGGCCGTCAGCGACGGGCAGCTACCTGGTCAGGCAGATGGGCATCCTGGCGAGCCCGAAGGGGATGGTAGCCGTCGCCCTTGCGGCACAGCCTGATTCGGGCACGTTCGAGGACGGCAAGGCCGACCTCACCGAGATGGCCGACTGGCTGTCCTCACATCTGTCTTCGCTGCCCTCCGGCCCGTGCGGTTGAGAACTCACCACAGGTAGACACGCGCGCTCTTCCCACCGGTACACGTGATCCAGTTGTCGCCCGTGTACTGCTGGCACTGCATGAGGAAGTTCGTACCGTCGCACGCGGCGCCAGGCACGTCGGCGCAGTCGATGGCACCGGGCGCCGACACCGACCGCGGCAGCGGGCTCGCATCGCCGTACTGAGCCCAGTAGGACCGCAGCACACTGTCGGTGAAGAAACACGACGTCTCGGGGGTGCCCCGCCCCGCATGTGTGCCGAACCCGTTCTTGTTGGGCATCGAGAAGCCGTCGTCGCACGACTGATGCAGGCCGGTCTGATCGGGTCCGGCGACCACAGGGGCGGGGCTGTTCGGTGTGGGGGGCGCCGTGCTCGTTCCGGCCGAATCATTCTGGGCGAGTAGGCCGATGACGATGCCGATACCGCCGAGGACAAGCGCGGCCGCGACGGCGATGACCGTCGGCAGCACCCACTTCCTCTGCCGGGCCCGCGGATCGGGCTGACGAGCCGGCGGATTGGGTGTCGTGGGCGTCGCGATTGTCGGTGCGGCGCCGACGGCGGTCGGCTGGCCGCTGGTCAGTGCGCGAGCGGCGGCCCGGCCCAGGCCGCCCGCCGTTCCGTAGCGGTCATCGGGGTCCTTGGCCATGCCGCGGGCGACGACATCGTCGAGTGCGGCGGGACTCCGCGGATTCGTCTCGCTCGGGCGCGGTGGTGGCAGGGTCACATGTGCGGCGAGCAGGTGCTGCAGATTGTCGCCGGAATACGGGGCCTCTCCGGTCAGCGCCTCGTACAGCACACACGCCAGCGCGTAGACGTCCACGGCGCTGGTGGCCACCGGTTCGGTAAACCGTTCGGGCGCCATGTAATTCAGAGTGCCGATCTTCATGCCACCGGCCGTCAACCGGGTGTCCCCGGTGGCTTCCGCGATACCGAAATCGACCAGATACGCGAAATCCGTTGGCGTGACGATGATGTTCTGCGGCTTGATGTCCCGATGGATGAGCCCGGCGGCGTGTGCAGCGTCGAGTGCGGCACCCACCTGGCCGACGATGTTGACCGCCCGCGACGGCTCCAGCGGTCCCTCTGCGAGCAGGGCATCCAGCGTCTGCCCCTGTACCAGCCGCATGTCGATGTAGAGGTGGCCGTCGATCTCGCCCCAGTCGTGGATCGGAATGACGTGCGGTTCCTGCAGAATCGCCGCCGCGCGGGACTCGCGCTGGAACCGTGTCCGAAAACTGTTGTCGCGGGAGTACGCGTCCGAGAGGATCTTCAGTGCGACGGTGCGGCCCTTGTCGTTGTCGTAGGCCTCGTACACCTCGCCCATTCCGCCCTTGCCGAGCAGCCGCGAGATGCTGTATTTGCCGAACGCCGTACCGACGCGCGAATCCACAGACGCAGTATCGCGCCTATCAGGCCATCAGGGGTGCCAGTTCGCTGCGGGGCACCGAGATCTGGTGTGGACCGTTGTTCTCGCCCGGTATCAACTGACCCTCGCCGAAGAAGAACACGACCGCATCGTCGGTGATGGCGAAGTTGCGGAAGTCCGACGGCAGCAGCTCGAGCGTCGGCGCGTGGAGTTCGCGCCGGACGATGGAAGTCAGTACGTCCAGCGGCTTGGCTTCGGGCCGCAACAGCGTGTCGAAGGTGACGGGGGCACGCTTGGTCAGGTCGAACGTGAAGGTCTTGAAGGACGTCTCCGGATGGCCCTGGTGCACGGCGCCAGTGTCGTTGTCGATGGTCAGCACCAGGCTCTGCGTCGCGGGCTGCGCCGACCGGTACGTCTTCGCGCTGACGTCGTAGGTGTACGGCCGGTTGCGCCCGTCGGGTCCAACCTCGGCAACCCAGTCGACGAACTCCTGGCGGTCGGCGGCGACGAAATCGGACACCGCGGCCGCGTCGGGGTAGTCGAGCGGATAGGTGATGTCGACCCTGTAGGACCAAGTTTCGCTGTGGTCGTGGTAGACGTCGTCCGCGGAAGCCGCACCGCACCCCACTGTGATCGCGATGACGACCGCGCCGACGAAAGACGCCAGCCCGGTGCGGGTCACCATGTCGTGCCGATCGGATGCACCTGCAACTCGCAGGTGTCCATCCCGATATGGATGGTGGTGGCCTCGGTGGTGTCCGGCGGTGTCACCAGCAGCTCCCTGTAGGTCGGGCACAGCCGCATGGGATCTTGCCTGTCGGCGGCCACTCCCTCGACGAGGGCGGTCGCGGCTTGGTACTCCGAAACCGTGAGCGTGGGCAGCTGATCCGTGTTGAGCCCGCCCATGTATCCGGACAGCGTCCGATCGGCGCGCAGCAGTGGGCCGCCTGCGCCGGAGTCGACGCCCGGATAGCCGGTCAGCGTGCAGGCCTGTGCGCCGGGGGCGAGCCGGAAGCTCAGGACCACCGCGCGGTGACCCGTCCTGGCGTATTCGCCGCCGTTGTGCACCTCGACCTGTCCATCCGAGCAGGGCTGCGCGGGATCGTCGGCGTGCGCGACGGCTGGAATCACAATGGTCGCAACCATCGTCGCGAGTGCCGCCAATAGAGGTGTCTTCTTCATGATCGTTCCTTCCTATCCGATGGGGTTGTCAGATGCGGCCGATTGCCTTCTGGGCCAACTGTTTCAACGTGTCGCAGGGCTCGGCGCCGAGGCCCTGAACCTCGAGCAACCGGTTGCCGTCGAGCAGGACGACGACTTCGTTGTAGGGCCGGTACTGCGTGCCCTGCAGACCCGTCAGGCATTTGGCCGCCAATCCGAGACCGTCCACCTGCGCGGTTCCGAAGCCGGTGTAGGTGGCGAACTCCGTCTTGGCGTCGATCGGGAATGCCAGCGGCTGATAGAGGTGGGCGGTGACCGCGGTATCGCCGGGGCTGCGGTAGATGCACATCGGATCAACCGACCCGGCCCTGTCCTCGATGCTCTCGGTCTCGATCCTGTTCTCGACCCCGAGGATGTCGGCGACCTCCGTCGTAGTGAGCCAGTCGCAGGGGTGGTATGCAGGCGGCAGGCTGTAGTCGATACGGGCCAGTTCCACCGTGATCTGCGCATTGCGACCAATCGGTGTGCCTGGTGACGGCGACACGAACGCAATCTGTTGCGGCCCGACGGCAACCTTGGCGGCGTCTCGACCATCCGCCGCGACGATGCGGATGTCGTCCCAGCACGCGAGTGCTCCGCCGGCGGTACCGGCGGGAAGCTGTTTGGTGGACGGATCGAAGATCTTCCCGACCACTTCGGGCACCGGGCGCGGCCAGGTCTGGGCCTCGCACAGCTTCTCCGACGCCGGCCCGGCGTGCGCGGCGGGGGAGCCGGCGATCGCGGCCATCGCCATCGCCGACGCGATGAGCGTGAGTGTCGTTGTTTTCATGGCGCAAAGGCTGCCGGTGACGCCTTGGCGAATCCTTGGCTGGGAACGTCCAAGAATCCACCAAGCCTCCTTGCAGATGCTGATCCCGCCACCAGGCCAAACCATCAGCTACGACAAGGACCCCACATGATGTTCAGCCCACGATTCACCAAGTCCGCCACCCGGTTGGCGATCGCCGCGGGAACGCTCGGCGTCGCAGGCCTGCTCGCCGCGGGCACCGCTCATGCCGAGGCCGCCGACGACCAGTTCTTCGGCATGCTGGCCCAGCAGGGCATCGGCTTCGGCACGCAGGAGTCGGCCGTCAAGGTCGCCCACCACGTCTGCGACGCCCTCGATGCGGGCATGGAGCCCAGCGAGATCAGCCAGCACATCGCAGGCGCGAACTCCCGCATCGACGGCCAGACCGCGCTGGTCATCACCGTCGACGCCGCGTTGTCCTACTGCCCGCAGTACGCCCACGACATGGGCGACGGCAGGACGGTGGTCGGCCCCAACCACTGACTCCCGCGCACGCGAGGAGCGCAAAGACAATGCAAAAAGCCCCCGTGAAGAGAACGGGGGCTTTTTGTGTCGAAGCGGCCAGAGTTGGTTAGAAGGCCGCCTCGTCGAGTTCCATGACGTCGTTGTCGAGCGTTTCGAGCACCTGACGCGTGCTGGTGAGCAGTGGCAGCGTGTTCTTCGCGAAGAAGGACGCCACCGCGACCTTGCCCTCGTAGAAGGCCCGGTCGGCTCCGCTGGCACCCGCGTCGAGCGCCGCGATCGCCACGGCGGCCTGCCTCTGAAGCAGCCAGCCGATGACCAGGTCGCCGACGCTCATCAGGAAGCGCACCGAGCCCAGGCCGACCTTGTAGAGGCTCTCGGGGTTCTCCTGCGCCGCCATCAGGTAGCCGGTCAGCGTGGCCGCCATCGCCTGGACGTCCTCCAGAGCGGTCGCGAGCAGCGCCCGCTCGGCCTTCAGCCGGCCGTTGCCCGACTCGTTGCGGACGAACTGCTCGATCTGGCCTGCCACGTGGGCCAGCGCCACACCCTTGTCGCGGACGATCTTGCGGAAGAAGAAGTCCTGCGCCTGGATGGCTGTGGTGCCCTCGTACAGCGAGTCGATCTTGGCGTCGCGGATGTACTGCTCGATCGGGTAGTCCTGCAGGAAGCCGGACCCACCGAAGGTCTGCAGGCTCTCGGTCAGCTTGGCGTACGCCTGCTCCGAACCCACACCCTTGACGATCGGCAGCATCAGGTCGTTGACCTTGACCGCCAGCTCGGTGTCGACGTCGTGCAGCGTCTTGGCGACCGCGGCGTCCTGGTAGGTCGACGTGAACGTGTACAGCGCGCGCAGACCCTCGGCGTAGGCCTTCTGGGTCATCAGGCTGCGACGCACGTCGGGGTGGTGTGTGATGGTCACCCGCGGCGCGGTCTTATCGGTCATCTGGGTCATGTCGGCCCCCTGCACGCGGTTCTTGGCGTAGTCGAGCGCATTCAGGTAGCCCGTCGACAGGGTGGCAATGGCCTTGGTGCCGACCATCATTCGTGCCTGCTCGATGACATCGAACATCTGCGCGATGCCCTCGTGGGTCTCGCCGACCAGCCAGCCCTTGGCGGGCTTGTCGTGCTGGCCCAGCGACAGCTCACACGTAGCAGAGACCTTGAGGCCCATCTTGTGCTCGACATTGGTGACGTAGACACCATTGCGCTCACCGAGCTCGCCGGTCTCGAAGTCGAACAGGAACTTGGGCACGAAGAACAGCGACAGCCCCTTGGTACCAGGGCCTGCGCCCTCGGGGCGGGCCAGCACCAGGTGGAAGATGTTCTCGAACAGGTCACCGGAGTCACCCGAGGTGATGAAGCGCTTCACGCCGTCGATGTGCCAGGAGCCGTCGTCCTGCTTGACGGCCTTGGTCCGGCCTGCGCCGACGTCGGAGCCCGCGTCGGGCTCGGTCAGCACCATCGTGGAGCCCCAGCCGCGCTCGGCGGCGATGACGGCCCACTTCTTCTGCTCGTCGGTGCCGAGCCTGTAGAAGATGTTGGCGAAGCCTGCGCCGCCGCCGTACATCCACACCGCGGGGTTCGCGCCGAGGATGTGCTCGTGCAGCGCCCACATGAGCGCCTTGGGCGCGGGCACGCCGCCGAGTTGCTCGTCGAGGCCGACGCGGTCCCAGCCGCCGTCGAGCATGGCGCGCACCGACTTCTTGAAGCCGTCGGGAAGCGTCACGGAGTGCGTCTTGGGATCGAAGGTCGGGGGGTTGCGGTCGCTGTCGGCGAATGATTCGGCGATCGGGCCCTCAGCCAGCCGCGCGATCTCGCCGAGCATCTCCTTGGCGGTATCGGCGTCCAGATCGGTGTACTCGCCCTCACCGAGGGCCTTGTCCAGGCCGAAGACTTCGAACAGGTTGAATACCTGGTCACGAACGTTGCTCTTGTAGTGGCTCACGTTTCCTCCTCGTCGAGAATGCCACTGTTGGTTGGGTACTTTTGACTAAGTTACCCACCAGTAACTAAGGTCAACTATACCCGTCGGTAACTTCAACACAAAGCCAGCACGAGCAATTTCCATCAGCTAAGTAACCCAGCGGTTGATTGGGCGCCGATTTACCGGGTAAAACGCATTCTGAAGTGCATATTTCCGGGCTTGTGATACCTGCCACAGTCTCGTCACACGCACCACTAGGGTGTACGTATGCAACAACGGGTAGCAGTGTGGGGAACGGGCAATATGGGGTCGACGGCCATCCGTTCGGCGTTGGCTTTTCCGGGACTCGGGCTGTCCGGCATCATCACCTCCTCGCCGTCGAAAGAGGGCATGGACGCGGCCGAGTTCGTCGGCCTCGACAGCCCGACGGGGCTCGTTGCGACCACCGATGTCGATGCCGCTCTCGCTGGCTGCGACGCCGTCGCTTACATGGCGTCGGGTGACATCCGCCCCGAGGAGGCGATCAACGACATCGAGCGCTGCCTGCGGTCGGGCGCGCATGTCGTCACGCCGTCGCTGTACTCGCTCTACGACCCGCGGTCGGCCCCGCCGGAATGGGTCGAGCGCCTGACCGCGGCCGCGCAAGAGGGTGGTTCGACACTGCTCGTCAGCGGTGTCGACCCGGGCTGGGGCAACGACGCGCTCGCGGTGATCGCGGCGGGTCTGTGCACCCGGATCCGGTCGATCCACTGCCAGGAGATCTTCGATTACTCGACCTACGACCAACCGAATGCGGTGAAGGTGCTGTGCGGCTTCGGCGGATCGATGGACGAGGTGCCGATGATGCTGTTGCCGTCGATCCCGACGATGGTGTGGGGCGGCAACGTCCGGCTGATCGGACGCGGCCTGGGTCTGGAGATCGACGAGATCACCGAGGAGGTCGAGCGCAGGCCACTGGAGACGTCGGTCGACACGATCATGGGCCGTTTCGAGGAGGGCACCCAGGGCGCCTTCTGGCTCAAGGTGATCGGAAAGGTGAAAGGGCGCGAGCGGATCGTCATCGACCACATCACCCGCATCCATTCGTCGTGCGCTCCGGACTGGCCACAGCCGGACCAGGGCGCGGGCGACCACCGCGTCATCGTCCACGGCGACCCGGAACTGACGTTGGTCAGTCGGGCCGACGTGCCCGGCGGCACCAGGGCGGACGGCGGAAACACCACGGCCGCCAACCGGCTTCTCGGCGCTATCGGATGGTTGGCGACGCAGAAGCCCGGCATCTACGACGGCCTCGACGTCCCCATTCACCCGCCATTGCCACCCGAAGTGGAAGCGCAGCGCTGGAGCGATTGAGTCTATTGCGGCTCGGACTCCGTCTCCGGCGTCGCTTCCGCATCGGGCAGCTGAGCCAGCAAGCCCAGGCCGGGGCCAAGAGCGTATCCACATGTCGAGCGTCGCGTTACCGCGACGGCGGCGTGGCCCCCGCGCGCGGCTGCGTGTGAAGATGGACGGTATATGAGCACGACTGATTTGACCCCCACCACGCTGCGCGAGGCGTTCGGTCACTTCCCATCCGGAGTCATCGCCATCGCCGCCGAAGTGGACGGCGTCCGCGTCGGTCTGGCGGCAAGCACCTTCGTCCCGGTATCGCTGGATCCGCCCCTGGTGTCGTTTGCGGTGCAGAACACCTCGGAAACCTGGCCGAAGCTCAAGGACCTGCCCCGGCTCGGCATCAGCGTGCTCGGCGAATCACACGACGAGGCGGCCCGCGCGCTCGCGGCGAAGACCGGTGACCGATTCGCGGGGTTGTCCACTGTGTCGACCGAAAGCGGTGCGGTGTTCGTCGAGGGCACCAGCGTCTGGGTGGAGAGCGCCATCGAGCAGCTGGTCCCCGCAGGCGATCACACGATCGTCATCCTGCGGGTTGCAAATGTCACCGTGCATCCGGCGGTGCCCCCGATTGTCTTCCACCGCAGCGCATTTCGGCGACTGGGCGGTTAAGGCCGCGCGGCGAGCTCCTCGCGATATCCCTGGATCCGCTGTTCGAGCTCGGCCGCATCGTCGGGCCTGTCCTCTTTGCGCGCCAGATCGGCGCGCGCCGACAGCTCACGGATGGCGGTGCGAATGTCGTTGACGCTGTGCGTGGCTGACATGGGGCTGCCTTTCGTCGTTGATTGGCCGCTAACGAAAGGCTACCCCGCAAGCCGCGCGGCTAACTCCGGCGGAACAACTTGTTCCCGAGCCAGACCACCGGGTCGTACTTTCGGTCGACTGCCCGCTCTTTCATCGGGATCAGCGCGTTGTCGGTGATCTTGATGTTCTCGGGACACACCTCGGTGCAGCACTTGGTGATGTTGCACAAACCGAGGCCGTTGTCGTCCTGCGCCTGTTCGGGGCGCCGTTCCAGGGTGTCCAGCGGGTGCATGTCCAGCTCGGCCTGCCGCATCAGATACCGGGGCCCGGAGAACGCCTGCTTGTTCTCCTCGTGGTCGCGGACCACGTGGCAGGTGTTCTGACACAGGAAGCACTCGATGCACTTGCGGAACTCCTGCGACCGGTTCACGTCCTCCTGCATCATCCGGTACTCACCGGGCTGCAGGTCCTTCGGTGGCGCGAAGGACGGGATCTCCCTGGCCTTCTCGTAGTTGAACGACACGTTGGTGACGAGGTCGCGGATGACAGGGAAGGTCCGCAGCGGCGTCACCGTGATGGTCTCGTCCTCGCCGAAGGTCGACATCCGTGTCATGCACATCAGCCGCGGCCTGCCGTTGACCTCGGCCGAGCACGAGCCGCACTTACCGGCCTTGCAGTTCCACCGCACCGCGAGGTCCGGCGTCTGCGTCTGCTGCAGGCGGTGGATGATGTCGAGCACCACCTCGCCCTCGTTGACCTCGACCTGGTAGTCCTGCAGAGCGCCGCCGCCGAGGTCGCCGCGCCACACGCGCATGTTCGCCTGATAGGCCATCACTTGCTCCGTTCTGGATGCTCGGCCAGTTCCCCGTCGGTGAAGTACTTCTCCAGTTCGGAGAGTTCAAAAAGGTCGAGCAGATCCTGACGCACAGGGATCTGATCCTGCTTGGTGACGCTCACATCGGGCACCAGAGCTTCCGGGTCACCTTCGGTGCGGCAGACCAGCAGGGTGTTGCGCCAGTCCGACTCCATCGACGGATGATCGTCGCGGGTGTGGCCGCCCCGGCTCTCGGTGCGCATCAGGGCCGCCTTGGCGATGCACTCGCTGACCAGCATCATGTTGCGCAGGTCGATCGCCAGGTGCCAACCCGGGTTGAACGGCCGATTGCCGTCGATCCGGACACGCTTGTAGCGCTCGCGCAGCTCCGTCAGCTTGTTCAGCGCCTCGGTGATCTCCTCTTCCTTACGGATGATGCCGACCAGGCTGTTCATCGTGTCCTGAAGGTCGAGCTGCAGCATGTACGGGTTCTCCGGGGAATCGCCGTTCGTCGCGGTCTCGAACGGCAGCAGCGCCCGCTTGCTCGCGTCGACCACCGCTTCCTCGGTGATCTGCGGGCGCTCCTTGAGCGACCGCACGTAGTCGGCGGCGCCGAGGCCGGCGCGACGGCCGAACACCAACAGGTCGGACAGCGAGTTGCCGCCGAGCCGGTTGGAACCGTGCATGCCGCCAGCGCATTCGCCTGCCGCGAAGAGCCCGGGCGTGGTGGCCGCCGCGGTGTCGGGATCGACCTCCACACCGCCCATCACGTAGTGGCACGTGGGCCCGACTTCCATCGCCTCCTTGGTGATGTCGACCTCGGCGAGCTCCATGAACTGGTGGTACATCGACGGCAGCCTGCGCTTGATCTCGTCGGCGGGCAGCCGCGACGCGATGTCGAGGAACACGCCGCCGTGCGGGGAGTTGCGGCCGGCCTTCACCTCGGAGTTGATGGCGCGGGCCACCTCGTCGCGGGGCAGCAGGTCGGGCGTGCGGCGCGCAGAGTCGTTGTCCTTGAGCCACTGGTCGGCCTCGTCGATGGACTCGGCGTACTGGCCTTTGAACACCGGCGGGATGTAGTCGAACATGAACCGGGTGCCGTCGGAGTTCTTCAGCACGCCGCCGTCGCCGCGGACACCCTCGGTGACGAGGATGCCCTTCACGCTCGGCGGCCAGACCATGCCGGTCGGGTGGAACTGGACGAACTCCATGTTGATCAGGGTCGCTCCGGCGCGCAGCGCGAGCGCGTGCCCGTCGCCGGTGTACTCCCACGAGTTCGACGTGACCTTGTAGGACTTGCCGATACCGCCGGTGGCCAGCACCACGGCAGGCGCCTCGAACAGGATGAAGTTGCCGGTCTCTCTGAAGTAGCCGAACGCACCTGCCACTCTTTTTTCGCCGCTGGTCTCGTCCAAGATCAGATCGGTGATTGTGCACTCATGGAAGACTCGGATGCGGGACTCGTAGTCACCGAGCTCGGCCTTGTCCTCCTGCTGCAGCGAGACGATCTTCTGCTGCAGTGTCCGGATGATCTCCAGACCGGTGCGGTCGCCGACGTGCGCCAGTCGCGGATAGGTGTGGCCGCCGAAGTTGCGCTGGCTGATCCGGCCGTCCTTGGTGCGGTCGAACAGCGCGCCGTAGGTTTCCAGCTCCCACACCCGGTCGGGCGCCTCCTTGGCGTGCAGCTCGGCCATCCGCCAGTTGTTGAGGAACTTCCCGCCGCGCATGGTGTCGCGAAAGTGGACCTGCCAGTTGTCCTTTGGGTTGGCGTTGCCCATCGACGCGGCGCAACCACCCTCGGCCATCACGGTGTGAGCCTTGCCGAACAGCGACTTGGTGATGACGGCCACCTTCTGGCCACGCTCACGGGCCTCGATCACCGCGCGCAAACCGGCGCCACCGGCGCCGATGACGACGACGTCGAACTTGTGCCGTTCGACTTCAGTCATAGTTCCTCACTTGCTCGTCGTGCCTGGGCTGTATGAAAGGGGCTGTCAGCCAGTCAGATTCAGCCGATGAATCTGAGGTCGTGAATGGTGCCGCTGGCCACAAGGGCGACGTAGAGGTCGGTCACGATCAGCGTCCCGAGCGTGATCCAGGCGTACATCTTGTGGCGGGTGTTCAGCCCGCTCACCTGCGTCCACATCCAATAGCGGACGGGGTGTTTCGAGAAGTGCTTGAGCCGGCCGCCGACGACATGGCGGCAGGAGTGGCACGACAACGTGTACGTCCACAGCAGGATCACGTTCACGACGAGAATGATGTTGCCCATACCGAATCCGAAGCCCGAAGGCGACTGGAACGCGATGATGGCGTCGTAGGTGTTGATCACCGAGATGAGCCCGGCGATGTAGAAGAAGTACCGGTGCGTGTTCTGCACGAGCAGCGGGAACCGTGTCTCACCGGTGTATGTCGCGTGGGGTTCGGCCACCGCGCAGGCGGTCGGGGCCTGCCACACCGACCGGTAGTAGGCACCGCGGTAGTAGTAGCAGGTCAACCGGAACAGCAGCAGGAACGGCAACGTGGCCGCCGCATAGGGAAGCCACCACACGTCGGGCAGTATCTGCGGCCAGAAGTGGCTGGCCTCGGGCACACAGCCCTTGCTGATGCACGGCGAGTAGAAGGGCGTCAGGTAGTGGTACGCCTCGACGTAATAGTTGTTCTGCAGGAAGGCCCGCACCGTCGCGTATACGAGGAAGATGGCGAAGCCGATGTCGACGATGAGCGGCGACTGCCACCACCGGTCGGTGCGCAGAGTGCGCTGGGGAATTTCTGCCCGGGTTGGCGAAAAGACGCCGGTGCCCTCACGGTCAGCGGTGGGTGCGCTCACTGTTGCCTCTCCGGTTGTGTGCTCCGCAGTGCGACAGAGCCTAGTTCAGCCCCTGCTGTGACCTCCGACACCCTCGTCGTCGACGTCCCGCCAGAAGTCGGAGTCGTACTGGGTGTCCGGGATACCGATCTTCTCCGCGGAACCCCGTTGCCGGCTGACCCCGCGGGTGAGTTCCAACTCCTCGGCATCGATGTCGAGACGGTCGAGGTCATTGAGGATGCGTTCGGCGTCGTTGACGATCCGGCGCATGGCCGGGGTGTCCCCGTACCGCGACGCCAACGATGTCACGCACCGGCGCAGACCGCCGACCAGTTCGTGCAGTTCGGCAAATTCGGTAGTGCTCGACATCAGACCTCCTCGGGCTGAAGGGTGTCCGTAATCACAGTACGACAACCGATGCTAGCTACATCATGGACAGCGGGGGTAAGACAGGTCACGTCGAGACGGAAGGTCGGATATGGCGGAAAAGCAGGTTCTTCAGGAGCGCGCGGCGGCCTTGCTGGCGCTGCACCAGCCGGGAAATCCGGTGGTGTTGCCGACGGTGTGGGACGCGTGGTCGGCCAGGCTCGCCGTCGACGCCGGCTTCGCGGCGCTGACCGTCGGCAGCCATCCGGTCGCCGACTCGATCGGCAGGGCGGATAACGAGGGCATGACCTTCGATGAACTGCTGACCCGGGTCGTGCAGATCACCGACGCCGTCGAAGTGCCCGTCTCCGTCGACATCGAGTCCGGATACGGCGAGGCGCCGGCTCGGCTCATCGACGGGCTGCTCGATGCGGGCGCCGTCGGTCTCAACATCGAGGACACCGTGCACAGCGAGGGCGGCCGGCTGCGGTCCTCGGTAGAGCACGCCGAGTTGGTCGGCGCGCTGCGTGCCGCCGCCGACGCCGCCGATGTGCATGTGGTCGTCAATGCGCGCACGGATCTGTTCTTTCGGCAGGACGGTGACGAGGCCGACCGCATCGACAGGGCGATCGCCCGGCTGACCGAAGCCGCCAACGCCGGCGCCGACGTGTTGTATCCGGTTGGCCGTCATGACCCGGATACGTTGCGACGCTTGACGTCCGAGCTGCCACTGCCCGTCAACGCGATCGCGTTGCCCGACAAGTCCGACCCGGCCTCGTTCGGCCCGTTGGGGGTCGCGAGGATCAGCTTCGGCCCGTTCCTGCAGGCCGCGCTCGGCAACTCTGCCAAAGAGCTGTTGGCTCGCTGGGAATAGCGGCACTATTGGCCCACGGTGTTGGCGACACTTCGCGCGGCCATCTCGCTGATCGCACCGATCGGCTTCTTTGTCCGTAAGACTCCATCGCTTCCGGCAAGGTCTCCGGACTCTTCACCGTCAAGGTGCGCATCGAGTTCCGCGACGGCACCACGATGCGACTCAAGGAGCGGTGGGGTTCGGGCCGACTCAACCAAACCGACGACGAGACGCTCAAGTGGTACCTCAAGGCCGTCAGGTAACGGCGGCTAGCATTCCGGCGTGCCCGCCAACGACCACGACCACGAGCATTGGGTCAATCGCCCCGGCGTGGTGTTCGCGGCAGGTGCAGCGGCGGTCGTGTTGATCGTGCTGTTGATCATCGCCGTGATGCGCACCGCGGACGATTCGTCGGAGCCGGTCGAAACCGTGGCACCGCTGCCGTCGAGCAGCAGCACGACGCCGACCTATACGACCTCGCCGACCACGACGACGAGCTATGCCCCGCCGGTCCCGCAGACCAGCGACACGAATCTGCCGTCCGCGCCGTCATCGACCTCGAGCGCACCGACATCCACCACCGAGGACACCCCTCATTCCGGCACCGTGACCGAGACGGCGACGTTGCTCCCTACGCCGCCGTAGTCGCCTAGGCTGGCGGAATGACTCTTTCGACCCGCTTCTCAACAGTCGCTGTGGCCGTGCTGGGGATGATCGGCATGGGGGTCGGTACCGGATCGGCGTCGGCTGAGACGGCCAATGGTGGCACGGTGCCACTCACCTCCGTCCTTCGAGCCTGCAACTTCGCCCCGAAACAGTTCGTGGGCACGAACGCGACCGGCTCCGGCCAGGTGACGATCGGCACCCACGGTTCCAACACCGTCACCGCCGACATCACCTTCGCCATCGGCAGGCCCGATACCGCCTACAACGTGCGGCTGATCCAGGGACCCCGGCCAGGGACGCAGACCTGCAACGCGGGTGAGCCCGGAGTCGCATTCGCGGTGCTGAACACCGACGGCAACGGCACCGGCGCGGTGAGCATGCACGACACCGTTCGTCAGGGCTACACCAACGCATGGGTGTTCATCGAAGGTCCGACGGATTACGGTGCGGATGTCGGCCAGATCCGCGGCGAGTATTACACGTCGCAGAACCCCATCAGCATCCAGTAACGACGTCTCACAGCCGTGGCAGGTGGCTGGTGAGGACACCGTGATTGCGGCGTCACACGGGGCGACATGGCGGCAATATCGGCTCCATAGCCTCGCTGCATGCCATCTGAACAGAGGCTGGCCCGCCACGTCGTGGTGGTCGGCCACGGTATGGTCGGCCATCGGTTCGTCGAGGCCATGCGGGCCCGTGACACCGCAGCGACGTGGCGCATCACAGTGCTTGCCGAAGAGGCCGAAGCCGCATACGACCGCGTCGGTCTCACCGGTTACACCGAGCACTGGGACCGCAGTCTTCTCGCGCTGCCCGGCAATGACTACGCAGGCGACGATCTGGTTTCGCTGCGACTGAGCACCCGGGTCACCGCAATCGACCGCGCCGCCAAGGCTGTGGTGCTCGCCGACGGCGAGCGCGTCGACTATGACGCGCTGGTGCTCGCGACGGGCTCCTATGCGTTCGTCCCCCCGGTGCCCGGCCGTGACCTGCCCTCGTGCCACGTCTACCGGACCCTCGACGACCTCGACGCGATCCGTGCCGACGCCGAACGCGCGCGACGCGCCGGTCACGCGCAGGCGGGTGTGGTGATCGGTGGCGGCCTGCTCGGCTTGGAAGCCGCCAATGCTCTTCGCTCGTTCGGCCTTCATGCCCACGTCGTCGAGATGGCGCCGCGGCTGATGGCTCAACAGCTGGACGAGGCGGGCGGCGCCCTGTTGTCCCGGATCATCGGCGACCTCGGCATCACAGTGCACACGGGTGTGGGCACCGAATCCATCCAGCCAGCACAACGCAACCGGCCCGTCCGGCGGTCGGCCGAGAATGACGCCGTGCGTGTGACGCTCAGCGACAGTACGGCCATCGAAGCCGGGCTGGTCGTCTTCGCCGCGGGCGTGCGTCCCCGTGATGAGTTGGCCGTCGACGCGGGGCTCGAACTCGCGGAGCGCGGCGGTATCCTCACCGATTTATCCTGTGCCACAAAGGATCACAGCATCCACGCAATCGGTGAGGTAGCGGCGATCGATGGCCGTTGCTACGGCCTCGTCGGCCCCGGCTACACAAGCGCCGAAGTCGTTGCGGACCGCCTGCTCGGCGGCGCCGCGGAGTTCCCCGAGGCCGATATGTCGACGAAACTCAAGCTGCTCGGCGTCGACGTGGCGAGCTTCGGCGACGCGATGGGAGTCACGCCGGATTGCCTCGAGGTGGTGGTCAACGACGCCGTCAACCAGACCTACGCCAAGCTGGTGTTGTCCGACGACGCCAAGACACTGCTCGGCGGCATTCTGGTCGGCGACGCCTCCGCATACGGCGTCCTGCGACCGATGGTCGGCGAAGAGTTACCCGGTGATCCGATGGCGCTCATCGCCCCCGCCGGATCCGAAAGCGGCAGTGGCGGATTGGGTGTAGGCGCGCTGCCTGTCGGCGCACAGATCTGCTCGTGCAACAACGTCACGAAGGGTGCTCTCACCGATGCCATTGCGGGCGGTTGCTGCGACGTGGCCGCCCTGAAGAGCTGCACACAGGCGGGCACGTCGTGTGGGTCCTGCGTGCCGCTGCTCAAGCAGTTGTTGGAGGCCGAGGGTGTCGAACAGTCCAAGGCGCTGTGCGAGCACTTCAGCCAGTCGAGAGCTGAGCTGTTCGAGATCGTTTCGGCAACGTCGATCAGGACCTTCTCGGCGTTGATCGAGCGCTTCGGTAGCGGAAAGGGTTGCGACATATGCAAACCCGCCGTCGCGTCGATCCTGGCTTCCACCGGCTCCGAGCACATTCTCGACGGTGAGCAGGCCTCGCTGCAGGACAGCAACGACCACTTTCTGGCCAACATCCAGCGCAACGGCAGCTACTCGATCGTACCGCGGGTGCCCGGCGGCGACATCACGCCAGAGCAGCTGATCCTGATCGGCGAGATCGCAAGGGATTTCGACCTGTACACCAAGATCACCGGCGGGCAGCGCATCGACATGTTCGGCGCCAGGGTCGACCAGCTGCCCGAGATATGGCGGCGCCTCGTCGACGGTGGGATGGAGTCCGGCCACGCCTATGGCAAGGCGTTGCGGACGGTGAAGAGCTGCGTCGGCAGCGACTGGTGCCGCTACGGGCAACAGGATTCGGTGCAGATGGCGATCGACCTCGAGCTGCGCTACCGCGGCCTGCGCGCCCCGCACAAGATCAAGATGGGCGTCTCGGGCTGCGCCCGCGAATGCGCGGAGGCCCGCAGCAAGGACGTCGGTGTGATCGCGACCGAGACCGGCTGGAACCTGTATGTCGGCGGTAACGGCGGCATGACTCCCAAGCATGCGCAGTTGCTTGCCGGCGACCTCGACGATGAAACGCTGGTCCGCTACATCGACCGTTTCCTGATGTTCTATATCCGCACCGCAGACCGGTTGCAGCGCACGGCACCGTGGGTCGAGCAGCTCGATGGCGGTCTCGAGCACCTGCGTGACGTGGTGTGCAATGACTCGCTGGGGCTCGCCGAGGAGTTCGAAGAGGCGATGGCACGCCACGTCGCGGGTTATGCCTGCGAATGGAAGGGCGTGCTCGAGGATCCGGAGAAGCTGTCGCGGTTCGTGTCGTTCGTCAACGCACCCGATGCACCCGATCCGACCGTCACCTTCACCAGGCACGAGGGCCGCATCGTGCCCATGCCCATGCCCACGATCCGCAAGGTGGTCGAAACATGATGATGCTCAACGATGTTCAGCTGTGGACCGCGGCATGCGCCTACGACCGCCTTATCCCGTGCCGCGGCGTCGGCGTGCTCCTCCCCGACGGTGAACAGGTCGCGCTCTTTCGCCTCGACGACGGCAGCGTGCACGCCGTCGGCAACGTCGACCCGTTCTCGGGAGCGGCGGTGATCTCCCGCGGGATCGTCGGCGATCGCGGTGGCCGCCCGACGGTGCAGTCGCCGATCAAGAAGCAGGCGTTCGCCCTCGACGACGGCGCTTGTCTGGACGATCCCACCGCCGCGCTTCCCGTGTACCAAACTCGCATCACCGCTGATGGCCAGGTCGAAGTCCGGGCCTGATTGCGCATAACGGACTAAGCGGTTTGCCTTTTCGGGCTTCGTGGTAACCAGCATGCATGCCCCAACACTGCATCGCCGCAAAGGCTCGGCGACCCGCGCGCAGGTATGGGCGTGCGGACGTGATCTACGACGCAACATCGCTGCTCATGGCGCAATTCGATCTTGACGCGGCCCAAGCTGTTGCTCAACTCGTTAAGGTGTCCAAGCGCCAGAACGATTCGATCGAGGCGGCTGCGCGGTTGTGCGTCGCGGCCGGCTTACGCGGCAATCGGTACCCGCGCGCGCTTGAAGCGGTTGGCGATCAGCCGCGCCATAGCCGGGTGGCCGCCTAGCGGATCGGCGACAAGGTCGGCCCCGCTGTCTCGGAGCCGATCGTGAAACAGGCCGTCCGACAACAGATACGACGCCACCGCCACCCGCCGCGTTCCTCGACGTCGCAACTCCGCCACCGCGTCGTGCACCCGTGGCGTTCCGGTGGCCGCATACGCGAGTTCGACACGATCACCGATGAGCGCCGACATCAGCGCGGCTGTACGGCGAAGATCGGACTGAGCGTTCGCATCCGACGTACCCGCGGCAGCCATCACGATCGGATCGCCTTGGCGCCAGCCGCATTCGATGAGTCGCTGCGCCATCACCCGCACTGTGCTCGCGCACGGCCCCAGCGGAGCCGTCACCGTCACGCCCGGATGTCCACTGGCGGCGACGTGGGCGGGAAGGTCGAAACGGACGTGGTACCCGCCCGCCAAAAACACTGGCACGACCGTCACGGGGCGCTCGGCGGTCAGCTTGCTGAGCACCTCCCGCGGCGTCGGACCGAGGACGTCGACGAATGCCACGTGCACCTGCCGGTCCAGCAGTCCGGACACCCGAGTGACCAGGTCGCCGACTGTCGCGACGCCGTCGGCTTTGCAGGTGCCGTGGGCGACCATCAGAAGACTCATTGCGCGTGAGCCAGCGGCTCGTCGACAGGCAGCCGATAGCCGCGCTTGACCACCGTCGAGACAATGTTCTTGTCGCCCAGAGCCGTTCGCAGCCGCAGCACCGCGGTCTCCACCGCGTGGGTATCGGTGCCGGAGCCAGGAAGGGCGCGCAGGAGGTCGGCCCTGGAGATGACGGTGCCCGGACGGTTCGCCAGTGCCCGGATCGTCGCCATTCCCGCAGGTGACAATTCCTTCACCGCGCCGTCGACGAGTACGCAGGTGCCGCGGATCTCCAGCTGGTGGCCGGCCACGTGCATGGTCCGCGACTGCAGCAACGGCAGTTCGTCGGTGATGTGACGGGCCAGCGCGCCAAGGCGCATCCGCTCCGGAGCCGACGTCGGGACGCCGAGCCGGACCAGGGGGCGCGCGGTGACCGGGCCGACACACATGGCGTGCACATTGGTGCGCAGGGCGGTGAGCACGCGATCTTCGATGTCCATCTCGGCGGCGCGCATCAACACCGCCGCCACCGCCGGCGCCGATGTGAAGCTGACGGCGTCGAACTTCCCTTCGGCGATGCCCGCCACCAGTTGGTCGAAGGCGCCCGCGCGCGGCGCAGGATGCCATCGGTAGACCCGGATCGGCACGACGTCGGCGCCCGCCGCGCGCAACTCGTCGAGAAACTCGGGGAACGGGTCCCATTCCGCGGTGGCGCCGTGCTGCTGGACGGCGATGCGCGCTCCGGTGAGGCCGCCCTCGACGAGATAGTGCAGCAGCTCGCGTGAGGACTCGGATTCGGGCGACCACTCCTCGGGCAGCCCGGCCGCACGAAGCGCACCGGTCGCCTTCGGGCCGCGAGACACGATGCGGGCCTTGCCAAGCGAGGTGATCAGCTCGGTCGCGAGTCCCCAGCCGTCGGCGGCGGCGACCCACCCGCGAAAGCCGATGCCGGTGGTGGCGATCACGATGTCGGGAGGAACGTCGATCAGCGCCGTGGTGTTGGCGCGCAGGTCGGCGTCGTCGGGCAACGGCACCATCTCGATGGCGGCAGCGCTGGTCACGCTGGCTCCGCGCTTGCGCAGCAGCGCCGACAGCTCGTCGGCGCGGCGCGCGGAGGTCACCGCCACCCTGAATCCGGTGAGCGGCGCCCAGTCGCATCCGCCTTCGGTGCTCATGTCATCAGTGTTTGCAGTCCGTGTTTCCGAGCGATTAACCGGTCGTTGCCCAGGCATGTCACTGCCCGTCAACGCGTGAAATTCGCCTCACCCTGGCGCTTGCGCGCCTGTGAGGCCGTCGGTCAGTCCACCCGGTGGGCGTGCACGACGGTGAACGGCAAGTGCACCCTGTCGCCGTCGAGCAGCCCGGCGATCGCGTCGAAGCGCGATGTGACCTCGGCCATCTGCTCCAGCACCTCGGCGGGCATCTGCTCGGCGAGCGCGTGGGGATATCCGTCGTCCCTGTTGTGAAATCCCGCAGTGTTCGCCAAATATGTTGTCGGCCCGAGGAAGTCGATGCGCCAGCCATTCGCGGTCAGGGTGTCACGGATGTCCGACTCAGGGACTGACCCCATCGGTGCGATGAGGCCGTTGATGTTGTCCCCGGAGAAGCAGTACAAGTGCCATCGGGCGCCGGGTCGAGTCGCGCGGTACAGGCCCGCCGCATAGGCCTGACGGCCGTCGTCGTCGAGGCAGTGGAACAGCGCGCTGTCGACGACGGTGTCGAAACTGCCGTCATAGCCGGTCAGTTTGGTCGCGTCGGCGACACCGAACGTCACCGAGACACCGGCCTGCGCGGCGCGGGCGCGGGCCTGCTCGATCGCCGCCGCGGAACCGTCGAGTGCCGTCACCGAGTGTCCACGGGTGGCGAGGTAGATCGCGTTGTCGCCGAGGCCGCAACCGATGTCGAGCACCTCGCCGGTGAAACCGCCGAGCGCCTCGAGCTCCATCAACCGTGGCTGGGCCTGCTGGATGTCCCACGGGACACCGGTGGGTTTGGGCGCGCCCTCGAACGATGGCTCACCGCGATATAGCTTGTCGAACCTTTCGGGTGAGGGCTGAAGGTCTTTCGGCAGGTGCGGCGTCGTCACTTCATCCAAAGTACGCCGAGCGTCACCACACGTCGCCGTCGCGCCAATCGCACGTGATCGCCTCGCTGGGGTCCATTTCGACGGTGACGGGAAGCACGAACAACGACCCGTCGTCCTCTGGCGTTCGCTGCATGCCCGTCGGCGCCAGCACCGACGTCGGCCCACGCCAGGGCAGCCAGCCGCGCGAGGTGTACATGTGCCGACCGGCCTGCGATGAGCTGAGCGCTCCAAGCGCAAAGGCACCGCGTATCACCTGCTCGACGGCGTCCATCAGAGCGCAGGCCAGACCCTGCCCGCGCCAGTCCTCACGGACCGCAACGCCTTCGACGTAGCCGCACCGCAGCGCCGAGTTCCGGTATAGCAGCCTGCGTTGCACCACCGCGGCATGTGCGATAAGGGCGCCGTGATGGCAGATCAGGGCGTGCATCCCGCCTAGGGCGTGTTCCCAGTCGGCATCGGTGAAGTCGATCTCGCTTTCGCCGAATGCGTCGATGACCATTCGGCGCGCATCATCGCGCGTCTCGGTGTCGAGATCGGCGGAGTGAACCAGGCGGGCCGTCAAGACCTGGCTGTGCACACCTCGTGTCTACCAGGTTCGGCAGCGCTCAGGAACCGTTGTGGAACGGTCTGCGGGGGCGTGACCAATGCAGCCGCACGGTCTGCCCTGGCCGGGTCTGGGCAATCCTGTCGATGTCTTCGTCGACCACGACGCCGATCACCGGATAGCCGCCGGTGACGGGGTGATCGGGGCCGAGGATCACTGGAAAACCGTTCGGCGGCACCTGAATCGCCCCCCGGGTGGCGCCCTCGCTGGGCAGCTGGCGATCGCCGTAGCGGTATTCCAGCGGCATGCCGACCAGGCGCATGCCCACTCGGTCGCTGCGGTTGGTGACCTGCCAGTTGGTCCGCACCAGCACATCGGGGTCGGTGAACCAGTCGTCGCGGGGTCCGGGCACCACCGACAGTTCGACGATGTCGTCGTCGATCGCGGCGACCGGCGCCTGCTCGAGTTCGGGGAACTCGTCGGTGTGGTCGCCGATCGGCAGCATGTCGCCGGGTTGCAGCGGCAGCGGCCCGATCGCCGACATCACGTCATAGCTGCGCGAGCCGAGCACCGGCCGCACGTCGATGCCGCCGCGGACCGCGAGATAGGAGCGCAGCCCGGAGTGCGGCGCACCAAGGGAGATCACCTGACCGTCGTGCGCGTAGTGAATGCTGTTGGTGCCGAATGGAACCCCGTTGACGGCTGGGTCGGTATCCGCGCCCGTCACGGCGATCGCGATGTCGCCGCCGCGGACCCGCGCGGTGAACCCACCGAACATCACCTCGACGGTCGCGCGGTCGCCTGGGTTGGCCACCAGGCGGTTGGCCAGGGTGTGCGAGCGGCGGTCGGCGGCACCCGAGCGGGTGACACCGAGGTGTGCCATGCCGGCGCGGCCGAGGTCTTCGACGAGCGCCAGCGGACCGGTTCGCAGAACTTCGAGCGTCGTGGTCACGATGACACCTCCCGGAACTGAACCCACAGACCCGGCGTCAGCAGGGCGGGGTGCTCACGGTCCACGTCCCACAGCAAGGCGTCCGTCCGGCCGATGAGCTGCCAGCCGCCGGGCGACTCACGGGGATACACGCCGCTGAACTCGCCTGCCAGCCCGACCGAACCCGTCGGGACCTTGGTGCGCGGCTCTGATCGCCTCGGCACGCTGAGCCGTGCGTCACCGCCGACCAGGTAGGCGAAACCCGGTGCGAAGCCACAGAACCCGACCCGCCACGGGGCCTGCGTGTGTGCGGCGACGACGTCCGTCGTGCTCAGACCGGTCCGCTCGGCGACCTCCTCGAGGTCGTCGCCGTCGTACACCACATCGATCACGACGTCGGCGCGGACGTCACCGGGCGCGGTGGCCTCTTCGATGGCCCCCGCAGCGAGCCTCAGCTTGCTGAGAGCCTGCCGGGCGGCGCCCTGGAAACGCGGTCGGTGGAGCTTGATCAGCACCGTCCTCGAGGCCGGAACGATGTCGATTACACCGGGCAGGTCGGCGTCGCGCAGAATGTCGCTCCACGCCAATACCTCCGCGGTGCTGTCGAACTGGAGCAGCAGCGCCTGGTCGCCGTAATCGGTCACTGTGCCGATCACCATCGACTCCGATAACACGGTCATGACCCAAAGCTACCGCCGAGTAGGTTTTAAAACCCCTGCTCTGTGAAGGTTGCCAGAGCTGCCTTACCGAAGCCTCATACCACTGGCTGATATGTGGGCTCGCGGCGTTTGATGAAGGCGATCACCCGGTACGTCACCGGCAGCATCACCACCTCCACGGCCGTCTTGTAGAACCACCCCAGCGCGGTGTACACGGCGAAGTCGCGAAAGGTGGTGATGCCGATCGCGTTCGCCGCGATGCTGCAGAAGACAAGCGTGTCGCCGAGTTGCCCAGCGAAGGTGGATCCGACGAGGCGTGCCCACAGGTGCTTCTCCTTGGTGCGCTCCTTGATGAACACGACCACCCAGGCATTGATGGTCTGGCCGACGATGAAGCCGGCCAGCCCGGCGATGATCAGCTGCGTGTAGGCGTGAACGATGTTCTCGAAGTGCTCCTGGTTGGTGTAGAAGTCCGCAGCGGGCAGATATATCGTGACCCAGAAGGCAAGTGCGGCAAGGATGTTCATCGCGAAGCCCAGAACGATCACCCGCCGCGCGGCCTTGAACCCGTACACCTCGGAGAGCACGTCGCCGATCACATAGGTCAGCGGGAAGACGATGAACCCGCCGTCGGTGATGATCGGGCCGAACGCGACACCCTTCGTCGCGGTCACGTTGGAGATGATCACCAGCGCGGTGAACACCGCCGCGAGCGCCGGGTAATAGACCGAGCCCACCTGAGCGAATGCCGCGTGCTCGTCCTTGGTGGGTGTCGTCTCGGTCACCCGGTTATCAAACCGTCAGCCGAGCACCTTGGCCAAGGCGGGTGGCAATTGGTCCGCGACGAAAGGGAAGGACAGCGGCGAGGAGAAGGCGATGGCGCCTGCCAGGTCCTTGCCGGTGAACACATTTCGTTGGCGCATGGTCGCCTTGAGCTTGGCGATGGTCGGGTCGGCCAGCAGCGCGGCCTGTTGATCGTCGCTTTCGGTCGCCCAGATCAGCACATCGGCTTGGTTGAGCACCCCCTCCATCTTGTCGCGAGAGATTGTGCTGTCACCGGTCGGGGGAATCACCAACCCCATCTGGGTCAGGAAGTCGCTGCGCCAGCCCGGAGTGAGGACGTGCACGCTGTCATCGATGAGGGCGCCCTCGAGCAACAGCGCCTTCCTGCCCGCGAATTGCGGGTTGTTCTTTCCCGTTTCGGTGAACTTGTCCTCGATGGCCTTGACGAGGCCCGCCATCTCGTCGAATTTGAACACCGCCTGACTGATGGCCGCCGCCTGGTCCTTCCACGGCTCGAAGAACGCCTCCTGGCCCGACTGCGCGATCGTCGGCGCGATCTGCGAGAGCTTGTCGTAGGTGTCCTTGTCGAGGCCGGCGTTCGTGGCCACGATGAGGTCGGGTTTGAGTGCGGAGATCTTGTCGATCTGCATGCCGTCGGCCAGGCTGAGCACATCGGGTTTGGCGTCGCCCAGTTTCGGCAGCGCCCACGGCCATACGCCGAGCGGCTGGTCACCGAACCAATTGGTCACCGCGATCGGCACCACCCCGACGGCGAGCAGGTCGTCCTGCTCGGTGAAGCCCGCGCTCACCACCCGCTTCGGCGGCGCGGGGACCTTCGTCTCGCCGAAAAGGTGCTTGACGGTGACCGAGCCGTCCTTGGCCACCTCGCCGGGCTTCTGCTTGCTGCATGCGGCGACAGCCGCAACGCCTGCGGTCATCGCCAGAAAACGTCGCCGCGACCAAACAGTGGGCACTCCGCGAGCGTATCGCGCAACCAGCTAACTAGCGGTCAGTGAAATCAGCGAGCCCCCGCAACAGCACGGCGAGGCCGAACTCGAAGGCGTCGTCGGCGCGGTCGGGTTTGGGGCCTCCGGTGGCGAGGGCGGCGGCAAGATCGGGTCCGACTTCTGCGCCGGACTCCCACGGCTCCACCGGTGCGGCCAGGTCCAGAGCCGAACCGAGCACGAAGCAGTCCATCAGCGTGATGACACGCAAGGTGTCGGCGGCGGTGAAGCCTGCCCGGGTCAGCGTGCCTGCGAGCGCGTTGTACATCGTGAAAGCCTGGCTGCTGTTCACCGCATGCGCGGTCAGCAGCGGTATCAACCGCGGATAGCGCGCGTAGCTGCGACGGTAGGACCGCATGATCTCCGCGACGGTGTCGGTCCAGGCCCGGTCGGGGGCATCGTCGGGCAGTTCCACCTCCGACATCGCCCGCTCCCGCAGCAACTCGACGATCTGCTCGCGCCCGGACACGTGGTTGTACAGCGACGACGGGCTCACCTTCAACTGGCGGGCCAATTCCGGGATCGTGAAGCCGCCCGTGGCGCTGACCAGATCCATCGCGGCGCTGGCGATGCGGTCGGCCGACAACAGGGCCACCGGCGGTCGTCCCATGGCTCCAGCGTAAACGAACGGTATTCGTTTGGTGCCCGAATTTCGGCTCTTGCCAACGGCCGCGTCGAGCCTCACAATAAACGAACGCTATTCGTTTTAGGAGATCGCTCGTGAACCTCTTGACGGCCACCGCCCCCGAATCGTTGTCGCGCACCACGCCGTCGGAACGCCCGCCGCTGCGGGTCGGGCTGGTGCAGCACCGCTGGCGTCCCGACGCGTCGGCGCTGACGAGCGTGCTGCGCGGCGGCATCGACCGTGCGGCGGGCGAGGGCGCGCGGGTGGTTTTCCTGCCTGAGATCACGCTCCTGCGCTACCCGGCCGACAAACCGGGCGGCCCGAATCCGGGCGCCGCCGCCGAGGACCTGATCGGTGGACCGACGTTCGACCTGGCGGCAGAAGCCGCGACAGCGAACGGAATCTTCGTTCACGCCTCGCTGTACGAGCGCGCCCCGGCCGACGACGGCCTCGGCTTCAACACCGCGATCCTGGTGTCGCCCGCGGGTGAGCTGGTGGCGCGCACCCGTAAGCTGCACATCCCGATCTCTGCCGGCTACTACGAGGACACCTACTTCCGCGCCGGGCCCGCCGATGAAAACCCGTACCCGGTCTACGAGCCCGACGGCCTCGGCGCGCGCCTCGGCATGCCGACCTGCTGGGACGAGTGGTTCCCTGAAGTCGCCCGCAACTATTCGATCGGTGGCGCCGAAATCGTCGTCTACCCAACGGCGATCGGATCCGAGCCGAAGTTCCCGGCGTTCGACACGCAGCCCCTGTGGCAACAGGTGATCGTGGCCAACGGCATCAACAGTGGACTGTTCATGGTGGTGCCCAACCGCACCGGCGATGAGGGCAACCTCTCGTTCTACGGCTCGTCGTTCATCTCAGACCCGTACGGGCGCGTCCTGGTGCAGGCACCCCGGGACGAGGAGGCCGTGCTTGTCGCCGACCTCGACCTGGACCAGAGGCGTGACTGGCTGGAACTCTTTCCGTTCCTGCTGACCCGCAGGCCCGACAGCTACGGCGCGCTGACCGCTCCGGTCGATGAGGCGCTGCCCTACGGCGCAGGCCACGCCGCGACGGCCGTCATCAAATGACCACGCTGGGAACGTCTCCCGGCGTAGGGTCCCGCAGGTGACCGCGACGATCTTCACCGGCGGCGTGATCTGGACCGGCTCAGCCGCAGAGACCGACGCGTTGCTGATCGCCGACGGTGAGGTGCGCGCGGTTGGCGATCAAGCCCGGTCGTCGGCTGGCGGCGCCGACGAAGTCGACCTCGACGGCGGCTTCCTGATGCCGTCGTTCGGCGACGGTCACGCCCACCCGCTCTACGGCGGACTCGAGTCTGCAGGGCCCGCCGTGCGACCCGGCAAGTCCGTCGACGAAATAGTCTCTGCCGTCGGTAAATTCGCCGCCGAACACCCCGACGACGAATGGATCATCGGGGCGTCCTACGAAAGCAGCCTCGCGCCGGGCGGTCTGTTCGACGCGCGCTGGCTCGACGCCGCGGTGCCCGACCGGCCGGTGGTGCTGCGCGCCTGGGACTACCACACCATGTGGTGCAATTCCGTTGCGCTGCAGCGTGCGGGCATCACCGCCGACACCCCGGACCCGGTCCTCGGTGAGATCCCGCACCGCGAGGACGGCTCGGTGCTCGGCACATTGCGCGAGTGGGGCGCGATGGACCTGATGAACGCTGTCATGCCCGCACACGATGAAGACGTGCGGGTGGCAGCGCTCGGCACGGCGGCCGACTACTACCTGGCGCGCGGTGTGACCTGGGTGCAGGACGCCTGGGTCGAACCTGCGGACGTCGACACCTACATCGCGGCTGCCCGGCGAGACGCCCTCGGCGTGCGTTTCAATCTGGCCTTCTACGCCGACCCCCGCCACTTCGATTCGCAGGTAACGACTTTCGCCGATGCGCGCCGCAGGGTGCAGGAGGCGGCCTCGCCGCTACTCACCGCCCAGACGGTGAAATTCTTCGCCGACGGCGTCGTCGAGAACGAGACCGGCGCGCTGCTGCAGCCATACTGCACCGCCATGCACAACCACGGGCAGCAGAACTGGGAAGGCGACTCGCTGGCCGAGGCGGCGCGCAGGGTCGACGACCTCGGTCTTCAGATCCACATTCACGCGATCGGTGACGCGGCGGTGCGCCAGGCACTCGACGCGATCGAGGATGTGGCGCGGCGCAACGGACCGCGCGACCGCAGGCCGGTGATCGCACATGCGCAGTTGGTCGATGACGCCGACATCGGCCGGTTCGCCGAACTCGGCGTCATCCCGAACATGCAGCCGCTGTGGGCGCAGCTGGACGCACTGATGACCGTGTTGACGGTTCCGCGCCTCGGTGCAGAACGTTCGGACAGGCAGTACCGCATCCGCAGCATCCAAGAGTCCGGTGCGCCACTGGCATTCGGCTCCGACTGGCCGGTGTCGTCCGGGGCACCGCTGGACGGCATCTCGGTCGCGGTGTCACGACAGACCGAGGACGGCGAGCCCGAGGGCGGGTGGACCCCCGACGAAATCCTGCCGATCGAGCGGGCGCTGTCGGCGTACACGGCGAGCGTGGCGCGTCAGGCATTCGCCGAAGACAGGTGGGGCACCCTCGTGCCCGGTGCGAGCGCGGACCTGCTGCTGCTCGACCGCGACCCCAGAACCACACCGGCGCTGGAACTTCCAGCGTTGCAGGTGCGTGCCACGTATCTGCGCGGCAGGCCGGTCTACTCGGCCACGGATTAGAGGAGAGAACGAATGTCGTCAACTGCGCCGCCCGAACCGACCGTGCCGCCGCCGTCGCAGGAGGAGGAAGGCCATCTTCTCCGGGTACTCGGCACGCCGTCACTGGTGCTGTTCGGCCTCGTTTACATGGTGCCGCTCACCGTCTTCACCACCTACGGCATCGTCACCGAGACCACCGGTGGCAGGCTTTCTGTGGCATACCTTGTCACGTTGGCGGCCATGGTGTTCACCGCACGCTCCTATGCCCGAATGGCGGCCGCATATCCCGTCGCGGGTTCGGCGTACACCTACACACAGAGGTCCTTCGGCGCACCGATCGGCTTCCTCGCCGGTTGGTCGCTGCTGCTCGATTACCTGTTCCTGCCGATGCTCAACTACTTGGTCATCGGCCTCTATCTCAACGCGGCGATCCCGGCGATCCCGGAATGGGTGATCGTCGTCGTGACGATTGCCATCGTCACGGTGCTCAACATAGTCGGCATCGTCTCGGTGGACCGGGCCAACTTCGTCATCATCGCGGTTCAGGCGGTCTTCATCGTGGTGTTCATCATCATGGCCTGCGTGACGCTGTCCCATACGGGCAGCGTTGATTTCATGGCCCCGCTGCGTGGTGACGGCACCGCACCCGGGTTCAGCCCGATCCTCGCCGGTGCGGCAATCCTGTGCCTGTCGTTCCTCGGATTCGACGCGGTGTCAACGCTTTCGGAGGAGGCCAAAGATCCAAAGCGGACGGTGCCGCGGGCAATCATGATCGCCACGATCGCGTCGGGCATCATCTTCATCATCCTGTCGTTCATCTCGCAGCTGGTATTCCCCTCCAACAAGTTCGCCGATGTCGACTCGGGCTCCCTGGACGTCATGACGACTGCGGGTGGTCACTTCCTGAACGCGTTCTTCACCGCCGCGTATGTGGCGGGTGCGTTGGGATCTGCGATCACCTCCCAGGCGTCGGTGGCCCGCATCCTGTACGCGATGGGTCGCGACGGCATACTGCCGCGCAGGATCTTCGGGTACGTGGCGGCGCGGTTCAGCACACCGGTCTACGCGATCCTTGTGGTATCGGTGATCTCTCTGTTGGCCATCGTCATCGGCCTCGATATCCTCGCCCAGGTTGTCAGTTTCGGTGCGCTGGTAGCCTTTTCGGCAGTCAACCTGACAGTGGTCAAGCATTACTTCGTCGACGCGGGCGATAAGAACGTGTTCAACAACGTGGTGCTGCCGGTGATCGGTTTCCTGCTAACGGTGTGGCTGTGGACCAGCCTGTCCGGCCTCGCACTGACAATCGGGTTGATATGGCTGGGCCTTGGCTTCCTCTGGCTGTTGGTGGTGACCCGCGGCTTCCGGCGGCCCACGCCGGTGCTCGACATGCAGGAGTAGCGCTCAGACATGGTCGCCGCCCGGTCGCGACCGCTACATATGCGCAAGTCGCCTGTTGACGAGCCGCTGCAGCCACGCGGGGGAGAAGCGTGACGCGACCGCCAAGACCTTGGTCTGTGAACCAACCGGGAAATGCACCTGGTGGAAAGCCCGCCGCAGCCGCGACGGCTCGACGGCGGCGACGATTGCATCGGCAACGTCCTGAGCCGTCAGGTTGATCCCGAGGGATTCGGTGGTGCCCGTCTTGATCGTCTCGGTCATCGCGGTCTGCACGTACAGCGGCCAGATGGCGATGACCCGAATGCCGTAGCGGGTCCACTCGATGTCGAGCGCCTCGGTGATGCCGCGGACGAAGAACTTCGTCGCGCTGTAGTTGGCGAGCTCTGCCTGTCCGTAGATCGCCGACGCCGATGCGAGGTTGACGACAACGGATTTCGGAGTGGCCCGAAGGTAAGGAAACGCCGCGTGCAGCCCGTTGACGACACCCTTGGTGTTGATATCGATCTCTTTGAGGTGGGCGGCCGGGTCGATCTCCTCGAAGCGGCCCGCCCGCAGGATGCCCGCATTGTTGATCAACACGTCGAGCCGGCCACCGACCGCTGTCGCGAATTCTGTTACCCGTTGCGCCATCTCGGCCGTGTCGGTGACGTCGAGGTGCCCGGTGAGCACTTTCGCGCCGAGCTGTTGGATGTCGTCGGCGAGTGTCTTCAGCCCGCCCTCGTCGATGTCGTAGCCGCCGACGGTGAAGCCGTTACGGGCGAATGTCAGTGCGGTGGCCCGGCCGATCCCCGCGGCCGCGCCGGTGATGAACACGGCCCGGCCGGATTGCTTCACTTCATCGTCACGAGGTTGTGCCACAGGTTCTTGAGACTATCGGTGCCGCCGAACAGCGTGGTGAAGTGGGTGGAGTCGATGAGCACGATGTCGCCGGCACGCTGACCGGTCGGCGGCATCCGGATCAGCGCGTTGAACTCCGTATTGCCTGCCGCGGTGAACGGATGCGGCCGGTTCGGGTCGACGCGCTGCCGTCCGAGCACCTGCAGGTCCTTGCCCTCGGGTGCGGTCAGCTCGTAGTGCGGAAGGTGTGGGTGGAAGTTGAAGGTGGTGACGTTGTCCAGCAGTCGCGCCGCGTCCAGGTCGCGGATGGCGGTCAGCGGTGCGATCTCCTTGGTGCCTTCCACGACGGCCGGGCGGAGGCCCCATGTGTTGTGCACGGGCACGTCGAGGGCTTTCATCAGCGAGCGGGTGTACTGGCTGAACCGTTGTTGACGGGGCACGAGGCGGTCGCCGTGGTGTTCGTATTCGACTTGGCGCTGCTCGAAGTCGTCGGTGAAGCCGACGTCGTGATGCGGTGCCAGCAGCAGGCAGGTGTCCTCCCGGTTGAGCCATTCCTTGATGGCGGCTATCTCTTCGGGCGAGGCCTCCTGTTCGGAGAGCAGATGGTCGAGTCCGAACACCATGAGCGTGTCGGCGTCGGCCAGGATCCGCTCGTCGATCGGCAGTTTGTAGCCGGCCTGGTCGATGCGCTGGAAGACGGCGACGGGGTGACCGGTGGCCTCCTCGGCGAGTTCCTGGAACGACAGTGTCGAACGGTGGAAGAGCTCCAGTGTCCCCGCGACGCCCTGTAGGAAGTTCGCCTCGTTGTACTCGGTTGTCTCATAGGCGGGCCATAGGACGTTGCGCACTTCGGTGATGGTGGAGAACCGGTTCTCGATGATCGCCGGATCCCGTTGTGACTCCCAGGGATAACTCCAGGTCCAGTAGATGCTGACGCGGCGGCCGCCGGTGTGCGGACGGGCGACGTGGCTCTGGTTGTAGGTGCGAGCACGCATGATGATCCTTCAGTTGCCCAGCGACGCGAGGTAGCGCATGGCGTTCATTCCGGGAAGGAAGAAGTACGCGCCGCCCTTGAGCGTGGTGAATGCGGGAATTCCCTTGTGCAGTTTGCGGATCGGCCGCTTCGGCACCGTGAAGTCCAGCGTGCCGTCCTGCGTGCCGCAAATCGGGTCGTGCTCGTTGCCGAGCTCGTGAAACGCCTTGTCGTTGATCCATACGTTCTGCGCGAACTCGAACTGGCGAACCAGATCGGCGCAGATGATGAATGCGGCGATGCCGCGGTCCACGCCGTCGTCGGGGGCGTCGTCCGGAAGCGCGGGTCCATAGGTCGCGCCGCGACGGATCATCCGCCGACGGTTGATGTAGTGCGCGGTGTCGCGCGGGTTCAGCCGGCGAGCGTGTGAGCCGAGCGGGCACGCGTAGCCGAACGGGTCCATCTCCTTGTAGTTGAAATCGTTGTTGCGCATGGGATCCGCGCCGAGATCGGGATCATCGCGGTCCGGTGCCAGCACCAGCGGTGCGCCGCTGCGCCAACGGCCCATGAACTTTGCGGCTAGCAACTCCTGGTCATCGGATGTCTCGGCGTTCTCGCGGAGATAATCCCGGAAAGCCGCCACGTGTTCCTGCAGCCTGCGGTAGGCCATGTAGCTGCCGTTGCGCGACAATACCTCGGGCTCAGGCAGATTCGCCACCGGACCGTTCTCATCGGGATAGCCCATGATGAACTCGCCGGGCTCCAGCGCCGCGCCCGAACCCGGCGTCGGTTCCTCGCCCGAGCCTTTCATCACCGGCTGCGACAGCCGGTCCCGGAAGCCGAAATGGTCGTGGGCGTAGTTGAACGGCGGCGTCGCGTTGAGATCCAGGAAGGAAACGCTGCGCACTCCATCGGTGCGGGCGAGCAGCTTGTCGTGCTCTGCGATGGAGCGCTTGTTCTGCTCGTCGTTGCGCGAGAACAGGATTGCGATCGCGTGCAGGTCGTCACCCGCCAGACCGCCGACCCAGTTCTCCGGTGCGCAGTCGCCCGTGTCGCCGAGAATGTCGGCCCGCGCCGCCATGCCCGTACGGAACTCTTCGGGAAACGTCGCGAGCGACTCCTCGGGCACACCGAGCGCCCGCAGGCCGTTCCACGTGAATGCCAGCGTGACCCAGCGATCCGATTCGTCCATCGTGGCAACGGCGTCCGTCGCGGACTGCGTCTTTGGCAACAACTCCGAGAGCCAAGCCCGTCCGCCCTGCGGGGTGTCGAACGACAGGAACTCGTAGCGGCCGGTGATGGCCGGTGTGCGGGTCAGCAGGATGTGCTGGATGTCGTCGAACTCAAGCACCGGCGCGGTTCACTGCATCTGGTCGAGCATGTTCGAGAACGCGGCCTTCAACCGCAGCGCCTTTTTGATTTCGTCGGCGGTCACATACGGATATTCGCCGTACTCCAGGAAGCTCGGCACGTGATGCTCGCGGACGAACTTGATGAATGCGTCCGGGTTCTCTTTCCAATCCTCCGGAAATCCCTCGAGGTTGGTGAAAACAGTCGTGATTCCGGTCGCACTGAACAACTGCACCGCGTCCTCGGTGTATTTGTCGAAGTCGGTGTCGAAGATGCCTTGATATTGAAAGTGCAGACCCGACCCGACGTCGAACAGTACCCACCGCAGGTAGTGCAACCGCAACGGCGCAAGGGCCTCAGGGCTGCCGGCGATCGTGTCCTCGATCTGTTTCCCGTACGCACGAACAACCTCTTCGCGGCCTTCCTTCACCTTCGCGATGATCGAGAAACCGTGGCAGGCGGGCGTTCGCGGGAAGGTCGGGCCGTACCGCCCGCGCTCGAGTTCGAAGTAGCCCTCCTTCGGGATGGCCATCGCGGCAGGCTTGGTCCAGTTCTGTTCGTTCGCAGCCATATATGCCCCTTTGTCAAGCCGCAGTGAAGCGGACAGTAACACCGCGGGCGACACAAGACGTGCGTTTCACCGCCACAAATCGGCGAAGCTGAGGCTCGCCTTCTGATTTTTACGTCAAGCGAATTCCACGTGAAATTCTCAAATGCACAACGCGATCCAGATGGGTGGACATAGGCTCCGTGAATCTAGAGGAGGGAGTAGCGGTGCTAGCCAGACAGCGCTACCTGATATTTGGATTGATCGCGGCGACCGTCATGCCCATCGGGGTCGTCATCGGCATGCCCCCGGCGCGGGCCGACTGTAACTACAGCGGCGGTGCCACCGTATGTGCGCAAGGCGAGGTGCGCGGCGCGGACGGAGTGCCGAGGGCCGCGACAGCGGGCGTCCCGTACCCGTGCGAGAACGACTGGTACTGCGGCACGGATTGGGACCTTGACATTGGCTGGAACCCGGGCGGTGGCATCGGCGGTCCCGGTGGTCCAGGCCGTCCCGGTGGCATCGGACCACGCCGATGAGGAGCAAGACCATGAACAGTCAACCACGCAAGCAAGGAGCCAATATGTTGCCGTCCGCGATCAAGGGAGTGATCGGCGCCGGAGCCGTTGTAGGTGCGGCATTCTTCGGTGCCGCCATCGCATCTTCTGAGCCGCCGCCTCCTGTCCCGCCGCCGTGCACCGCCGCCGAGCTGGCGCGCGTGATGTCGGGAGTCACGTTCGATACCTCGAACTACCTGACCGCACATCCCGACGTCAACGACTTCTTCACCAGCCTCAAAGGACAGACACGGGATCAGATCAATCAGAACGTTCAGAACTATCTGGACGCGAACCCGTCAGTCCGGACCGACCTACAGGCGATCCGGCAACCGTCGGCTGACTTCCGCACTCGCTGTGGAGCGCCGGCGACTCCCTGACGGCGCTACGACGCGATCATCGCGACGCCGAGGCCGATCATCGTGGCGGCGATCAGGCCGTCGAGGATCCGCCACGTCAGCGGTTTCGCGAAGAGACCGGTCAGGCGGCGGGCCCCCAGCCCGAGGCTGAAGAACCACACCGCGCTTGCGGTGATGGCACCGATGCCGAACAGCCACCGTTCGTCGCGGTGGGCGTTGGCCAGGGTTCCGAGCAGCACGACGGTGTCGAGGTACACGTGCGGGTTGAGGAAGGTCAGCGCCAGGCATGTCACGAGGACGCCGGCCAGTCGGGCGGGGGCGGCGTCCGACGGGGTGAGCGCCGACGGCTGCCAGGCCCGACGTGCAGCCAGCAGGCCGTAGCCGAACAGGAACAGCGCCCCGCCGACCTTGGCGACGTCGACCGCCGCCGGATGGGCGTTGATGACCGCGCCGACGCCGGCGATGCCCGCAGCGATCAGCGCCATGTCGGACACGGTGCACAGCGCCACCACCGGCACTACGTGTTCGCGGCGGATGCCCTGCCGCAGTACGAAGGCGTTCTGTGCCCCAATCGCCGCGATCAGCGTGAACGAGGCCACGAAGCCCAGGAGCAGGGGCGAATTCATGCCATCGACGCTAGGGCCGGCTGGCGAATCAGTACAGCTAATAATTCTTCATTTGCATTAACATCACTAATGTGAACCTCGACGGTCGGCAGCTTGCCGCGTTCGCCGCCGTGATCGAGCACGGCAGCTTCGACGCCGCCGCGGCGCGCTTGCACGTGACGCCGTCGGCGATCAGCCAGCGGATCAAGGCACTCGAGCAGCGGGTCGGTCAAGTGCTGGTGCGCCGCGAGAAACCGACTACCGCGACGCCCGCCGGTCTCCCGCTTCTCCGGCTGGCGGCGCAGACCGCGCTCCTGGAGTCAGAAGCGCTCGCCGAGATGGGGGGTGGTTCGGCGGAGCGGACCAGGATCGCGGTGGCAGTCAACGCCGATTCGATGGCGACGTGGTTCACCGCCGTGTTCGGCGAGCTCCCCGGGGTGTTGTTCGATCTGCGGATCGAGGACCAGGATCACTCCGCTCGGCTGCTGCGGGAGGGCGAGGTGATGGGGGCGGTGACGACCGAGCGCACCCCGGTCCCTGGCTGCCGTGTGCAGACGCTCGGGGTCATGCGCTACGTGGCGGTGGCCGCGCCGGACTACATCGACCGCTACCTGCGCGACGGTTTCACCGCCGATGCGGTTGCCGCGGCGCCGTCGCTGGCGTGGAACCGTGATGACGCCTTGCAGGACTTGCTGCTACGCAGGGTGTTTCGTCGCAACATCGTCAGGCCGGTCCATTATGTGCCGACGGCGGAGGGCTTCGGCTCCGCCGTGCGAGCCGGCCTCGGCTGGGGGATGTTCCCGGACAGCCTCGCTGCCCCGCATGAAGCGGACGGGTCGTTCGTCCGCATCACCGACGTTCACCTCGATGTGCCGCTGTACTGGCAGTGCTGGAAGCTCGACAGTCCGATGGTGCAAACCATCACCGATGTGGTGCGCTCGGCTGCGAGCAGACTGTAGTTGGTCGAAACTCTCCCTCCGCGCTGTGCTCGAAACTAAACTGCGCCACGATGGAATGGACGGGTGCGCGGTATGCGGACAAGCCGGCCGTTGAGGTGCGGACGTGGATCGACGCCCCACCACATCGGGTGTGGCAGTTGGTATCCGACATCGCACTGATGCCGACCATGAGCCGGGAGTTGCAGTCTGTGGAGTGGCTCGATGGAGCCACTGGACCTTCTGTGGGAGCGAGGTTCGTCGGACACAACACCCACGATGCGATGGGAGAGTGGTCGACCACATCGCAGGTGATCGAGTGTGAGCGCGACCGGGTGTTCGCATGGGCCGTCGGCGATCCGGCAGAACCGTCGGCGATATGGCGTTTCCGTGTCGAGCCCAGCAATGGCGGTACCGAGCTATCGCAGTGGATGCAGATGGGACCGGGGCGCTCGGGTCTCTCGTTGGCGATCGATCGCATGCCGGAGCGGGAGCAGAAGATCGTCTTCGTGCGCATGCGGGAGTTCGAGCAGAACATGGCGTCCACCCTCGAACAGATCAAGACGTTGGCACAGGGCTGATGCGAACGGCCACGACGATCGAAGCCTCGGGCATGCCCGACTGGACCAGCGGGCGCGACTTCGTCGTCGAAGCCGAGAAGCTCGGGCTCGATATCTGTTGGGTGGCCGAGGCGTGGGGCTCGGACGCCCCTTCGGCGATTGGCTACTATTCGGCGTGCACGGACCGAATGCTGTTGGGATCCGGCATCATTCAGGTGGGCACCCGCACGCCGGTGGCGATAGCACAAGCGGCCATCACACTGTCGAATCTGTCGGGCGGACGGTTTCTCCTCGGGCTGGGTGCGTCCGGTCCGCAGGTCATCGAGGGCCTGCACGGCGTCTCGTTTCAGCGACCGCGGTCCCGACTGAGGGAGACCGTGGAGATCGTGCGCCGGGTGTTCGACGGCGGCAAGGTCTCCTACTCCGGTCGTGAATTCCAGATTCCGCGACCGGGCGGAGAAGCCGTGCCCATGCGGCTGTCCATGCGTGCCGAGCACCCGATTCCGATCTACCTTGCGACGCTCTCACCGGCCATGCTGCGCCTGACAGGCGAGATCGCCGACGGCTGGCTCGGCACCAGCTTCGTGCCAGAGGGCGCAGACGCCGCGTATTTCGCACATCTCGACGAAGGCTTGGCGGACAGCGGACGCAGCCGCGCTGACCTGGATATCTGCCAGGGCGCCGAGGTGGCCTTCGCGTCAGACGAAGATGTGCTTGCGCAGATGGTCGCCGACCGGAAAAAGGAACTCGCCTTCAGCCTGGGCGGTATGGGCTCAGCGTCGACGAACTACTACAACCAGGCCTACAGCAGGCAAGGCTGGGCAGACATCGGCGCTGAGGTCCGTGAGCGCTGGCAGGCCGGCGACCGTGACGGTGCCGCCGGACTGGTGACCGACGAGATGGTGCTGGCCACCACCCTCATCGGCACCGAAACCATGGTGCGCCAACGGTTGTGCGTCTGGCGCGATACCGGAGTGACCACGGTGCGGCTCTACCCCGCAGGCGACTCGCTCGGCGCGCGACTTGCCACGCTCGGAAGGGCCGTCGAGATGGTCCGCGAGATCACCACGCCGCCGTCGTAGGCGAAGATTCAGGAATTCCGAATCTTGGAGATCAATTTGTCCTTGCTGAGATTCGAATACCCCGACAGGCCCAGCTCTTTGGCCCGCTTCTTCAGGTCGGCCACGTTCCAGTCGTCGTAGGAGCCGGACTTGCCGCCCTTCTTGCCGACCGCAGACTTGCCGCGCGCGGCCGCGGCGTTGGCGATGCGGGCGGACTTCTGCTTGGAATTGCCTTCCTTGCGCAAGTCCTCGTACATCTTTTCGTTCTTGATCGACGGGTTCGGCATTTGGGGCCTCCTTCCTTTGGCAAAGAAGAAGTTCCCGCTCATCCACAGGTCAAAACCGCGGCCACGCGGCTACCGCATGGTGACGGGAAGCGGTCGCGCGTCCTTGATCAGTGACTCGCCGAGGTCGTAATCGTCGTCGGCGTTGTACGTGAGGACGCCCACCGTCGTGCCGTCGCGCTCGTACCACGCGGTGAAGCCCTCGCCGTGATCGATCAGCCGGGTGTGGTCGTACCCGTCGCCCCACGCGTGGTACTTGACAGTGGCATCGCCGATGGTCGTCCAGAATCCGGGCACGCCGTCCCACTGTTGGTTGTTGCCCGCGGCCACGGCGCCTGCGACCGTGCCCTGGTCGACGGCGTCCTGCCAGTGCTCGATCGCGATACGGCGGCCCGCTGTGGGGTTGAACGCCAACGCGGCGTCCCCCGCTGCGAACACGTCGGGCGCCGAGGTGCGCATGTCGGCGCTGACCACGATGCGCGACTCCTCAACGTCAAGGCCTGCGGCCTGGGCAATATCGGTCTGCGGGTGCACGCCTGTCGCTGCCAGCACCAGGTCGCAGTCGATGGTCACGCCGTTGTTCAGCTGAACCGCGCCCTCGCGCACAGCCTCCACCGATGCTCCACCGACGTAGCGTGCGCCCGAGGCGCTTACCAGCTCGCGCAACCGCTCGCCGGCCTCGGGGCCGAGCCGCTTCGCTTGGGGCGCGTCGTCGGGTGCCACCAAGGTGACCGAAACACCCCGCATTGCAAGGGAAGCCGCCGCTTCGCAGCCGATGAACCCCGCTCCGATCACCACGGCGGATTCAGCGCGCTCACCGTCGGTGCGCAGACTGTGGGCGTGGGCCAGTGACCGCAGTTGGTGCGCGCGGTCGCCGCCTGGCACGGGAAGCGGCGTTGGCGCCGATCCGCACGCGATGATCAGCGCGCGGTACGGATGACGTTCGCCGTCGACCATGACGAACCGGCCGCCGGTGTCGATGGTTTGCACTCGCGCGTTCACGGTGTCGATGTGCCGCTCGGCGTACCACTCGCCGGGATGGAGAGCCACATCGTCGGTCTCGCCGCGCAGGAACTCCTTACTCAGCGGCGGACGGGCATACGGAAGCGCCGGGTCGTCGGTGATGATGCGCACCGGTGGTTCCGCCTGGTGCTCGCGGTAGGCCTCGGCGGCGCTGACGCCTGCCGGGCCGCTGCCGATGACGATGACCGCGGGTTGGGTCATGGAATGAACTCCTGCACTTTGGTTTTCGCGCCCTGGACCAGGAGATGCCACGCATTGGGGTCGCCCTTGAGCACGGCCGAGGCCATGTTGCTGATCTCTTCGTAGGTGGCATGCGGTGGAATGGGCGGCACCTCGGGGTCGCAAGTCACGTCGAGCACGGTCGGAACTTCGGCGGCCAGGGCCTCTTCGCAGGCGCCGGCGACGGCCTCGTCGGTATCCACCGAGATCGCGTGCAGCCCCATCGATCGGGCCACGTCAGCGTAAGAGACATCCGGAAGTGACTGCGACTCTTCGAATTTCGGTGCACCACCCATCGCGCGAAGCTCCCACGTGACCTGGTTGAGGTCGTTGTTGTGGAACACGCAGATGACGAGTCGCTGGTCGGGCCACTCGTCGCGGTAGCGCCTGATGGTGAGGAGCTCGGCAAGGCCGTTCATCTGCATGGCCCCGTCACCGACGAGCGCGATCACCGGACGCGACGGGTGTGCGAACTTCGCGCCGATGGCGTAGGGGACCGCGCACCCCATCGTGGCCAGCGTGCCGGACACCGATGCCCGCATGCCCGACCGCAGGCGGACACATCGGGCGTACCAGTTCGTCGATGATCCGGAGTCAGCGGTCAGGATCGCGTCGGCGGGTAGGCGCTCGGACAGCTCCCATGCCACCCGCATCGGGTTGACCGGTTTGGCCGACAGCAGGCACTGCCGTTCCATCGTCTCCCACCACCGGCTGACGGTCTTCTCGATCGTGCGCCGCCACGACGCGTCCGTCTTCGGCCGCAGGTGCGGGATCAAGGCGGCCAGCGCGGCCTTGGCGTCGGCGACGATGTTGATCTCAGTCGGATACCGCATCCCGATGTCGCTGCCGTCGACGTCGATCTGCACTGCGCGGGCCGCACCGTAGTCGGGCAAGAACTGGCTGTACGGGAAGTTCGATCCGACGATGAGCAGCGTGTCGCAGTCGCGCATCAGCTCATAGCTCGGCCGAGTGCCGAGGAGACCGATCGATCCGGTCACGTAGGGCAGGTCGTCGGGCAGAACGTCCTTGCCCAGCAGAGCTTTCGCCACACCGGCGCCGGTCAGGTCGGCGACGGCGGCGACCTCGCCGGCCGCCGACCTCGCGCCCTGGCCGATCAGGATGGCGACCTTCTCGCCGCCGTTGAGGATGTCGGCGGCGGCCCGCACGTGTTCGTCGGCCGGGGTCAATCGGCCGACGGCGTCGCCGGGACCGCTGGACGGCACCTGTTTGAAGGCGTGGGCGGGCGCCTGGTACTTCTCCTCCTGCAGGTCCGACGGGACGATCACCGCGGTCGGGCTACGCCGGGTGCGCGCGGTACGGATGGCGCGGTCCAGCGCCATGGGCAGCTGTTCGGCGACGTTGACCTCGACCAGATAGTCGCTGGCGACGTCGCGGAACAACGTCTGCAGGTCGACCTCCTGCTGGTAGCTGCCGCCCATCGCGCTGCGCGCCGTCTGACCGATGATCGCCACCACCGGGACGTGGTCGAGCTTGGCGTCGTAGAGGCCGTTGAGCAGGTGGATGGCCCCGGGCCCCGAGGTGGCCATGCAGACGCCGACCTCTCCGGAAAACTTCGCGTATCCGACTGCGGCGAACGCGGCCATCTCTTCGTGGCGGGTCTGGATGAACCGCGGGTCATTGTCGGCCCGTCCGAAGGCGCTCACCAGCCCGTTGATGCCGTCGCCGGGATAGCCGAACACCTGGCTCACACCCCATTGGCGCAATCGATCCAGGATGAAGTCGGCAACGTCTTTGCTCATGCCGGTCACATACCCCGCTGACGGGTCCTCACACGACGCAGTGCGATACCAAACATTTGTCCCGGCCCTATTGCTTAACCAGGCTGCGTAAATTAGGTTCTTGCAGTCGGAGAATTAGATTCACATCGGCGGAGGACACATGGCGGGAAGGCTCGAGGGCAAGGTCGCTTTCATCACGGGTGGCGCGCGGGGTCAGGGGCGTGCACACGCGCTCGCGATGGCCAAAGAGGGCGCCGACATCATCGTCATCGACATCTGTCGGAACATCGATTCGAACCCCTACCCACTGGCCACACCCGATGATCTCGCCGACGTCGAGAGGTCGGTCAAGGAACTCGGCCGCCGCGTCTTCGCCAGAGTCGCCGACGTGCGTGAGCGTCACGAGTTACGCGACGCGCTGGAGGCGGGGGTCGCCGACATGGGCAGGCTCGACATCGTGGTGGCCAACGCGGGCATCCTGCCGATGGCATTCGGCAAAGAGTTCGACCCCATGCACTTCGTCGACGCCACCGATGTCGACCTTCTGGGTGTGATGAACACCGTCGCGGTCGCCCTGCCGCACCTGCCCACCGGCGCATCGATCATCATCACGGGTTCCACCGCGGGCATGATAAAGGGCACCAGCGACAACCCGATGATGGGCCCTGGCGGTGCAGGCTACGGCTGGAGCAAGCGGGTGCTGATCGACTACGTCGACCACCTCTGTCTGCAGGTGGCGCCCAAGATGATTCGGGTCAACGCCATGCATCCCACCAACGTCAACACCCACCTGCTGCAGAACGACGGCATCTACAGCGTGTTCCGACCCGACATGACGGCAGAGGGCAAGAAGCCGACCCGCGAGGACGCCGAGCCCGCGTTCACCTACTTCAACGCCATGCCGATCCCGTACGTCGAGCCCGAGGACATCGCGAACCTCGGGGTGTTCCTCGCCAGCGAGGAGAGCCGCTACATCACCGGTCAGCACATCCGGGTCGATGCGGGTTCGATGCTCAAGTGGCCCAACGGGCCCGGCGCCTAGGAGCGTCTTCCGCGACGCGGCTGCGGCCTCTGGGGCATCTCGTATTTGTCGATGAAGCGGTTGACGAGCGCGACGGCCTCGTCGTGACCGCCCGTCGTGCCGAGTGCCTGTTCCAGCACCAGGGTTCGGCCGATGGAGGCGACGACGACGGCAAGCGCGGCGGGCGGCAGCTCGTCGGCATCCATACCCGACTGGCGCACAATGAAATTCAGCGCGGTGATCTGCATCTCCCGCCAACGTTCCGACCACGCCGAGATCTCGGCCCTGATCTTCTTGCGGTGGTTGGCCAGACCCATGAACTCGAGAAGCAGCCGCGTGCCGCGCGGCTCGCTGACCGTCTCCCAGAACGCGTGGAGCGGGCGGTCCGAGGCCAGCGCCTGCTGCTGACGATCGAGATTGGCTGCGGCACCACGCCGGAAGACCGCGAGGTACAGGTCGTCCATGGTGGGGAAGTAGTAATGCACCAGAGCCGGTTTGACACCGGCGAGCGCGGCGACGCGGCGCGACGTGGCGGCGGCATAGCCTTCCTCGAGCATGATCTGAATCGTCGCGTCGAGCATCCGCTCGCGAGTGGCGGAGTCCCGCGACCCGACCTTGTCGGGTTTGGTCATGTGGCGGCCCTCCGGAGCACGTTCTCGGCGTGACGCATCAGCGCGGCGTCGACGAGTCTGCCATTGCGCCCGATCGCGCCGACTCCGCCCGCTTCGGCGTTGCGATAGTCGGCGATGATCGCGTGCGCCTCGGCGATCTCCTCGGCCGTGGCCACGCATGCAGCCTGCGGACCGGATCGCCGCGATCAACCGGCTGGCCGAGCTGTACAAGGAGCGTCGCGGCGACATGGCGACGTTGATCACCGCGGAGATCGGTGCGCCCATCTCGTTCGCCAAACGCGCGCAGGTGGGAATCCCGCAGATGATGTTCGCCGCCTTCGCGGGCCTTGCTGGTGGCTATGACTGGCAGGAGTCGCGTCCGGGACTGTACGGCAACGACATTCGCATCAACAAGCAGCCGGTCGG
>JBKPSU010000174.1:0-15235 GCA_046735135.1 Actinomycetota bacterium
ACGCGGTGAGCGCGGTGAACGCGGTGAGCGCGGTGAGCACGGTGGCCGCGGTGAGTACGGCGAGGAAGCACCGACCGAGCGCCGCAGTCAGGAACAGACCTAGTTCAGCGCGGCGAGGTACCGCAGCGCCAGCAGATAACCCTGCGCACCGAGTCCGACGATCACCCCGGTGGCGATCGCGCTCAGGTACGAGTGGTGCCGAAACTCTTCACGCGCATGCACATTGGAGATGTGTACTTCGATCAGCGGGGCGCGGAGTTCGGCACATGCATCGCGAAGCGCGACCGAGGTGTGCGTCAGCGCACCGGCATTGAGCACCACCGGTTCGCCGTCATCCGCGGCGCGGTGCACCCAGCCCAACAGCTCAGCTTCGCTGTCGGTCTGCCGGACAACGACTTTCAGGCCGAGGTCGGCGGCCTCCCGCTCGATCATCGCGACCAGGTCGTCGTACGTCGTGCTGCCGTACACCTGGGTTTCGCGACGGCCGAGCCGACCCAGGTTGGGGCCGTTGAACACATTCACCGTCGTCACTGCCGTCCCACCTCCGCGTACGCCGCGGCCAGCAGGGACGGATCCGGGCCCTCCAGCCGCCCCGGCTTGGCCAGCCCGTCGAGAACGACGAAGCGCAGCACGCCAGAGCGCGTCTTCTTGTCACCGGCCATGTATTCGAGCAACTGCGGGAGCGCGTCGGCGTCATAGCGGACCGGAAGGCCGAGCGAGGTGAGGATCGCACGGTGCCGATCCGCGGTCGCGTCGTCGAGCCGTCCCGCCAGCCTGCCGAGTTCCGCGGCGAACACCAAGCCCACCGAGACCGCGGCGCCGTGCCGCCACTGGTAGCGCTCCCTGCGCTCGATGGCGTGCGCCAAAGTGTGGCCGTAGTTGAGGATTTCGCGCAGTTGCGATTCCTTCTCGTCGGCGGCGACCACCTCGGCCTTGACGGCGACGGCACGACGGATCAGCTCCGGCAGGACTTCGCCGGTCGGGTCGAGGGCGGCCTCGGGATCGGCCTCGATGAGGTCCAGGATGACTGGGTCGGCGATGAAACCGGCCTTCACGATCTCCGCCATGCCCGCGACGATTTCGTTGCGCGGCAACGTTTCCAGCGTCGCGAGGTCGACGAGGACGGCGGCGGGCTGGTGGAACGCGCCGACCAGGTTCTTGCCCGCGTCGGTGTTGATTCCGGTCTTTCCGCCGACGGCGGCATCCACCATGCCGAGCAACGTCGTCGGGACGTGCACGATGTCCACACCACGCAACCACGTCGCTGCGGCGAACCCCGCCACATCGGTCGCGGCTCCCCCGCCGAGGCTGACTATGGCGTCTTTGCGGCCGACGCCGATGCGCCCGAGCACCTCCCAGATGAACCCGACCACCGGCAGATCCTTGCCCGCTTCCGCGTCAGGCAGCTCGATGCGATGCGCGTCGATTCCCTTGTCGGACAGGTGGGTACGGATGGCCTCGGCGGTCTGTGTCAGCACCGGCTGGTGCAAGATGACGACCTTGTGCCGTCCGTTGAGGAAGGCGCCCAACTCCCCCATCAGGCCGGTGCCGATCACCACCGGATAGGGGGGCACCGTCTTCACCTCGACGGTGACGGGCGCACCGAGTTCAGTCATGCCGTGCCTCGGCGCGGCGGGCCAATTCGGCAGGGCTGGCCGGCGTGCTGGGCTCTGACGGGCTGGGAGTCAACGACACCGGGGAGCGGCGCCACGACGGGCGACGCCGCCGACGCGGTCTGGGCGGAGCCTCCTCGCTGCGCGGATTTTCCAGCTTCGACACGATGTAGCGCACCACGGCTCCGGGATTGCGGCGGTTGGTGTTCACCCGGATCGTGGCGGCGCGCCGGTACAGAGGGACCCGCTGCGACATCAACGCCCGGAACTTCTCAGCGCGATCGCCGCCGGCAAGCAGCGGCCGCACGGTGGTGCCGCCGGTGCGACGCACACCCTCTGCGGCGCTGATCTCGAGGTAGATGACGGTGTGACCGGAAAGCGCTTCGCGCACACCGGGACTGGTGATCGCACCGCCACCAAGCGACAGCACGCCATCGTGGCTTCCCAGCGCATCGCGGATGACCTCCTCCTCGATGCGGCGGAACTCCTGCTCGCCGTCGTTGGAGAAAATGTCGGCGATGGTGCGTCCGGTCGTCTGTTCGATCGCCGCATCGGTGTCAAGAAGCGCGACGCCCAGCGACTTGGCGAGCCGGCGACCGATCGTCGACTTACCTGAACCGGGAAGCCCGATCAATACCGCCTTGGGTGCCATCAGCCCGACGCCTGCGCGGTCTGGCTCGGCTCACGGGCCGCATCCTGCTGTTGTGCTCCTCGCGTGCGCACCGACCGTAGGTAGGTATCGAGATTGGCTCTGGTCTCGGTCAGCGAGTCACCGCCGAACTTCTCCAGCGCCGCACGGGCGAGCACCAGCGCAACCATGGTCTCGACGACCACCCCGGCCGCGGGCACCGCGCACACGTCGGACCGCTGGTGGATGGCGACCGCCTCGTCGCCGGTGGCCATGTCGACGGTCGCCAGCGCGCGCGGCACCGTCGAGATCGGCTTCATGGCTGCCCGCACCCGCAGCGCCTGGCCGTTGGTCATGCCGCCCTCGAGACCGCCTGCCCTATTCGTCGAGCGCATCACGCCACCCTGGCCGGGATACATCTCGTCGTGGGCGACGCTGCCGCGGCGGCGAGCCGTCTCGAAGCCGTCGCCGATCTCGACACCCTTGATCGCCTGGATGCCCATGACCGCGCCGGCCAACTGGCTGTCGAGCCGGTTGTCGCCGCTGGTGAACGAGCCGAGCCCGATCGGCAGCCCGTTCGCGACGACCTCGACGATGCCGCCGAGGGTGTCGCCGTCGGCCTTGGCCGCCTCGATCTCGGCGATCATCCTTGCTTCGGCGTCCTTGTCGTAGGCGCGCACCGGGCTGGCGTCGATGGCAGCCAGATCCGAGTCCTGCGGCGGCGGCCCGTCGTACGGCGCGGATGCACCGATGGAGATGACGTGTGAGAGCACCTCGACGCCGAGGGCCTGCCGCAGAAAGGCCCGCGCGATGGTGCCGGCTGCGACGCGTGCGGCGGTCTCACGGGCGCTGGCGCGTTCGAGGACCGGGCGGGCGTCGTCGAAGCCGTACTTGAGCATGCCTGCGTAGTCGGCGTGGCCGGGCCGCGGGCGGGTCAGCGGCTCGTTGCGGGCGACGTCCTCGAGTTCGGCGGCGTCGACGGGATCGGGAGCCATCACCGTTTCCCATTTCGGCCATTCGGTATTGCCGATTTCGATGGCGACCGGCCCGCCAAGGGTGACGCCGTGCCGGACACCGGCCAGCATCGTGACCTGGTCCTGTTCGAACTTCATGCGTGCGCCGCGACCGTAGCCCAGCCTGCGGCGGGCGAGCTGGGAGGCTATTTCGGTGGACGTGACCTCGACACCGGCGACCATGCCTTCGACCACGGCCACCAGCGCGCGGCCGTGGGATTCACCGGCAGTAGTCCATCGCAACACGCGTCCCATCTTCCCACGCGGCTCTTTGCCTGCGGAAATCCGCATATGTTCAGCGCACACCGGACTGCCAGGTCAATGAAAACCGCGTTTTGTAGACGGTTACTCGCACTTTCTCGACAAAAAGCCGATTTCGCGGTCAGACGATGGCGAGCATGGCGGCTGCCACCGTCGCCAGGCACATCGACGGGCCGTGCGGCACCGTGCGCTGCCTACGGACGACGACCAAGGCCCATGCCGCGGTCAGCAGAGGTGCGCCTACCGCGGCCAGTGTCCACACATCGAAGCCGAACGATGCCGTCAACGCGCCGACGCCCAGAGCGAGCTTGACGTCACCGGCACCCATGGCCGCAGGCGCGACGAGATGGACGACGAGGTACACCCCCGCGAGTGCGACCGCGCCTACCACGGCATGGCCACCGCGTCCGGTCGCCGCGGCCACCACGAGGATCACGATGGCGCCCGGCAGGGTCAACCAATTCGGCAGTCGCCGCATGCAGATGTCGTACGCGCCCAGCACCGTCAACCACGCCAGCACGCATGCGCCGGCGACCGCCGCCCCCATGTACCGAGGTTAGTCGGGGAGAAGTGCTTCTCTCATCGCTTCTTTGGGCGCCGGCAATCCGGTGAACTGCTCGACCTGCGCGTAGGCCTGATGCAGCAGCATCTGCAGGCCGCTGATCACCTTGCCACCTGCCGCCTGGACCGCCGATGCCAACGGCGTCGGCCACGGGTAGTAGATCGCGTCGAGCAGCACGGGCGTGGTCGCCAGCACGGATGCGTAGTTCGCAGCGGCCTCGGCAGGCACCGTGTTCACCACCGCGTCGGCCGACGCCACGACACGCCGCAGATCCGGTCCGTTGACGTCACACCAGCTCGCTTCGACCCCTACTGTGGCTGCGAGATTCACTGCCGGCGCGGCCTTTTCCTCGTTACGCGCGACGACCGTGATGCGATGCGCGCCGAGTTCGACCAGGCCCACGACGACGGCGGGCGCGGTTCCGCCGGAACCGACCACGACCGCATGCCCCAACGCTTCGCCCAGCGCGCCGGTGACGCCGTCGACGTCGGTGTTGTCGGCACGCCAACCCGCCTGCGTCCGCACCAGTGTGTTGGCCGCGCCCACCAACTCCGCGCGTTTGGTGCGCTCATCGGCGAATCGCAGTGCGGCGAATTTCCCCGGCATCGTCACCGAAACGCCTACCCATTCCGTGCCCAGCCCACTGACCACGCCCGGCAATTGCTCTGCGGTGCACTCGATGCGGTCATATGTCCAGTCATCGAGGCCCAGCGCGCCATAGGCGGCCAGATGCAGTTGCGGCGACCGGGAATGCGCGATCGGCGAACCGAGCACCGCCGCCTTGCGTGCGTTACCGGGCGCTGTCGAGGACACCGTTTCGCTTCGCGAGTTCGATGTTCGCCAGGTGCTGAGGGTAATCGCGGGTGAAGAGCGTCGTGCCCTGCATGTCGATGGTGACGAAGTACAACCAGTCACCGTCCGCGGGATGTTCGGCCGCCGTTAGCGCAGGTCCACCCGGCGAACAGATCGGTGTCGCCGGAAGCCCTTGCCGCACATAGGTGTTCCACGGCGTTGGCTTCCCGCGGTCGGCGTCGGTGGTGGCTACCTCCTGGCGGTCCAGGGAGTAGTTCACCGTGGAGTCGAACTCCAGCCTGCTTTGATCCGGCGCGACCAAGCGGTTGTAGATGACCCGGGCCACCTTGTCGAAGTCCTGGGGTTTGGCTTCCCGCTGCACCAGCGACGCCACCGTCAGGATCTGGTACGGCGACATGCCCATCGCCTTCGCGGTGTCGAGCAGCCCACCCTGCGTGTATTGGTAAGCGCTGGCAGTGATCAGCTGCGACAGGATGTCCTTCGGCGAGGCGGAGGGATCGACGTCCCAAGAGCCGGGCGCGATCAGACCCTCGAGCCTGCGATGGTCGCCACCCATGGCCTGGACCGGCTTGGTCGCCCATTCGGGTACCGACAACTCCGACAGCGAGGCGCCGCCTGCAGCGTCGCGTAGGTCGTCGGCCGAGACACAGTGACGGTCGCCGTCGAGGTCCACGCAGGTCGCGTTCGAGATCAACGTGAAGATGCCATCGGTGACGGCGTTCGTCTTGACGTCCCGGATGTCATCGAGCTGGCGCCCTTCCGGGATGACGAGCTTGCCCACGCGATTCTGCGGATCTGCAAGCCGCCCAACGGCATCCGCAGCGGGTATCTCGGTACGCAGCTTGTAGAAGCCCGGCTGGATGGACTCAATCGCGGAGTTGCCCAGGGCGGCATTCACGAAGGCTTTCGTCGTCGCAATCACCTTGTGCTCTTCCAGCGTCTTGGCGATGGCCGTCGTCGAATCACCGTCGTGAACCTGGACGACGACGTCGGATTTCCCATCGCCGGAGTAGTCACCGCCCTGCCCGAACACCGTGTGCCACAACCGCGAACCGAGGAAGACTGCACCGACCACGATCACGATGAACACACTGAGCGTGAAGACGCGAACGACCCTGCGGCGGCGGCGGCGGCGCGCCTCGCGCATGCGCTGCGCGCGGCTCATGCGGCGCCGCGGCGGCCCGACCGCCACGGGCTGCGGGCGTTCGCGTTCCCAGGCGTCAGGCATTGCCGACCTCATCGAGGGTCACCCGCCGCTGGTCCAGCCAGCTCTGCAGGATGCCGACGGCTGCGGCCTGGTCGATCATCGCGCGTTGTCCCCTGGCCCGCACGCCCGCTTCCCGAAGCGAGCGCTGCGCGCTCACGGTCGTCAGCCGCTCATCGGCCAGTCGCACCGGCACGGGTGCGACGCGGCGCCCCAACTCCTCGGCGACTGCGATGGCGTCCTCCGCGGAGGGTCCGGTCCGGTCGGCGAGCGTTCGCGGCAGCCCGACAACCACTTCCACCGCCTCCAGTTCGGTCACGAGTTGGGCCAGCCGCCGCGCGTGGCGATCTGTGCGGTCGCGGCGGATCGTCTCCACCGGTGTAGCCAGAATGCCGTCGGGGTCGCTCACAGCGACGCCGATGCGGACGCTTCCGACGTCGACGCCCAGCCGACGGCCCCGTCCGGGATCGTCGCCTCCGGGCCGATCCGGCAGACGGTGCTCTTGGTTGGCCACGTGGCTAGCTCCGGCCTATCTCCGCGCGCAGCGCGGCGAGTGCCCCGTCAATCCCCTCGACTCCCTTGCCCGAGCCCTGCGCCAGGTCCGCCTTGCCACCGCCGCGGCCATTCACCGCCGCACCCAGCTGCTTGACCAGCTCGTTGGCCTTCAGGCCGAGATCCTGGGCGGCAGGGTTGACCGCCACCACGAACGGCACGGTGTCGTTGTCTCCCTCGGCTATCAGCGCGATGACCGCCGGATCGGAGCCCACCTTGCCGCGGATGTCACCGACCAGGCTGCGAAGGTCCGCAGCCGACGTCCCGGTCGCCATTCGCTGCGCCACGACACGGACCTTACCGATCAGCTCCGCACCGGCGGCAGCGTTCACCGCCGCGGCCCGCGCACCGGCCAGCCGCATCCGGTCGAGTTCCTTCTCAGCGGATTTCAGCCGGTCCACCAGTTGCGCGACCCGCGCAGGGACCTCGTCTGACGGCACCTTCAGCGACGAGGCCAACCCCGCCATCAGCGCCCGCTCCTTGGCGAGGTGGCGGAACGAATCCAGCCCAACGTAAGCCTCGACGCGTCGAACGCCGGATCCGACGGAGGACTCGCCGAGAATCGTGACGGGGCCGATCTGCGCGGAATTGCGCACATGCGTGCCTCCGCAGAGCTCCAGCGAGAAGGGCCCGCCGATCTCGACCACCCGCACCTCGTCGGGATACGCCTCGCCGAACAGTGCCATCGCACCCATCGACTTGGCCTTATCGAGTTCGGTCGTGAAGCTGTGCACCTCGTAGTCGGCCTCGACGGCCTCATTGGTGACCTCTTCGATCTGCGTACGTTGATCTTCGGTCAGCGCGCCCTGCCAGTTGAAGTCGAAGCGCAGATAGCCGGGGCGGTTCAACGAGCCCGCCTGAACAGCGTTGGGACCCAACACCTGTCGCAGCGCCGCGTGCACCATGTGAGTGCCGGAATGCCCCTGAGTCGCGCCGTGGCGCCACCGCGGGTCGACGGCCGCGACGACCTTGTCGCCCTCGACGAACTCGCCGGACTCGACATTGGCGCGGTGCGCCCACAGCGTCTTGGCGATCTTCTGGACGTCGGTCACTGCCGCTTTGGCGGTCCCGGACGCGGCGGTCCCGGTGATGCTGCCCTCGTCGGCGATCTGGCCGCCGGACTCCGCGTAGAACGGTGTGCGGTCGAGGATCAACTCGACGCGTTCGCCCTCATTCGTCCCGTGGCCCACGACGGGAACACGCTTGCCGTCTACGAATATTCCGAGAATTCTTGCCTCGGTTGATAATTCGTCGAATCCGGTGAACTCGGTCGGGCCGGTGTCGATCAGGTCCCGGTAGGCAGACAGATCGCTGTGCGCCTGCTTGCGGGCCGCGGCGTCGGCCTTGGCGCGTTGCCGCTGCTCGGCCATCAGGCCTCGGAAGCCTTCCTCATCGACGCTCAAGTCGGCCTCGGCGGCCATCTCGAGGGTCAGTTCGAGCGGGAAACCGTACGTGTCGTGCAGCGTGAAGGCGTCGGTGCCGGAGATCACCGAGTTGCCCGACTTCTTCGTCGCCTGCGCGGCCTCGTCGAACAACCGCGAACCCGAAGCCAGCGTGCGGTTGAACGCGGTCTCCTCGGCCACCGCGATGCGTTGTATGCGATCGAAGTCGCTGACCAATTCCGAATACGACGGTCCCACCGCGTCGCGCACCGTGGCCATGAGATCGGCCATGATCGGCTGATCCACGCCCAGCAGTTTGGCGGAGCGGATGATGCGGCGCAGCAACCGACGCAACACATATCCACGGCCCTCGTTACCGGGGCTGACGCCGTCGGCGATGATGATCGCCGCCGTGCGCGTGTGGTCGGCGATGATCCGGTAGCGCACATCGTCGTCGTGATTGCCTTTGGCGTAGCCGCGCGGCGCGACGGCTGCCACGGCATCGATGACCGGACGCAGCAGGTCCGTCTCGTAGACGTTGTCGACGCCCTGCAGCAGACAGGCCACGCGTTCAACACCCATGCCCGTGTCGATGTTCTTGCGCGGCAGCGGCCCGAGGATTTCGAAGTCGTCCTTCGAGGTGCCCTCGCCGCGCTCGTTCTGCATGAACACGAGGTTCCAGATCTCGATGTAGCGGTCCTCGTTGGCAATTGGACCGCCCTCTTCGCCGTACTCCGGTCCGCGGTCGTAATAGATCTCCGACGACGGACCGCATGGGCCGGGGATGCCCATCGACCAGTAGTTGTCGGCCATGCCGCGGCGTTGGATCCGCTCGGCGGGTATGCCGGTGACCTCCCGCCACAGGTCGGCCGCCTCGTCGTCGTCCAGATAGACTGTGGCCCAGAGCTTTTCGGGATCGAAGCCATAGCCGCCCTGGTCGACGGGGTTGGTCAGCAGCGTCCAGGCCAGTTCGATGGCGCCCTTTTTGAAGTAGTCGCCGAAGCTGAAGTTCCCCGCCATCTGAAAGAAAGTGTTGTGCCGGGTGGTGATGCCGACCTCGTCGATGTCCGGCGTGCGGATGCACTTCTGGATGCTGGTGGCGCGGTCCCACGGCGGAGTGCGCTGCCCGAGGAAATAAGGCACGAACTGGACCATGCCCGCGTTGACGAAAAGCAGGTTGGGGTCGTCGAGTATCACCGAAGCACTGGGTACCTCGGTGTGGCCCGCCGTCACGAAGTGATCGAGGAATCGCTTCCTGATCTCGTGTGTCTGCACTTGCTGCTGTCCTCGTTGTTCTCGGTGTCAGCCATGATCAATCGACCGCACTACACTACCGGGCTGATTTGTCGTGGCGTCATCACCCGTTTATGAAGCTCAACCGCACCGACCGACGCGGATTATCCCTGTTCAGGTCAACGAGGACGACACTCTGCCATGTTCCCAGCAGCGGTTGACCGCCCTGAACCGGCACCGTGACCGAGGGCGCAACCAGTCCGGGCAGCACATGGTCAGCGCCGTGGCCGGGCGAGCCGTGGGAGTGCTGGTAGCGGTCGTCCCGCGGCAACAGTCGCTCCAGGGTGTCCACCAGGTCGTCGTCTGACCCGGCACCTGTCTCGATGATCGCCACACCGGCGGTGGCATGGGGCACGAACACGTTGCAGAGGCCATCCTTGTGGCCGGCGCAGAAAGAGCGGACTTCGTCGGTCAGATCGACGATGCGGCGCCTCGCGGTGTCGATCTCGATTACATCGGTGTCCACCTAGTCGAGCCTACGGACCTTGAACGGAGCGCCTTCCCAGAGGAAGCTGATTCACGGTGGGTGGCGCCGCCGGGGCGCCGCCCCAGATCAAAGGGGGGTGGACCGTGTACGCACGCTCTACCACTATCCAGGCGCAACCCTCGTCCATCGACGACGGGATCGCCTTTGTCCGCGACGAGGTCATGCCGGCATTGAAAGCCATGGACGGCTATGTCGGCCTTTCGCTGTTGGTGGACCGAGAGTCCGGCCAATGCATTGCCACGAGCGCCTGGGAGACCGAGGACGCCGTTCGCCTCAGCACGGATCTGGCCGCGCCGCTGCGCGAACAGGCGGGTAAGCGATTTGGTGGCGACGTCAACGTCGACCAGTGGGAGATCGGGGCGATGCACCGCGAGCATCGATCCGGTGATGGCGCATGCGTGCGCACGACATGGATAAAGGTGCCACGCGATCAGGTCGACCGGGCCATCGAGTTCTACCGGACTTCCGTACTGCCCGCTCTCGAGGATCTCGAGGGGTTTTGCAGTGCGAGCTTCCTTGTCAACCGCGACACCGGCAGGGGCGTCTCGTCGGCGACTTTCGACAGCCGCGAGGCCATGGACCGCAATCAGGAAAACGCAAGGGAACTCCGCAATGCGAGGACACGCGAGATCGGGGCGGACATCTTGGACGTCGGCGAGTTCGAGCTGACGCTGGCCCATCTACGTCTTCCCGAGATGGCGTGATCTGAACGCCGGTACCGGTTGATTGACGCGGGCGTTTATTAGGCGGGCGGCGAGGGTATTTCATCTCCACCTAACCACCGCTCCTGGAGGAAATATGACAATCACCGGCATCATCACTGCCATTCTCATCGGCATCGTGGTCGGCGTCCTTGGCCGGCTGCTGGTTCCGGGCAAGCAGCCCATCGGCATGCTCGTCACCATCCTCGTCGGCATCGTCTCGGCCTTCATCGGCACGGCGATCGCCCGGGCACTTGGCATTCCGACCGCCACCTCAGGCATCGACTGGCTGGAACTGCTGGTCCAGGTCATCGTGGCGGCAATCGGCGTCGCCCTGGTGTCGGCTCTTATGGGCCGCAGGCGTGGCGGCGTGATGGGCACTCGGCGCCGCGGCGTTTTCCGCTAAACCACGTCCATAAGCAAGCCCGGCGGCACCCCTGGCCGCCGGGCTTGCTTATGCGAAAAATGCCCTGCTATAGCGACTTCAACAACACATCGAGCTTCTCGTAGCCCTCGGTCATGCCGCCCTCCATGCCGGACGACAGCAGCGCGTCACGGGCTTCGGTATTCGGGCAGATGGATCGGCCGCGCAACCGGCTGCGGCCACCGCCGAGATCCTCGAACCACATGAATTCGATGTTGACCATGTCCGGTGCACCCTCGAATTCGAAAGTCTGAACGACGAATTCGTTCTCGCGCACGGTGTGGAACGTGCCGTTGAAGCGGAAGTCACCGTGCTCTGTCGAGTGCACATACCGATAGCCGCCATGGGTTTTGAAGTTCCACTCCTCGATCTGCATCTCGAGGCCGTGCGGCCCGAGCCACTGCTTGACCAGTTCCGGGTCGGCATGCGCGCGGAACAGCGCCTCAACGGGAGCGTCGAACTCGCGCGTGAACTCCATCGCCAGGGTGTCGACCGGAGCCTGAAGGTCGAGTGCGTTCGTCATTGTTCTTTCCCTTTCTCTGTCGTGTCGGACATCGCCGCCAGCAGTGCGTCCAGCCGGCGGTAATTGCGTTCGGCGTCAAGCCGATACCGGTCGATCCATGCCGTCAGCCCCTCCAGCGCCGCCGCGTCGAGATGGACCGGACGACGTTGCGCGTCACGGGTCCGCGTGACAACACCCGCTTGCTCGAGCACCTGAATGTGCTTGGACACCGCTTGTTTGGTGATCTCGAACGGTGCGGCCAACTCGTTGACCGTCGCAGGCCCACGGGACAGTCGCGCCACCATGGCTCGTCGAATCGGGTCGGCGAGCGCCATGAAGGCGCGGTCCATCCGCCCGTCCGCTTCCCCATCACTGCCCAATTATCAACCCTGTGTTTGATCAATTATCTGGTTGAATACCAAGGTAGATGCGGATTAGGTGGGTGTCAAGGGCTCCGCATGCGGTCAGCGTCGCCGGCGAATGATCGCCCGCAGCTTGTCCAGCCTGCCCGCGATCTCCCGCTCCGCGCCGTGGCTCGTCGGCTGGTAGTAGTCGACCCCGACCAGTTCGTCGGGTGGATACTGTTGCGGCACAACACCGTCCGGGTCGTCGTGTGCGTACTTGTAGCCGATCGCGTTCCCAAGGGCTTCCGCGCCGGAATAGTGCCCGTCGCGCAGGTGCGTGGGCACCAGACCGGCCTTGCCCTCCCGCACGTCGCTCATCGCCGCACCAAGGGCCGTCGTGACGGCGTTGGACTTCGGCGCAGTAGCCAGATGGACGGTGGCGTGCGCCAGCGTGAGTTGCGCCTCAGGCATGCCTATCAACGCGACCGTCTGCGCGGCGGCGACCGCCGTCTGCAGTGCCGTCGGGTCGGCCATCCCGATGTCCTCGCTGGCAAGGATCATCAGCCTGCGCGCGACGAACCTCGGATCCTCCCCCGCGACCAGCATCCGCGCCAGGTAGTGCAGGGCGGCGTCGACGTCGGACCCGCGTACGGACTTGATGAACGCGCTGATCACGTCGTAGTGCTGATCGCCGTCGCGGTCGTATCTGACGGCGGCCTTGTCCAGCGACTGCTCGATCGTCTCGACGGTGACCTTGCCGCCCGCTTCGGCCGCCACCTCCAGAGCCGTCAGCGCCCGCCTGGCGTCGCCCGCCGACAGCTGCACCAAGAGCTCCATCGCATCGTCGGCGACCTCGACTCTTCCGCCGAGGCCGCGGGGGTCGTCGATGGCGCGCTTGACCACGGCGCGGACGTCATCGGCGGTGAGCGGCTGCAATTGCAGGATCAGCGACCGCGACAACAGCGGGGCGACGACGGAGAACGACGGGTTCTCGGTGGTGGCCGCCACCAGCAGCACCACCCGGTTCTCGACGGCCGACAACAGCGCGTCCTGTTGGGTCTTCGAAAACCGGTGCACCTCGTCGATGAACAGCACGGTCTGCTCGCCGTGCGCGGCAGCCCGGCGGGCAACATCGATGACCGCGCGGACCTCCTTCACCCCCGCCGACAGCGCGGACAGCGCCTCGAACCTGCGGCCGGTGGCCTGCGAGATCAGCGACGCCAGCGTGGTCTTGCCCGTGCCAGGCGGGCCGTAGAGGATGACCGACGCCGCACCCGACCCCTCGACCAGTCGGCGCATCGGCGAGTTGGGCTGCAGCAGGTGATCCTGGCCCAGAACTTCGTCGAGGGACGCCGGTCGCATCCGCACCGCCAGCGGGGACGAGGCGCCTGCCGGGCCTGTTGCACCTCCGGTCGAGGTGGACTCGCCGGGGACGTCAAAGAGACCGTCTGACACGCTCTCTGCTTACCACGGCACTATGACTGCGGGCCCGTGACGAAGTCGATGAGTTCCTCGACGCGGCCGATCAGGGCGGGTTCGAGGTCGCTCCAGTCGCGCACCCGGCCGCGAATCCGGTGCCACGCCCGTGCGGTGTCAGCCTGCTGCGTGTGCGGCCATCCGAGTGCCCGGCAGACCCCCTTCTTCCAGTCGACCCCGCGCGGCACGACGGGCCACGCCGTGATGCCGAGCCTTTCCGGTTTGACGGCCTGCCAGATGTCGATGAACGGGTGGCCGACCACCAACGTGTGCGCGCCGCCAGGCCCGCGCCGCATCCCGTCGGCGATCCGAGCCTCCTTTGACCCCGCGACCAGGTGGTCGACGAGCACGCCCAACCGTCGGCCGGGCCCCGGCTCGAACTCCTCGACGATCCCGACCAGATCGTCGACGCCCCCGAGATACTCGACGACGACGCCCTCGATCCGAAGATCGTCTCCCCAGACCTGCTCGACGAGCTCGGCGTCGTGGCGGCCCTCGACGTAGATCCGACTGGCAAGGGCCACCTTGGCTTTCGCGCCTGCCACTGCGACGGAGCCCGATGCGGTGCGCGTCGACGCGCGGGGCGCATCCCGTCGCGGCGTCGTCAGGATCACCGGCCTGCCGTCGATCAGGTATCCGGGGCCGACCGGAAACGGCTTGCGTCGACCGCGGCGGTCCTCGAGTTCCATTCGCCCGTACTCGATTCGGACCACCGCACCCACGTATCCGGTCTGGGCGTCCTCGACGACCATGCCGATCTCGACCGGCACTTCGATGGACCGGGCCTTTTTGTGCGGGTTGTTGGCGAGAACATCGGAGCCATAGCGATCAGCCACCGGGTGATCGTAGGGTCACACCCGTGCTGCTGAACCGCGACACGGCCGAAGGGATCGCAAACGGCAGCATCACGCTTGTGTTGCGGCGCTGGGATGTTCCACGCGCCAAACCGGGCGGCACACAGCGGACTCCGACGGGCACGATCCGCATCGACGCCGTCACCGAATACCCCGGCAGCCACCGGGTGACCGCAGCTCAGGCCCGGGCAGCAGGGTATCCCGACGCGAGATCCGCGCAGAAGGACCTCGATCGCAGGGCCGCCCGGCACACCTACGCCATCGCGGTGTCGTATCTGGCGCCCGACGAGCGGCCGGACCTCGCGGCCGACGACCAACTCAGCGAGGCCGACGTCGACGCCGTCAGCGCGCGGTTGCGGCGGTGGGACGACGCCGCGGAGGCCCCGTGGACGCGGCAGTACCTGGAGCTGATCGCCGCCAACGAGGCGGTGCGCGCCCCGGACCTGGCCACCGGCGTCGGCCTCGACACGCCGAGGTTCAAGCGCCGGGTACGCCAGCTCAAGGGCCTCGGGCTGACCATCAGCCTCGATATCGGGTATCGAATTTCGCCGCGCGGGCGCGCATTTCTGGCCCGGCAGGGCACGATCGAGCGGTGACTGAGCTTGTCAACTACGGCCCGTGGGCGGTTATCGCGGGCGGTTCCGAGGGTGTCGGCGCGGAATTCGCCCGACAGCTCGCGGCCGCCGGACTGAATCTGGTTCTACTCGCCCGCAAGCCCGGGCCGCTGGAAGTCACCGCTGAGTCCTGCCGCGGCCACGGCGTCGAGGTACGCACGATCGCGGTCGATCTCGTCGATCCCGACGGCGCCGACCGGCTTTCCAGGCGACGGCCGACATCGAGATCGGCCTGCTGATCTACTCCGCGGGCGCCAACACGTGCAGCGCCGCGAACTGGTGCCCGACCACATCACCCTCAACGCCATCGCGCCCGGCATCATCGACACCCCGCAACTCCAGGTCGACGCCGACGACGCCGAGATCACCGGCCGCCGGGGCGCGATTCCCGGCGTGCTGCACGTGACATCGGGGGCTGAGCGTGCCCTCGTCGTCGAGGTGCCCGACGAGGACCCGACGGTGTTGGCCACGTGCGCGTTTCGCGGCGGGCGCATCGGCGCGGAGGTCATGGG